>NZ_NFIQ01000024.1 GCF_002159455.1 Flavonifractor sp. An306
ACCAGATACGACAAGCTGGACACCTCCTTCTTGGCCTTCGTTCACCTTGCCGCCATTGCAATTCTGTTGACTTAGAACAAGTCTCCTGATTTTTCAAACAAGCCCTAGGAATTATGAAGATCCCCGCAAATATGAGGACCAATTCATTCCAACATCGTTAATGACGAATTGTATTGGAAAACAACTGGAGCAGATAGAAAACATACAAGATTCTCTTTTAGAACAAAAGGACTTGAGCCGGTTTGCTTACTGGATTTTTAAATATGAGAAGTTGGTAAATCAACTGGAGTTTTTGGCTGAATACATTTAGGAATCCCGTTATGCTCAGCGAGCAAAAAGAATTTTCCGATGATTATCTTCTGGATCAAGATACATTTTTTGGGGAACTCAAAAAGCGTTCAAGATTTCCAAAAGTCAAAATCATATTGCTGTTTTTGATTCCCACGATTGCCCTTAGCGCTGTTTTCTGCACAGCTGTCTATTTTATTGGTTAAATATTAAAAAATACCACCGTCTATTTATCCGGAATAGACGGTGGTATTTTTTTGTGCGGTGCTAAACCGCTAACTTAATGACATTGGCTGCGGAGCAGCGGTCTTTTTTTCTGCTTATTCCTGAGGGGGAATCTCCTCGCTGTGCGGGGCGTCCTCGCCGCCCACCGGCTCCTCGGGAGGCACGTTGGTCTCCACATAGCTGGCGGCCTCATCGTCGCTGATGTTGCCCTCCTGCTTGAGCTCGGCAATGCGGTTCTTGTTCTCCTCAATGTTGATCTTGGCGGCGGTGATCCGCTCGCACAGGGCCACATAGGCGGGCTCGGCCGCCATGCCCCGCTCGGCGTAATACAGCTTGCCAATCTCAATATAGGCCTTGCGGATGGCGTCCTCCTCGCCGGCATTGTTCAGGCTCAGCTTGGTGATCTCCGCCAGCTGCTTGGACTTGGCCACGCCGGCCCGGCCCAGATCCATGGCCCGGTCCTTCAGTTCGTCAAAAAAAGCCATATGATAACCTCCTTACGGCTCGTCATTGGTTTTGCTGGGCTTATTGTACCCCGTTCCGCCCCGCCGCGCAAGAGCAGTCATGGAGATTTCATGCAAATTTAATCCTTTTTGTCCCCCTTCTTAAAGGCAAAGAACCGTTGTCCGAAATAATTCAGGCCGGTGTAAATACACATGCCCGCCAGCATGGCCACATTTTCCTGGATCTTCACGCTCTGACCGGAGAGGACCTGGAGCACCAGAGGCTTGGCAATGGCATAGGCCAGCACCCAGCACACCGCCACGGTGATGACAAATTTTACCACTTGCCACCAGCTGCGCTCCTTGTTCTGGAAGGTAAAGTACTTGTTGAGGAAAAAGCTCTCCACGCCGCCCACCAGGTAATTGGCGGCGGTGGAGGGCCAGTAGCCCCAGCCCGCCACATTGTACAGCAGGAACATGATCCCCGCGCCCACCAGGGTGTTCAGCACCCCTACCAGCAAAAACTTGGGGATACTCTGATCAATCAGCTTTGCCATCTCTGTCCTCCAGTACCTCCCGGAGCAGGAACCGGGGCCGCTCCTTGGTCTCCAGATAGATCTTGCCGATATACTCGCCGATGACCCCCAGGGAGAGCAGGATCAGGCCGCCGATGGCCCACACCGAGCAGATCAGGCTGGCCCAGCCCAGAATGGTCTCCCCCATGGCCCAGCGGACAATGGAGTAAATCAGCATGGCGATGCTGATGAGAAACACCACAAAGCCCAGGCCGGTGATCATGCGGATGGGCTTTACCGACAGGGAGGTGATGCCCTCCATGGCAAAGGAGAGCATCTTTTTGAGGGGATACTTGCTCTCGCCGGCAAACCGCTCCCCCCGCTCGTAGGACACCGCGGCGGTGCGGTAGCCGATCATGGGCACAATGCCCCGGAGGAAGAGGTTGACCTCCTTGAACTGAGCCAGCCCTTCCAGGGCCCGCTTGGACATGAGGCGGTAGTCGGCGTGGTTGAACACCGTCTCCGCCCCCATGGCGTTCATCAGCTTGTAAAATCCCTCGGCGGTAAACCGCTTGAAGAAGGTATCCTTCTTCCGGGAGGAGCGCACACCGTACACAATGTCGCACCCGGCGTAATACTGCTCCACCATGGCGTCCACCGCGTCAATGTCGTCCTGGAGGTCGGCGTCCATGGAGATGGCCATGTCGCACCGGTCCTTGGCGGTCATCAGCCCCGCCAGCAGGGCGTTCTGATGCCCCCGGTTGCGGGTCAGGTCCGCGCCGGAAAACAGGGGGCACTGTTCATGGAGCTGGGAAATGATCTCCCAGGTCTTGTCCTTGGAGCCGTCGTTGACAAAGAGCACCCGGCTCTCCGGGGCGATCTTCCCCGCCGCCATCAGCCCCTCCAGCTTCTCCTTCAGCCGGCGGGAGGTCTCGGGCAGAACCGCCTCCTCATTGTAGCAGGGGACAACGATATAAAGAATGTCCGCCATCGTGTCATGCCTTCTTTCTCATTGGTGTTTCCGGCGCGGATGCGCCGCTTGGCTCGTTCCGGTATCCCACAGGCCGGCCTGGGCCACCAGCACCAGCATGGGAATGAGGGAGTAATGATATCGGCCCGCCACCTCCACCAGCATCTGGGCTGAGGTCAGACCCAGCACATAGAGAGGGGCCAGCAGAGCCGCCGACCCAGCCCCCCGCCGCCACATCTGGACGGCGCCGGCCAGGGACAGCAGCACAATACCATAATAGAAGCTGTTGCAGACCTTGGAAAACAGCTCGGTGTGCCGTAAAACAGCAGAACTGTATCCCACACAGGTGTTGTCCGAACCCAAAAAGGTGCGGATTTTCTGCCGGAACAGCTCGATAAAGTCCACCTGGCCTGAGGTGATGCGGGCCTTGGCATCCTCCATGGCCGCCGCCTGGGCCTGCTGGGCCGTGGCGCCGGGCTGGTCGCTGTAGCCGAACAGGGTGTCGCTGTCTTGCTGATTCCACCGGCCGCCAGAGGCGGGATTGAAGCCCACCAGCACGCTGTAGCCGGGCGTAGTGGAGGGCGCCTCCCCGATCCGCCTGGCAATATGGGCGTTCCACAGAGGGCCGGTGACCAGATATACCACTGTCATCACCGCCAGGAAGGGGAGAAACAGCCGTCTCGTCCCCCCATCCTTCAGCTTGCCGCTCCGCAGCAGCAGCACCCACAGAAAGCTGGCGATAAGCAGAATGGCGGCAATGGGCCGCAGGCCGTTGATCCACCGCAGCAGCAGCCCCGCCGCCACCCCCCACAGCACCCCCCGCAGCACGGGGCGGGGGGTGCCGCTCCACCGGGTCAGGCAGGTGGCCAGCAGCAGAAACAGCAAAATCAGGGTGGTATACAACGGCTCAGACAGCACCAGGCTGTTGTACATAGTCTGAGAGGGACAGGCGATCCAGAACAGATAGGCGGAAATCCCGGCGGGCAGGCCCCACCAGCGCTCCCCCAGCAAAAACAGCAGGCTGCCGGAACACACCGACAGAATCACATTGAGGGTCTGGGCCAGCATTAGCAGCGGACCCAGCACCCGGATAAACCAGCTTAAAAAGGAGGCATACCCGAAAATATGGGGAAACAGGGCCACATACCGGCCGCCGTCAATGGTCTCCGACCGGGCCAGAGACTGGGCGTACCCCCAGAACACCGCGTAGTCTCCCGACACGGGCACCTGCACCAGCAGCACCCACGCTCCTTTGACTGCCAGACAGAGGACGGTCAGGACAATCCAGATCCGCACCCTGCCCAGCTCCGCCGTCAGCCGGCACAGCGGCCGCAGGAGCCACAGCGCGGCAGCCACCCACACCAGCCCCAGCAGGAATGCCTGAGTATAGGCTCTCTCCTGGGTGACGCCCAGCGCCAGCGCCGCGGCGCACACCACCAGAAAAATCGCCAGCATCGCCCTTCCCAGCCAGACAGAAAGGCTGTCCGCTCTCATGCATCGTACACTTCCTTTTATTCCCGCTCCCGCGGGAGCGTACACACATTCTTTTATAGCTTACCATGTTCTCCAGGTTGATTCAACCATCACTTTCTACAAAAGGGGGGGAGGGGGCGAGCCGCCGCTCGCCCCCTCCCTTCACTCCTCCAGCTTGCGGCGCAGCCGCTCCATGGTGCGCCGCTCAATGCGGGAGACCTGGACCTGACTGACCCCCAGCAGCCGGGCGGTCTGCTCCTGGGTCATGCCCCGGTAGTAGCGCAGCAGGATCACCCGCCGCTCCCGCTCAGGCAGGCTGCCGATGGCGGTACGGAGGGACTCCCGCTCCACGATGCCCTCCTCCATGCCGTCGGTACCCAGCACGCTCTCCAGCGTCAGGCCGTCCCCGGTCTCCATCTGGAGGGAGGCCACCGGCAGATTGGCCTCCTCGGCGGCGGCGATCTCCTCCGGCTCCAGGCCGGTCTCCGCCCCCAGCTCGGACAGGGTGGGCTCCCGGCCTAAATGGGCGGACAGCTTCTCCCGGGCCGCCCGGATGGTCCCCGCCCGCTCCTTCAGTCCCCGGCTCACCTTCACCGCCCCGTCGTCCCGGAGAAAACGCCGGATCTCCCCGGCAATCTTGGGCACGGCGTAGGTGGAAAACTGG
Source organism: Flavonifractor sp. An306 (assembly GCF_002159455.1). GTDB lineage: Bacteria > Bacillota > Clostridia > Oscillospirales > Oscillospiraceae > Flavonifractor. The sequence goes on from NZ_NFIQ01000024.1 coordinate 4,579, forward strand.
CAGCCAAAGGCAGGGTCAAACCCCCGTACCGCCTTGAGAAACCCCAGGCAGCCCAGCTGATACAGGTCCTCCGGCTCCACCCCCCGGCCGTAGTAGCGTTTGACAATGGACCAGATCAGTCCGCCGTTTTCCTCAATAAGCCGGGTGCAGGCCTCGTTATCCCCCCGGCGGGCTTCCTTCAGCAGCTCCGGGGTGTCGGCTACCTTCACCCCGCGGCCCCCGCCCGGCGGGCGATCCGCCGGCGCATGGTCACCACGGTTCCCCTGCCGGGAACGGAGCGCACCTTCAGCTTGTCCATAAAGCTCTCCATGATGGTAAAGCCCATACCGCTGCGCTCGGCGCCGCCGGTGGTGTACATGGGCTGGCGGGCCTGGTCCACGTCCGGGATGCCCACTCCCCTGTCCTTCACCTGGACCTCCAGCGTATTGTCGGCAAACAGCCGCAGGCGCATGGTCACCAGACCCAGAGTGTCCGGGTAGGCGTGGACGATGCAGTTGGTCACCGCCTCGCTCACCGCCGTTCGGATGTCGTTCACCTCGTCCAGGGTGGGGTCCAGCTGGGCGGCAAAGCAAGCCGCGGTGGTGCGGGCAAAGCCCTCGTTGGCCGACCGGCTGAGAAAGCTCACCACGGCTTCGTTGATCGGTTTCATTATGTATCTTCCCCCTTATTCCAAATCCATCAGCTTGTCCACACCGGCCGCCCGCAGCACCTTGGCCGCCTGCTCCGGCACATGGACCACCCGCAGCGCGCCGCCCAGAGCGCTCACCCGTTGGCGGGCACGGAGCAGGATGGCAATGCCGGAGCTGTCCATGAAGCTGACCCCGCCCAGATCCAGCGTCACGCTCCGGGGCAGCTCCAGGTCCAGCTGCCGGTCCAGCTCCGCCAGAAGCTCCCTGGCTCTGTGGTGATCCACCTCTCCGTCAATGGCGGCATACAGGGTGCGGTGCTCCGCCCTGCAGTTCATGGCCATGGCTTGTCCCTCCTGTGCAAAAAAAATCGCGGTATACCAGATAATGGTATACCGCGATACTATCATATGCCTTCCGCCGATTCTGTCGAAGCAATCAACGCACCAGGGAAAAAGCGGTGAAAATCCACTGCTCTCCCACTTTTTCGTAGGGAAACTCATAGGTTACGCTCCCGGTCACCGCGCCGTTCTGCTCCGGGTCCACCACCTCTACCGTGGCCCGCACCACCAGGCGGTTTGGATTGTCTCCCCGCATGACCTGGGTGTATTCCGCACCCCGGTAGATATCGTCGCCCCGGCCTCCGTCCTGGACATAGAGCACGCCGTCGATGTCCAGATACTGCACCCCGTCATAGGGCAGCAGACTGTCCACAATGGCATCGGAAAAGAGGCTCTTCAGATAGCCCCGCAGCGTGGACAGGCTGTCAATTCCGGGGTAGTCCACCCGGTAATACACCACCCCGTCCACCTCCCGGCTGTCCTCCGGATCAAAGGGCATGGGGGCCAGATGGAACCAGGAATAGGCCTCCTGGGCCTCCCGGTAGGCCGCCAGCACCTCCTCGTCCGTGGGCCCGGAAACAGGCGTGGCCGTGGGCGTCGGAGTGGGCGTGGGAACCGGGTCAGGCGTGGGGGTGACAGCCTCCTCCGTCTCCCTGGGCGGCGGAGTGGGTCTGGGAGCAACTGTGGGGGCGGCGGAGGGCGTGGCGCTGGCCGTGGGCGTTGCGGTGGGCTGTGCGCTCACCTGGGCGCTGGGGCTATCCTCCGGCTGGACGGGCTCTTTGGCCTCTGTCTCCCCGCAGGAGCTGGTGCAGCCCGCCAGCAGCAGAAGCAGCGCCAGCAGCGGAATCCATTTCTTCATTCAGCCCATCCTCCTTTCCTGACCGTCACGCAGATTTTTTAGTATTTTACCGGATTTTTGACAAAAGTACAACCACTACCGTGTTACAAAGAGTGACAATATGGACACGAAAACGCCGCCATACACATTCGATGGCGGCGTTTCGCCGTTTTTCGCCTGTTTATCAGCCCAAGGTTTTGGCTGATTCTTCCAGCTTCACCAGCAGAGCCCGCAGCTTGTCCGCCCGCTCCCGCTCGGCTTCCACCACCTGGGCGGGGGCCTTGTTCACAAAGCCGGGGTTGTTCAGCTTGCTCTCCAGCTTGTCCAGCTCCTTGCGGTTCTTGTCCAGCTCCTTGGCAATGCGGGCCTTCTCCTTCTCCAGGTCCACCAGCTCAGCCAGGGGCAGATACAGCCGGGCGGCGTGGGTGGTGACGGTGACCATGCCCTGGGTATCCATCTCCCGGGTGGCCTCCACCACCTGCACGTCGCTGGCGTAAGCCAGCCGCTTCAGGAAGGGAATGCCCTGGTGGAACACCGCCTGCTCCAGGGTGGAGATGGTCAGCTGGGCCTTCTTGGAGGGGGGCACGTTCATCTCCGCCCTTCTGGCCCGGATGGCCCGGATGGCGTCCATGATCAGCTCCATGGCCTTCTCCTCCTCGGGAAAGTCCAGGTTGACATGGTGCTCCGGCCACTGCTGGAGCATGAGATAATCCCCCTCATGGGGCAGAGCCTGCCAGATTTCCTCGGTAATAAAGGGCATGAAGGGGTGCAGCAGCTTGAGAATCTGGGTGAGCACGTAGCACAGCACCTGCTGGGCCCGCACCTTGGAGTCCTCGTCCTCCCCCTGGAGGCGGGTCTTGGTCAGCTCGATATACCAGTCGCAGTAGGAGTCCCAGATGAAGTCGTACACCTTCTGGGCCGCCACGCCCAGCTCGTACCGCTCCATGTTCTCGGTGATCTCAGGGATGACGCTGTTCAGCTTGGACAGGATCCACTTGTCCTCCAGCTCCAGCTTGTCCGGCAGCTCACACTTGTCAATGGTCAGGTTCATCATCAGGAAGCGGCTGGCATTCCAGATCTTGTTGGCAAAGTTGCGCATGGCCTCGCACCGCTCGGTGTAGAAGCGCATATCGTTTCCGGGGGAGTTGCCAGTGACCAGGTTGAACCGCAGGGCGTCGGCGCCGTACTGGTTGGCCATCTCCAGCGGATCAATGCCGTTGCCCAGGCTCTTGGACATCTTTCTGCCCTTGTCGTCCCGCACCAGGCCGTGGATGAACACGGTGTGGAAGGGGGGCTTGCCGGTGTGCTCGCAGCCGGAGAAAATCATCCGGGCCACCCAGAAGAAGATGATGTCATAGCCGGTGACCAGCACGTCGGTGGGGTAGAAATACTTGTAGTCCTCGGTCTCCTCCGGCCAGCCCAGGGTAGAGAAGGGCCACAGAGCGGAGGAGAACCAGGTATCCAGCACGTCCTCCTCCTGCTTGATGTGCTTGGAGTGGCAGTGCTCGCACTCGGTGGGGTCGGTCTCGGACACGGTGATATGGCCGCACTCCTGACAGGTCCAGGCGGGAATCTGATGGCCCCACCACAGCTGGCGGGAGATACACCAGTCATGGACGTTCTCCATCCAGTTGGTGTAGATCTTGGAGAACCGGTCGGGGACAAACTTGACCTCCCCCTCGTTCACCACCCGCAGGGCCTCCTCGGCCAGAGGGCCCATCTTCACGAACCACTGGGCGGAGATCAGGGGCTCCACGTCGTTGTGGCAGCGGTAGCAGGTGCCCACGTTGTGCTGGTGGGGCTCCACCTTCACCAGGTAACCCTGCTCCTCCAGGTCGGCCACGATGGCCTTCCGGGCCTCGTAGCGGTCCATGCCGGAGTAGCGGCCGTAGCCCTCCACCACCTTGCCGTTGTCGTCCAGCACCCGGATGGTCTCCAGGTTCTGCCGCAGACCCACCTCAAAGTCGTTGGGGTCGTGGGCGGGGGTCATCTTCACGCAGCCGGTGCCGAACTCCATGTCCACATAGTCGTCGGCCACAATGGGCATCTCCCGGCCTACCAGGGGCAGAATGCACTTCTTGCCCACAATATCCTTGTACCGCTCGTCGTTGGGATTGACGGCCACGCCGGTGTCGCCCAGCATGGTCTCCGGCCGGGTGGTGGCCACGATGACATACCGGCCCTCCTCCCCCTGGATGGGGTAGCGGATGTGCCAGAAGTTGCCCGGCTTGTCCTGATACTCCACCTCGGCGTCGCTGAGGGCGGTGACGCAGTTGGGACACCAGTTGATGATGCGGGAGCCCTTATAGATCAAGCCCTTCTTGTACAGGGAGACAAACACGTGGCGGACAGCCTTGCTGAGGCCCTCGTCCATGGTGAACCGGGAGCGGGACCAGTCGCAGGAGGAGCCCAGTTTCATCTGCTGCTCCACAATGCGGTTGCCGTACTTGTGCTTCCAGTCCCACACCCGCTCCAGGAATTTCTCCCGGCCCAGGTCGTAACGGGACAGGCCCTCCTTGGTGCGCAGCTCCTCCTCCACCTTGATCTGGGTGGCGATGCCGGCATGGTCGGTGCCGGGCACCCACAGAGCGGCGTAGCCCTGCATCCGCTTGAACCGGGTCAGGATGTCCTGAAGGGTGCAGTCCATGGCGTGGCCCATGTGGAGCTGGCCGGTGACATTGGGGGGCGGCATCACAATGGTAAAGGGCTTTTTGTCGGGGTCACGGCGGCCCTCAAAGCAGCCGTTGTGCTCCCACATCTCATAGATCCGGCCCTCCACCTCCTGGGGTTCATAGACCTTGGGCAGTTCTTTTTTCATCTGACACACTCCTTTTCGGGGCAAAACAAAACGGTCCGCCCCAAGCCTTTGCTCAGGGCGAACCGGTAAAGTCCGCGGTACCACCTGAATTTCCCTTGCGGGACACTCATTGCCTCTGTAACGGGAGGATTCCGCCGCCTCTTACTCGCATTCGGAAGCGGGACTCCGGGACGACCTTCCCCCCACCGCCGGAGAGCCTTGCACCAGACCGGCTCCTCTCTGTACCTTCCGCGGGGGTACTCCTTCCCATCTGCGTCTTTTTCAGAACGTTATTATATCCGCTTTTTCACGTTCTGTCAAGGATACCCCATTTTTTCTCTCTTAACGTTCAAAACCCTCCAGAACGGCCTCCACAGCCTCCAGGGCCTGGTCCGGCTCGATCCCGCTGCTGGCCTCCACCTGGTACCACACGCCGCTGAGGGCAAAGTCGGCCCGCACCATCCGGCTGCCCCGTGGATCGTCGGAAGGCAGCTCCACAGTGGTCACCAGGGCCTCCAGACCGCTGGCTGCGGTATACCCCTGGGTGGTAAACTCGGTACCTTCGGGGAACAGGGCGCTGATGGACAGCTCGTCATCAGGCCGGTACATCCGCTCGGTATAGGCCATCATCCTCACCTTCACCCGCAGGCCGGGCGTTTGGCGGCTGCGATAGCTGGCCTGACACTCCAGCAGCGTGGGGCCCGCCTGATCGCTGCTCAACTGGCTCCGGAAACCGGAGGGAATCAGCCCATCCAGATACTCATTTTCCGGCAAGTCCAGGGCGAAGTACTCCTCCGCCTCGCTCCAGCTGTGTACATCCACCGCCACCGTGGAGGCGTGGTGGGCTTTGGCCGTGTCCAAAACCTCCTGGGGCAAATCCTCCAGCGCGGTGAAGGTCACCCCGCCCCAGAGGGTATAGCCGTCGTAGACGCACTCTTCCCCATGCTCAAGGCGCAGGCCTTCAAAAAACTCCACCAGTCGGAACCCGCCTGTCAGGCCGGCCGCCCACACCGTACCCAGCAGCGCCGCGCACAGGCAGGCCGCCGCCAGCGCCAGCCGCCCCAGCCTGAGGGGCCGTCTCCGGCGGGGACAGTCCGCCGCCTCCACCAGGGCCGGGTCCACATACCCCAATGCCTCCTGAAGCCGCTCCTGCTGCGTCATCAATATCCCTCCTGTTTCAAATAGATTTCCAGCCGCTTTCTGGTCCGGAAGAGCACGCTCTTGGTCCGGGACAGGCCCCAGCCCATATAGGCGGCCACCTCCTCCAGGCTTTCGGCATACCAGTACCGCCGCAAAAAGGCCGTGCGCACCTCCGGCTTCTGCAGAAAGAGAAAGCGGGAGAGGGTCTCCCCCAGTTCCCTGGCCTCCAGCTGCCTGTGGGGGGTGTCCCCCTCCGCCAGACAGGCGGCCAGCTCCAGGGCGCTCTCCTCCACCGTGGGCGGCCGGCGGCCGTTGGCCCTGCCGATGGCCAGCGCCCGGTGGCGGACCACAGCTCCCAGCCAGCCCTTGAAGTGCTCCGGGCAGGCGGGCGGGATGGCGTTCCACACCGCCATGGCGCAGTCGCTGAGACACTCCTCCACATCCCGCTCATCTGTCAGCAGGCGGCGGGCGATGGTCCCGCAGTAGGCGCCGTATTTAGCCCTGGTCTCCTCTACCGCCCGGGGATCCCTGGCCTGATAGAGCCGGATGAGCTCCTGGTCTGTCATGGCTTCTCCCTCCCTGCTTTTGAAAGGCCCTTCTGCCTATATAGAGTGACAAAACCGGCGGCAGGTCGCAGGTGGCCCCAAACTTTTTTGAAAAAACACAATGCGGGACGGCTCACCGGCCGTCCCGCATCTCATTTTCATTGTTCTCTTTTTACCGCAGCTGGGCGTCGCAGTAGGCGCAGCAGTCCACACTGCCGTTCTGCTTCACCAGAGGGGGCAGATAGTGCTCGGTCTGGGTGATGCAGTTGGGGTTGGAGCACACGGGGGTGGTGCCGATCTCCACGGGCTCGGCCTTTTTCCGGTCCTGGTTGGCCAGGTCGGTGAGCAGCGCCATCCGGGCGAACATGCCGTACCGGGCCTGGTCAAAGTACACCGCCCGGGGGTCGTCGTCCACGTCGATGGCGATCTCGTCCACACGGGGCAGGGGATGCATCACCAGCAGGTCCTTCCGGGCCCGGTCCAGCTTCCGCCGGTTGAGGACATACACGCCCTTGCACCGCTCATACTCCAGCGGGTCCACAAACCGCTCCCGCTGGATGCGGGTCATGTAGAGCACGTCCAGCTGAGGCATGACGGTCTCCAGGCCGGTGACCTCCACAAACCACAGCCCGTTTTCCTTCATAAAGGCCCGGATATACTCGGGCACCGCCAGCTCCCGGGGGGCGATCAGGTAAAACTTCACCCCGTTGAACTTGGCCAGGGCCTTGATGAGGGAATGGACAGTACGGCCGTTTTTCAGATCGCCGCACAGGCCCACCGAGAGCCCGTCCACCCCGCCCTGCAGCCGGGTAATGGTGGTCAGGTCGGCGGTGGTCTGGGTGGGGTGCATGTGGCCGCCGTCGCCGGCGTTGATCACCGGCACGTCGGAATAGAGCGAGGCGGCCTTGGCGGCGCCCTCCTTGGGATTGCGCATCACCACCACGTCGGCGTAGCCGGACACCATCTTGATGGTGTCCTTCAGGGTCTCACCCTTGGCGGTGGAGGTGGACTTGGGATCGGCAAACCCGAACACCGTGCCGCCTACCCGCAGCATGGCGGTCTGAAAGGAAAAATTGGTGCGGGTGGAGGGCTCATAAAACAAACTGGCCATCACCCGCCCCCGGCAGGCGTCCATAAAATCGGCGGGGTGGTCCATAATCTCACTGCACCGCTGGTACAGGGACTCCCACTCCGCCCTCGTCAGGTCTCCAAAGTCGATCAGATGCCGCATGACGCTTCATTACCCCTTTTGAATTTTTTCTATCGTATCATATTTCACCACCTTCCGGCAAGAGCAGAATGGACAAAATTCCACGCTTTTTCCCGCCGGCCCTTGTGGGCCGCATGGACTGGCCCGCCTGCTAAAAACTGCATGGCATGATTTTTCTCTCTCCGCTCATGCTAAGGCCACAAAAAAGGGGGGGGGACGAAGGTTGGCCTGGTTCTGGTATTTTTTGTTTTACAGCTTTCTGGGGTTTCTGGTGGAGGTGGTATATGTGCGCCTTCGGAGGGAGCCCAAGCGGGACCGGAAGTGCCGCCTGCTCCTGCCGGTCTGTCCGGTGTACGGGCTGGGGGCCCTGGCCATCCTGCTGCTGCCGGAGACGGTGCGGCAGCAGCCGCTGCTGCTCTTTCCCGCCGCCGCGCTGGCCTGTACCGGGGTGGAGTACGGCGCGGGGCTGTTTTATCAGCGGGTATTCCGGGTATCCTTCTGGGACTACTCCCACCTGCCCATGAATTTAGGCGGCCGGGTGTGTCCCCTGTTCAGCCTGTTCTGGGGTGGGCTGGCGGTGGTGACCTTGTGGGTGATCCACCCCTGGGTCACTCTGCTGGTCAGCGCCATTCCCCCCTGGGCGCTGCCCCCCGTCCTGCTGCTGTGGGGGGCGGACACCCTGCTCACCGCCCTGGTGCTGCGGCGGACCGGGGACACCAACGCGCTGCGCTGGTATCTTCCCCCCGCCCGCCGCAGGACCGCCTGATGGGCACCGGGGCGGGAGAGAAACATCCTCCCGCCCCGGAATTGTCATGCCCGCCGCAGCTCGTTCAGGGTCTCGTCAATCTTCTTCTGGGGTACATAGGCCTGGGCCACCGACAAAATCTGCTCCAATGTAATGGTCCGGGCGGCCCCCATCAGGGGGTGCTTCACCACCATGGGAAACCGCCGCTGGAGCACCGCCCGGGTATTGGGGTGATCCATCAGCTCCCCCACCGTGATTTTGTTGTGCTTCAAATCCATTGTGCTCACCTCCTCCCTATCCTATGCCGGCCACGCCCAGATTTGACTTGCCAGCCCCAAGCTCCGGGGCTATAATGGAGGCAGTATAACTATTTTTTCAGATTTCTTTAAGGAGTGTGAAGGTCTCTGTGATTCAATCTTATCAGGACAAGGCCCCCGTCTGCACCCCCTCCGCCCGGGTGGCAGACAACGCCACGCTGGTGGGAGATGTCTCCCTGGGCGCGGAAGTCAGCGTGTGGTTCGGCGCGGTGCTCCGGGGGGATGAAGCCGCCATCCGGGTGGGAGATGGCTCCAATATTCAGGACAACGCCGTGGTCCACTGCGACAGGTCCTTCCCGGTCTTGGTCGGCAAGGACGTCACCGTGGGGCACGCCGCCATTCTCCACGGCTGCACCGTTGAGGACCGCTGCCTCATCGGCATGGGAGCGATCCTGCTCAACGGCTGCGTCATCGGCTCGGGCAGTCTGGTGGCGGCGGGCGCTCTGATCACCCAGGACACCGTGATTCCGCCAGGCAGCCTGGTGGTGGGTTCTCCCGCCAGGGTCGTCCGCCCCCTCCGCAGGGAGGAGTCTGAGAGCATTCTGGAGTCGGCCGCAGAGTACCGCCGGGTTGCCGCCCTGCAGCTGCCGGCGGCTGCCGCCCGGTAAAGGAGGTACCTGTGAAGCAACGTGAAAGCCGGGCCGACCGGCGCAGGCAGTTCCGGGATCAGGTCCGGAGAAATCCCGGACTGGCCGCCGTCTACTTTATCCTGCGGCTGCTGGTGGTCCTCATGCTGATCGCCCAGGTGTTTAACGGCAACTTTGAAAACGTCTTTCTGTGCGTCCTCACCCTGTTTCTCTTTACCCTGCCCAGCTTTCTGGAGCGGAAGATCCGCATCGACATCCCCAACACGCTGGAGATTATCATTCTCCTGTTCATCTTCGCCGCGGAGATCCTGGGGGAGATTCGGGCCTACTACGTCACCTTCCCCTACTGGGATACCATGCTCCACACCCTGAACGGGTTCCTGTGCGCCGCCATCGGTTTCTCCCTGCTGGACATTCTCAACCGCAACGAGCGGCTTACCTTCAGCCTCTCCCCCGTCTATCTGGCCGTGGTGGCCTTCTGCTTCTCCATGACCATCGGCGTGCTGTGGGAGTTTTTCGAGTGTACCATGGACCAGCTCTTCCTGCTGGACATGCAGAAGGATACCATCGTCCACTCCATCGGCTCGGTCATGCTGGACCCCACCGGCGGCAACACCCCGGTGGCCATCCACGACATCACCGACGTCATTGTGGTCACCGCCGACGGCACCCAGCATCCGCTTGGGCTGGGGGGCTATCTGGACATCGGCATTCTGGACACCATGAAGGATCTGTTCGTCAACTTCATCGGCGCGGTGGTCTTTTCCTTTATCGGCTATTTTTACGTAAAAAACCGGGGCAAAGGCTCCTTTGCCCGGCGTTTCATCCCCAAAGCCCTGCCCCATGAGCCGGAGCGGGCCGGCAAAAAAGATGGTGAATAATTCGCCCCCTTCCCCGCCATACTAATGGCGTACCACGGAAGTAAGGAGGAATTATTCCATGAATCAGACCCCTAACAACAGCATCAAGTGCTCCGTGTCCAGCTGCGCCCACCACTGCCAGGGCCAGAACTACTGCACCCTGAACGAGATCAAGGTGGGCTGCTGCGAGCCCAACGCCACCAAGTGCGCCTCCACCGAGTGCGCCTCCTTCCAGCTGGGCCAGCACTAAGCCTCCGGGCAAAAAATCAGGACCTGCAAGCCAAAACTTGCAGGTCCTGATTTTTTCTTGTTTACTCCTTGGGCTGGGCGGGGGCCTCAGCCTTGGCCTCCTCAGCCGCAGGCTTGGCGGCGGGAGCCGCCTTGGGCGCCGCGGGCTTCACCTCAGGCACCTTGCCGTCCACGGTGATCAGCTTGCGGGGGCACTTCTGGGCGCAGATGCCGCAGCCGATGCACTTCTCGTAGTCGATGACAGCCAGGTTGTTGACCATGGTGATGGCTTCCTTGGGGCAGTTCTTGGCGCACAGGGAGCAGCCGATACAGCCGTTGTCGCACACCTTCCGGGCGTCCACACCCTTGTCGTGGGAGGAGCAGGGAATGGTGACGTGACGCTTGGTCTTGTAGGGCTCCAGGGCGATGATGTGCCGGGGGCACACGTCCACGCACTTGCTGCAGGCCTTGCACTTGTCCTCGTCCACCTTGGCCACGCCGTCGATGACATGGATGGCGTCAAAGGGACAGGCCTTCTCACAGGAGCCCAGGCCCAGGCAGCCGTAGGAGCAGCCCAGGTCGCCGCCGCCGGGGAGCTTGGAGGCGGCCACACAGTCGTGGAGGCCCACATAGTTGTACTGCTTGTAGTTCTGGCCGCAGCCGGTGCAGTGCACCTGAGCGATCTGCTTCACAGTGGCGCCGACAGCCACGCCCATGATCTCACCGATCTGCGCGGCCACCGCCTCGCCGCCGGCGGCGCAGGCATTGACGGGAGCGGTGCCCTTCACCACGGCGGCGGCATAGCCGGAGCAGCCGGGGAAGCCGCAGCCGCCGCAGTTGGCGCCGGGCAGGCAGCCCAGGATGGCCTCCTCACGGGGGTCCACCTCCACGGCGAACACCTTGGCGGCGATGGCCAGCACCAGACCGAAGATGGCGCCCAGCACAGCCAGGACCACCACAGCAAAAATAACAGTATTCATTCTCTTCCGCCTCCCTTAACCAAAGACCTTCAGGCCGGAGAAGCCCATGAAGGCCAGAGCCACCAGGCCGGCGGACATCAGGGCGATGGGGAAGCCCTCAAAGGCCTTGGGGCACTCGGAGAACTCCATCCGCTCCCGGATGCTGGCGAAGATCACGATGACCAGCAGGAAGCCGATACCGCCGGTGACGCCGTACACCACGCTCTCAATGAAGTTGTAGCTGTTCTGGGTGTTCTGGAGCACCACGCCCAGCACGGCGCAGTTGGTGGTGATCAGGGGCAGGTACACGCCCAGAGCCTCATACAGAGAGGGCATGGCCTTCTTCAGGAACATTTCGATGAACTGCACCAGAGAGGCAATAACCAGGATATAGGTCACGGTCTGCATGAAGGTGAGCTTCAGGGGTACCAGGATCAGGGCGTTGATGGGCCAGCAGATGGCGGAGGCCAGACCCATGACGAAGATAACCGCCAGGCCCATGCCGGAAGCAGTCTCAATCTTCTTGGACACGCCCATGAAGGGGCAGATACCCAGGAACTGGGATACGATAAAGTTATTGACCAGGACGGCGCCCAGTGCAATGGTAAAAAGATCCTTCCATTCCATTACTTGGCCACCTCCTCAGTCTTTTTCTCGTCCTTCTTGGGCTTGTTCAGGATGTACTGCATGGCGGCGATGACGCAGGCCAGGGTCAGGAATCCGCCCACGGGGAGGATCATGCCCAGAGCGGGGATACCCTCGGGAATGATGCGGATGCCCTCGCCGCCGTTGAGGATGCCGCCGCCGAAGGTGCCGTTGCCCAGCAGCTCACGGACCACACACATGATGACCAGCACCATGGTGTAGCCCAGGCCCTGGAAAATACCGTCCAGAGCGGAGGCAGCAGGACCGTTCTTGTAGGCAAAGGCCTCGGCCCGGCCCAGGATGATACAGTTCACCACGATCAGGGGGATGAACAGGCCCAGGCTGGAGGACAGGTCCGGCAGGAAGGCCTGCAGGCACAGGTCAACGATGGTCACGAAGCCGGCGATAACCACGATAAAACAGGCGATACGGATATTGTTGGGGATGATCTTGCGCAGAAGGGCAATGATGATGTTGGCCAGAGTCAGGATGACCAGCACGGACACGCCCATGCCCAGGCCGTTGAACAGGGTGGTGGTAATGGCCATCACCGAGCACATGCCCAGCAGCTGGACGGTAACGGGGTTCTGGAAGAACAGGCCGTCACGCAGTTGATTCTTTACATTCATCTTCGCTTACCTCCTTAGCCCATGCTGGCCGCGGCGGCGATGGCGCTGGTAACGGCCTCGGACACGCCGCGGGAGGTGATGGTGGAGCCAGTGATGGCGTTGATCTCGCCGCCGTCCTTGGTCACCTTGACCTCGCCGGTCTTACCCACAAACTGGTCGGCAAAGGCGGGCTTGCTGGCATTGGAACCCAGGCCGGAGGTCTCACCGCTGCTGGTGATGGAGATGCCGGTGCAGGCGCCGTCGGCGCCCACGCCCACCATTACGGTCAGGTTGCCGCTGAAAGAGGTGGCAGGCTTGACCTGCACCACATAGCCGGCCTCCCCGGCGTCATAGACGTTGAGCACGGTGGGGTCGCCGCCGGTGTACTGGTCGGTGACCTCGGTATAGCTGTCGGCAGGGAGCACGTCGGACATAGCCTTCTCCTGCTTCAGCCGGGCGTTCTCATCAATAAAGGGCTTGGTCACATAGTTGGTCAGGCCCAGCAACAGGGCCGTCACCGCACAGATGGCAAACAGCACGATGACCAGAGTGGCCATCCCAGGCTCTTTCTTCTTGGTTGCAGTTTCGCTCATGGTTTAGCCCTCCTTCCCGGCTTTTTTGGCGGCCTTGGCGGCAGCCTTCATTTCCTTGGTCACGCCGTAGCGGTTGGGCTTACCCACCTTGTCAATGAGCCACACGCAGCAGTTCATGATCAGGATGGAGTAGCTCACGCCCTCGGGGTAGCCGCCGAAGTAGCGGATGAACACGGTCAGCAGACCGCAGCCGATGCCGAAGATGACCTCGCCCTTCTTGGTGACGGGGCTAGTGACATAGTCGGTGGCCATGAAGAAGGCGCCCAGGAACAGGCCGCCGGTGAACAGCTGATAGGCCATCCAGGTCAGCCGGTCGTTGCCGCCCATGGGGAACAGGAAGGTGAGCACCGCCACGGTGGCGATGTAGGCCACGGGGATGCGGGCCCGGATCACGCCCCGGGCGATGAGGTACAGACCGCCCGCCAGCAGAGCCAGGGCGGAAATCTCACCGATACAGCCGCCCACGTTGCCCACAAAGGCGTCCAGCAGAGACACGTCGGGCAGCAGGCCGCCCTGCATAAAGTCGGCGGAGAGGGGGGTGGCGCCGGTGACCACGTCGGCCCCGGTCATGGTAACCGAGCCGGAGAGCAGGCCGGCCCACTTGTCGGTGCCGATGCCGGGCACCACCCAGGTGGTCATGGCCACAGGGTAGCACAGCATCAGGAAGGCACGGCCGGCCAGGGCGGGGTTCATGAAGTTCTGGCCCAGGCCGCCGAAGAGCTGCTTGACCACCACGATGGCGAAGAAGTCGCCGATGATCAGCATCCAGTAGGGCAGGGTGGGGGCGCACACAAAGGCCAGCAGCACGCCGGTGACGGCGGCGGACAGGTCCTTGTTGGCCATGGACTTGTGCATCAGCTTGCGATAGCCCCACTCAAAGAACTCGCAGGCCAGCACGGAGATGATGGTGGCCACCAGAGCACGGGGGCCGAAGAACACCACGCCGAACACCAGGGCGGGCACCAGGGCGATGAGCACATCCCGCATCAGGTTCTGGGTGTCGATGGGAGAGGCCACGTGGGGGGACGAAGCCACCGTCAGATTCAGCTTTTTCACGTCGTTCATGCTTTGGCCGCCTCCTTCGCCGCTTTCTCTTTGGCCGCCAGATTCCGCAGCTCACCCTTGGTCACCCGGAAGGACTGGACCAGATGGATGCGGGCGGGGCAGATGTAGTTGCAGGAACCGCACTCGATGCAGTCCATGACATTGAGGGCTTCCGCCTCTTTCCACATGCCCTTCTCGGCGTACAGGTGCATGTACACGGGGGTCAGGTGCATGGGGCAGACGTTGACGCAGCGGCCGCAGCGCAGGCAGACCTCCTCCTCCACCACGGGAGCGGCCTCCCGCTTGGTGAGGCAGAGCACCGCGTTGGTGCCCTTGATGCACGTCACATCCAGGTTGTACTGGGCAATACCCATCATGGGGCCGCCGGTGAGGACACGGTCGGGGTCCTCCTTGAAGCCCTTGGCCTCGTCGATGAGGTACTGGAAGGAGGTGCCCAGGGGTACCAGCAGGTTCTTGGGCTCCTGAATGGCGTCGCCGGTAACGGTAAGTACACGGTGGGTCACAGGCTTTCCGGACACCACGGCGTCATACACCGCGGCGGCGGTGCCCACGTTGAACACCGCGCAGCCCACATGGGCGGGCAGGCCTCCGGGCGGCACCTCCCGGCCGGTGATGCGCTGGATGAGCTGCTTCTCAGCGCCCTGGGGATAGCGGGTGCGCAGGGACTCCACAATCACGTCCCCCTTACCGCCCACCAGGCTCTTCAGGTGCTCGATGGCGTCCTCCTTGTTGGCCTCCACGCCGATAACGGCGCTCTTCAGGCCAAAGGCCTGTATCAGGATCCGGGCGCCGCCGATGACCCGCTCGCCCTGCTCCAGCATGAGCCGGTGGTCAGCGGTGATGTAGGGCTCACACTCGGCGCCGTTGAGGATGATGGTGTCCACCTTGCCGATACCGGAGCTGATCTTGGCATGGGTGGGGAATCCGGCGCCGCCCATACCGGTGATGCCGGCCTCCTTGACGATGTTGACGATCTCGTCGGTGCTCAGCTTGGTGTAGTCGTCGTGGGGCTGGAGCTCGCTCCCCCAGGTATCCTGGAAGTCGTTCTCGATCACCACCGACATCATCTTGCCGCCGCCCACGTAGGGACGGGGCTCGATGGCCTTCACCTCGCCGGAAACCGAGGCGTGGATGGGAGCGCCCAGACCGGCCACTTCGCCGATCTTCTGGCCCACCTTGACGTGGTCACCCACCGCCACAATGGGCTTGCAGGGAGCGCCGATATGCATCGCCATGGCGATGACCACCTGCTTGGGAGGCGCGCTCAGCGGCGCAATCTCCTTGTGGCGTGCCAACTCCTTCCGGTCATGGGGGTGCACGCCGCCATAAAAGCTTTGCTTCATAGGTCCACCTCGCAAATCTGGCCCACACACGGGTCATTTTTCTGAGTTGTTTGACCGGTATTTCAAACAGAATAATCATATCGCAATCGCTTGAAATTGTCTAGATAAATCTAACATTTTTCTGACTTTTTTCGCTGAACTGCTCAGTTTTGTTTCTTTTCCACTCTTCCCGCCTCAAAAACCGGGACTCTTTTCCAGCAGACTGCCCAGTTTAAATTTTGATGGATCGGCAGATTTTCAAGGCTTCCAGAGCACTTTACTTGTTTAAAATGTAGAAGTTCAAAAATCCCGCCTTACCGCATTGACAAACCGGGTGGGGACGCTTATCATATTTTGTAAATCTATCTTTCGTAAGATTACGAAGGCAAAAGGCGATGACCGGGAGAGTACGGGCGGCGCGCAAGCGCAGAGAGGGAGCGGCTGGTGTAAGCTCCCGTGAGGCCGCTTTGGAAGGTCACCCGGGAGCAGTTCCGCTGAAAGCACAGGTAGGCGGGGACGGTCACCCTCCGTTATCGGGGCAAGAGTGCGCGGGTTTGCCCCGCGAAGTTAGGTGGTACCACGGAGTGTCATGGCGGCTTCGTCCTATGGGACGAGGCCGCCATGTTTTTTATTCCAGTCAAAGGAGGTCATCCAACCCATGAGAATGAAAACAGCCCAGATCCTGATGGAATGCCTGCTGGAGCAGGGGGTGGACACGGTATTCGGCTACCCCGGCGGCACCATATTAAATGTATACGACGAGTTTGAGCTGCACGGCTATAAGGACAAGATCCGCCACATCCTCACCGCCCATGAGCAGGGCGCTTCCCACGCCGCCGACGGCTACGCCCGGGCCACCGGCAAGGTGGGGGTGTGCTTCGCCACCTCCGGCCCCGGCGCCACCAACCTGACCACCGGCATCGCCACCGCCTACTACGACTCCTCCCCCGTGGTGTTCATCACCTGCAACGTCAGTGAGAACCTCATCGGCAAGGACTCCTTCCAGGAGGTGGACATCACCGGCATCACCATGCCCATCACCAAGTGCAACTACCTGGTGAAGGACCCCAACCAACTGGCCGACGTGCTCCGGGAGGCCTTTGCCATCGCCCGGTCCGGCCGGCCCGGCCCGGTGCTGGTGGACATCGCCAAGAACGTCACCGCCGCTGAGGCGGAATATGAGCGCCTGCCCCTGTCCGAGCACGCCAACCACGGCCGCCTGGGGGCCATGCTCCGCCGGGCCAGCCACGAGCTGAAGGCCCCCGAGCCCGACGCCGGGGACATCCAGACCCTGCTGGACATGATCGAGGAGGCCCGCCGGCCTCTGGTGCTGGTGGGCGGCGGCGTGATCCGCTCCCGGGGCGCGGTGCCTGAGTTCCGCAAATTCATTGAGACCCTCAACGCTCCGGTGGCCTCCACCATCATGGGCGGCGGCGCCTGCCCGGGCAACCACCGGCTGTTCACCGGCATGATCGGCATGCACGGCTCCCACGCCTCCAACCACGCCAGCGACCAGTGCGACCTGCTTATCGCCGTCGGCTGCCGATTCTCCGACCGGGTGGCCACCGATCCCGCCACCTTCGCCCCCAACGCCAAGATTGTCCATATCGACATCGACCGGGCGGAGATCGACAAGAACGTGGTCACCGACCACCACATCATCGGCGACGCCCGCCGGGTGCTGGAGCTGCTCAACGCCAAGCTGCCCGCCCACGACTACCCCGAGTGGAAGCAGTGGGTGTTCTCCCAGAAGGAGGTCCCCCTGAAGAAGGACGAGATCCTCCACCCCCACGAGATCCTGGAGACCATCCAGGCCGTCACCGACGGGGACGCCATCATCGCCACCGACGTGGGCCAGCATCAGATGTGGTGCGCCCAGTACTACCACTTCTCCCGCCCCGGCCAGTTCATCACCTCCGGCGGCTTCGGCACCATGGGCTTCGGCCTGGGGGCCGCCATGGGGGCCAGCGTGGGCAACCCGGGCAAGGTGGTGGTCCAGTGCACCGGCGACGGCTGCTTCCGCATGAACTGCCATGAGCTGTGTACCGCCGAGCACTACAACATCCCGGTGATCACCGTGATCTTCAACAACCGCACCCTGGGCATGGTCCGCCAGTGGCAGAACCTGATCTACAACAAGCGCTTCTCCCAGACCGATCTGGACCGGGGCCCCGACTTTGTCAAGCTGGCGGAGGCCTACGGCATCCAGGGAGAGCGGGCCGCCACCCAGCCGGAGTTTGAGGCCGCCTTCCGCCGGGCGGTGGCCGCCGGCAAGCCCTATGTGATCGAGTGCGCTATCGACAAGGACGCCATGGTCCACCCCATGGTCTCCGCCGGCACCCCGGTCACCGACTTCATTTTGGATTAAAGGAGGGCGTGGAACATGAATGAACCCAATGCCATCCGCCGTACCCTCTCGGTGCTGGTGGAAAACTCCGCCGGCGTGCTGAGCCAGGTGTCCCGGCTGTTCTCCCGGAAGGGGTATAACATTGAGTCCCTGGCGGTGGGCACCACCGACGACCCCACCGTGTCCCGTATCACCATCGAGGTGATGGCCGACGCCCCCATGATCGAGCAGATCATGAACCAGCTGCGCAAGCAGTTCCCCGTCTACTCCGTGCAGGAGCTGCTGCCCGAGCGGTCCATCCGCCGGGAGCTGGTCATGTTCAAGGTGAAGGCCGAAACCCACGATATCCGCAACGAGGTCATCCAGATTGCCAACATCTTCCGGGCCTCCATCATCGACGTATCCCTCAAATCCCTCACCCTGGCCCTCATCGGCGACGAGACCAAGGCCGAGGCCATGCAGAAGCTGCTGGAGACCTTCGGCATCCTGGAGCTGGTGCGCACCGGCATGGTGGCCCTGGAGCGCGGCGCCTACACCATCAGCGATGAGAACAAGGAGCAGGCCGAGTTCAACCTGGGCAAGAACTTCCTGTAAGCGCCCCTTGGAAAACTTTTTGAGATTGTATCATGCGTATCATTCTTTTTCTCCCCGCTGTGCTATCATCGGGGACAAAGATCCACAGCATATCATAAAGGAGTGCAAAGTGTATGGCTAAGATGTATTACGAGAAGGACTGCGACCTGTCCTACCTGAACGGCAAGAAGATCGCCATTATCGGCTACGGCTCCCAGGGCCACGCCCACGCTCTCAACCTGAAGGACTCCGGCTGCGACGTCTGCGTGGGCCTGCGTCAGGGCTCCAAGCGCTGGGCCGAGGCCGAGAAGGCCGGCCTGCAGGTCAAGACCGTGTCTGACGCCGCCCAGTGGGGCGATATCGTGATGCTCCTCATCAACGACGAGGTCCAGGCCGAGGTATACAAGAAGGACATCGCCCCCTACATGACCGAGGGCAAGGCCCTGGCCTTCGCCCACGGCTTCAATATCCGCTATCAGCAGATCGTTCCCCCCGCCGGCGTGGATGTGTTCATGGCCGCTCCCAAGGGTCCCGGCCACACCGTCCGCTCCACCTATGTCAACGGCAAGGGCGTGCCCTGCCTGGTGGCCGTGGAGCAGAACGCCACCGGCAACGCCTACAAGATCGCCCTGGCCTACATCGCCGGCATCGGCGGCGCCCGGGCCGGCGTGATGGAGACCACCTTCCACGACGAGACCGAGACCGACCTGTTCGGCGAGCAGGCCGTGCTGTGCGGCGGCGTGGTGGACCTGATGCGCTGCGGCTTTGAGACCCTGGTGGAGGCCGGTTACGAGCCCGAGAACGCCTACTTCGAGTGCATCCACGAGATGAAGCTGATCATCGACCTGATCAACAAGGGCGGCGTGGCGGCCATGAACTACTCCATCTCCGATACCGCTGAGTTCGGCGAGTATGTCTCCGGCCCCCGTGTGCTCCCCTACGAGGAGACCAAGAAGAACATGAAGGCCGTGCTGGCCGACATCCAGGACGGCACCTTCGCCGGCAAGTGGATCGCCGAGAACAAGAACGGCCGCACCTTCTTCAACTCCAAGCGTGCCCAGCTCAAGAAGCACCAGATGGAGATCGTGGGCGAGGAGCTGCGCCGCAACATGATCTGGGGCGGCGACCAGGACCTGGATACCGCCTCCAACTAAAGAACAGACCGCAGACAGGGCTCCGGAATCCTCCGGAGCCCTGCTTTTATGGAACTTTTCCCATGCGGTTTCGTCCAAAGGGCAAAGGAGGGACAGACTATGAAGCAGCATACCACGCTGGCCCTGGCGCTGGCCGCCGCCCTCACCCTGGCGGGCTGCGCCCAGGGTACGGCGGCCCAGCCGCCCCAGGCCGAGACCACGCCCCTTGCAGCAGAAAGCCCCACCCCGACAACATCCAGCCCCACAGAAGGGGAATACGACTGGGGGATTACCCTCACTGCTGAGGACGTGTCCCCCACCGGCCTTACCCTCACCTGCACTCAGTCCGGCGGCTCCCCTACCGGAGAGCTGCAGACCGGCAGCTACTACAGCCTGGAGGTTCTGGAGGGAGAAAGCTGGACTGCGGTGGAGCAGCTTCCCCGGGAGTACGACGTGGCGTGGACCGCAGAGGCCTGGGCCATCCCCATGGAGGACTCCGTCCAGTGGACGGTGGACTGGGACTGGCTCTACGGCTCCCTCCCCGCCGGCACCTACCGGCTGGGCAAGGAGATCACGGACTTCCGGGACAGCGGAGACTACGATAAGCAGATGGCATACGCCCAGTTCACCATCGCCTGACCGAAAAACATAAGGGCCGCCTGTTCTAGCGGCCCTTACGTTTTTCTTAAGATATTGTTTTTCAATAAATATTAATTGATTTATGATATAACCTGTGGTATCCTGTTGGGCAGAAAGGGGGCTTTGCCCATGCTGAGACGACTGCTGCTGCTCCTGCCGGTACTCCTGCTGACGGCCTGTTCCGCCTCTCCCGCAAAAGAGGCAGCCCAGGCGCTGGACCTGTCCCTGCCCGCCGGGGATGTGCTCACCAACATCGACACCCACGGGGGCTTTCATGGGGATGGAACCTCCTGCCTGATCCTGGCCTTCACCCCGGAGAACGGGGCGGCTCTGGCGGAGGAGCTGGCCGGACGGACGGATTGGCAGACCCTGCCTCTGGACGAGCTGCCCGCCACTGTGATGGAATCCATCCTCTCCCTGCTGGCCGGCCAGGGGCTGGACTACACGGTTCCAAGCCAGGGCTGGTACTGGTATTCTGACCGCTCTCCGGCTGGACACAGCCGGGACTTCCCCCTCAACTGCACCATAGCAATCTACGACCCCCAGAGCTGCCAGCTGGCCTATTTTGTATTGGACACATAATTGTGCAAGATTGTATCACAGCTATCTTTCTTTTCACACATTGCTGCGCTATAATAAACTCCGACGAATAATCCGCAAGGAGGGCTTGCCATGCGCAGCGATAATGTGACCAAAGGGGTGGAGCGCGCCCCCAACCGCTCCCTGTTTTACGCTCTGGGCTACACCAAGGAGGAGCTGGAGCGCCCCCTCATCGGGGTGGTTTGTTCCTACAATGAGATCGTGCCCGGACATATGAATCTGGACAAAATCGCCGAGGCGGTGAAGGCCGGCGTCCGGGCCGCCGGAGGCACTCCGGTGGAGTTTCCCGCCATCGCCGTGTGCGACGGCATCGCCATGGGCCACATCGGCATGAAATACTCCCTGGTAACCCGGGACCTGATCGCCGACTCCACCGAGGCCATGGCCCTGGCCCACCAGTTCGACGGTCTGGTGATGATCCCCAACTGTGACAAGAACGTGCCCGGCCTGCTGATGGCCGCCGCCCGGGTGAATATCCCCACCATCTTCTGCTCCGGCGGACCCATGCTGGCCGGCCGGCTCAACGACGGCCGCCGCTCCTGCCTCTCCCATATGTTCGAGGCGGTAGGCGCCTACAAGGCGGGCAAGCTGGACGAGGCGGGCGTGGAGGACTATGAAAACAACGCCTGCCCCACCTGCGGCTCCTGCTCCGGCATGTACACCGCCAACTCCATGAACTGCCTCACCGAGGCCATCGGCATGGGCCTGCGGGGCAACGGCACCATCCCCGCCGTGTGGTCCGCCCGGCTGCGGCTGGCCAAGCACGCCGGCATGCAGATCATGGAACTGGTGCGCCAGGGCATCAAGCCCCGGGACATCATGACCGAGGCCGCCTTCCACAACGCCGAGACGGTGGACATGGCCCTGGGCTGCTCCACCAACACCATGCTCCACCTGCCCGCCATCGCCCACGAGTGCGGCATTGAGCTGGACCTGGATATGTCCAACGAGATCTCCTCCAAAACCCCCAACCTGTGCCACCTGGCCCCCGCCGGGGACACCTACATGGAGGATCTGGAGGGCGCCGGCGGCGTGTACGCCGTCATGAAGGAGCTGACCAAGAAGGGCCTGCTGGACACCAGCGTGCTCACCTGCACCGGCAAGACCCTGGAGGAGAATTTGGAGGGTGTGGTCAACCGGAATCCCGAGCTGATCCGGCCCATCGAAAACCCCTATTCCGCCGACGGCGGCATTGCGGTGCTCAAGGGCAACCTGGCCCCCGAGGGCTGCGTGGTGAAGCGCTCCGCCGTGGCCCCCGAGATGATGCGCCACACCGGCCCCGCCCGGGTATTCAACTCCGAGGAGGAGGCCATCTCCGCCATCTATGAGGGTAAGATCGTCTCCGGCGACGTGGTGGTGATCCGGTACGAGGGTCCCAAGGGCGGCCCCGGCATGCGGGAGATGCTCAACCCCACCTCCGCCATCTGCGGCATGGGCCTGGGGGAGAGCGTGGCCCTCATCACCGACGGCCGGTTCTCCGGCGCCACCCGGGGCGCCTCCATCGGCCACGTCTGCCCCGAGGCCGCCCAGGGCGGTCCCATCGCTTTCGTGGAGGAGGGGGACATCATCTCCATCGACATCCCCAGCTGCTCCATCACGCTGAACGTGGACGAGGCCACCCTGGCCGCCCGCCGGGCCAAGTGGGTGTGTCCCGAGCCCAAGGTCAAAACCGGCTATCTGGCCCGGTACGCCAAGCTGGTCACCTCCGCCGCCAGAGGCGCGGTGCTGGAATAAAGGAAAAACGCCGGACTGCCAAAACAGGCAGTCCGGCGTTTTTTGCCGTCAGTCGCCGTAGGGGCTGTGATAGGTGTCGGAGGGGCCGGAGCTGTCGGAGTCCGGTCCGCCGGAGGTGGGGCCGCCGGGGAGCTGGCCGCCGAAGGAGGGATTCCCAACGCCATCATCTCCGGGGAACACGCCGTTCACCGCCCAGTGGTAGAAGTTGGCCTCGCTGGCGCACAGGTAGGGCGATACCCACAGGCCCAGGATGCCCAGGGTGAATACGGAGAGAATCAGCCAGCCCAGGAAGGACAGGTCCATCACAAACAGGTCAATCTTTTTGCCCTTCATGGTCTGCTTGCTGTTGGAAATGGACTCCAGAACGCCCATATCGGGGTGGTCCAGCAGATAGTAGATGGCCAGTCGGTACCGGTAGGACATGACGACCTCCAGGGCAACACCGCCGCCGATCATCCCAACCATACCCAAAATCACAAGGCCCAGACCCAGCGGTCCCATCAGGGCCCCCAGGAAGGTGAGCACAATGCCGGGCACCATGCCCAGCAGGCCCCACAGAACGACAAACAGGGCGGTGAGGAAGCTGACCAGCAGGGCCTTGCCCAGGTTGAGGAAGCCCTCCAGCAGGGTGCGATAGCCCGGCCCCGTCCGCCGGGCCAGACCCAGGCCGTAGGCGGTATAGCCGAACTGCATGACCCACAGATAAAGCGTGATCAGCAACTGCACCAGCAGATAGACCGTCACCCGGGGGCCGGTCAGGATATAGCGGTAGACCTCATCCACATCCGCCCCGTCCAGTATGTACAGGTAGGCGGTGCTAAACGGATCAGACACAAAGAACATGATCACATTGGTAATGACGCCGGTGAGCAGCACATATACCAGCGTCACCAGCATGGGGTGCGGGTAGGCACCCTGCATGGCCATTCTGGCCCGATATTTTGCCTCCGGGCGGTTAAATCCCATGGGTAATCCCTCACAATCTCTTTATGGTGAAGGTATCATACCACATCACTGGGCGCTTTGCAAGCCGGGCAGCCACACCCGGAAGGTTACGCCGCCGTCCCGGTTGGACACGGCGCAGTCTCCCCTATGGGCTTTTACCGCCGCTTTCACGATGGCCAGACCCAGGCCGGTGCCGCCGGTGTCCCGGCTGCGGCTCTGGTCCCCCCGATAGAAGGGACGCCAGAGCCGGTGCAGTTCCCGCTCCGGAATGTTCTCTCCGTCGTTGTCCACCGTCAGGGCCGCCCATCTGCCCTCTTTGGCCAGCTTCACCGTAACCACGCCGCCGGGCCTACCGTAGCGCAGGGCGTTGGAGGCCAGGTTTTCCACCACGCTCCCCAGCCAGGCCCGGTCGCCCTCCGTCCAGAGCGGGGACAGCTCCAGCCTCAGGGCCACCCCCTTCCGCTCCAGGGGCAGGGCCAGCTGGTCAAAGACCCCTTTCACCAGAGCGGACAGCTCCACCGGCTCCCGGACCAGGGCCTCCCCCCGCTCCAGCCGGGCCAGATCCAGCAGAGCGCCGGTGAGGGCGGTCATCCGGTCGGTCTCGGAGAGCACCACGTCCAGGTACTCCTCCCGTTTGGTCGGGTCGATGTCCTCTTTCAGGGATTCAGCGTGAGCCCGGAGAATGGCCAGCGGGGTTTTCAGCTCGTGGGCCGCCGCCCGGGTGAAGGCCCGTTCCCGCCGGATGGCCCGGTACTCCAGCCAGGCCGTCAGGAGCGCCAGAAACACCGCCGCCCCCAGGGTCAGCAGGGCTGCAGGACCCAGGCCGGTGAGGGCGTAGTACGGGGACAAACAGTAGCTGTAGGCCACCGCATGGGCGCCGCTGCTGATCAGGCTGGCATTGGATGGGTTATTGGCCGCAATCAGCGGCCTCTTCCCCCATTCCTGATTGAGCTCCTCCAGGTCGTCCACATCCGCCTCCATCTCCCGGTACTGCTCCAGCCGCTTCTCCGGCCCGCCCCTGCCTGTCAGGGGGGTGGAGAACTCCACCCAGCCGATCCGGTAGGTCGCCGGTTCCTGTCCGGGAAAGAGCTCCACGTCCGAACCCCCAAGTACCACCTGCTCCTCCCCCAGCTGGAGGGTCAGCGTTTGGACATAGAGCACATTATCCTTCAGCCAGCCCACCACCTCCGATTCGCCGCCGATGGGGACCCCCAATCCAATATGCTCCAGATAGTACCCCGTCCCCCGGCGATTCATAAACCGGGCGGCCTCCACCAACTGCTCGTCCGTCATGGCCTGGTCCAGGAGTATACGGCAGAAGATGGCTTCGGACATATGGATATCGTCCTCGCTATACAGCGTGGCGGTCGCCGTCAGCATCTGACTCTGGCCCAGCCGCCCCCCCTCTTTGTCGTACGCCCGCACAAAAACCTGCCCGCCGTAGTCTTTCAGGTTCTCACAGCCGCTGACCGTCAGCTGGCAGGAGATCCAGCCCTTTTCCTCAGCTGTTTCGGACTCCCAGTTGAAGGAGGTATCTCCCATCAGAATCGCATTCGGAAGCTGGTAGCGCTGCGTCAGAACATCCTGACTGGTCCACTGCCAGTTGACCCAGACCAGGGCGGCCATGGCCGCCCCCCACAGCAGCAAAAAAATCCCAAATGTCCCCCCAAGGTACCTCATAAACAGCCGTTTATCCTTCATGTCAGCCGCCCTCCATTCGATAACCCGCCTTGAACACCGTCCGGATCTGCTTTCCCGCCGGGCCCAATGCGGCCCGGAGGGCCCGGATGCGCACATCCACCGCCCGCTCGCCGCCGTCAAAGTCAATGCCCCACACCTTGTCCAGCAGCTGGGCCCGGCTGAGAACCTGGCCCTGGTTGCGCATGAGGCAGAGCAACAGGGCATAGTCCCGGGGGGCCAGCTCCACCGCCGTCTCCCCCACGGCACACCGGCGGAGGGCCGGCTGGAGCGCAATGGCACCACAGGTGAGCCTTTCGCCCTCCTCCCCCCGGCTGCGGCGGATCAGGGCCCGGGTCTTGGCCAGCAGCACCGCCAGAGAGAAGGGTTTTGTCACATAGTCGTCCGCCCCCAGCGCATAGCCCCGGAGCATGTCCCGCTCCTCCCCCAGGGCGGTGAGAAACAGAATGGGCACCCGGCTGTGCTCCCGCACTGCCCGGCACACCGTAAAGCCGTCGGCTTCGGGCATAAGCACATCCAGCAGCACCGCGTCGTAGTCCCGCTGCCGCAGCAGCTCCAGGGCCTCCGCCCCATCCTTTGCCAGGTCGCAGCCCACCCCGTGGGCCTGAAAATAGTCCCGGACAATGGTTCGCATCCGCACCTCGTCCTCGGCCAGCAGCACCCGCTCTTCCATGTTCCTTCCCTCCTTTCGGCCTCAGGATAACACCCACTTGTGTCGGTTTGATGTCATGGAGAAAAAAACGTCCCGGAGGAAGAATCCTCCGGGACGTTTCTATGTACTGTTACCGGCGTCCGGCGCCGCCGCCGCGGAAGCCTCCGCCGCTCCGGAATCCGCCGCCACGGCGGCCAGCACCACCGCTTCGGCCTGCGCCGCTGCTGCGGAACCCGCCGCCGCTGCGGCCAGCACCGCCGCCGCGGAAACTGCCGCCGCTCCGGAACCCGCCGCCCATGGGCGGGCGGGGTGGCCTGGGCCGGTGGGGCCGCCCGAAAATAAAGGGACGGTACACATAGGGCGGAGGGGGCATACCGGGCATCAGATAGCGCCGGCGGTAACGCCGGTATCTGATGCCGTCCGTCAGGCAGGCCAGGATCACCAGCAGGATGATCAGGCCCATCAGGCCAAACACGCCAAATCCGAACACCGACCCCACGTAGCCATGGACATAATCCGGCTCCGCCTCGGGGTAATAGTGGAAGTCCTGCTCCCCGCCGCCGGCGCTGCCGGCATAATAGCTCTCATACCAGGCATAGATGGCGTCAAAAAAGTCCCGGGTGCCCCGGTCATAGGACTGGGCGTCATACTCGTCGTAAAAATACTCCTCCAGATACCGCTCTATCTGGGAGGCGGGAAGGGCGTCCTCCAGACCGGAGCCAGTCATGGCCCACACCTTGTTCTCCCCCACGGCGTATACCAGCAGAAAGCCATTGTCCCGGTCCACGTCGCCTATGCCGCCCCAGTTCTCCACCACCTGCATGGCGTAGTCGGCGGAATCCATGCCGTCCATGAATTCCACCGTCACCACCACGATCTGCCCGCCAGTGGTGTCAAAGAGGGTCTGGTTTTTGTCAATGATATATTGCTCGGTGTCGGCACTGAGCACGTCGGCGTAGTCCGCCACGTAAAAGGCCTCGGTTGGCTCCACCACCGCCCCGGCGGTGACGGACAGCAGCACCAGCCCCAGGGCCAGACAGAGCAGCACATTCCAAAATTTCCGTCTCATGGTCTCCTCCTATGCAAAGAGCTCCGCCCCCGCCACAAAGGTCAGCCGGGACAGAATGTTGGCGGGAAAGGCCCCCAGCACCCTGCGGTTGAACTGTTCCGCCGCGGCGTTGTAGCCGTCCCGGGCGATGGTGTCTGCCTCGGCGGCCAGGTCGGTGCGGAAGCCCTGGACATACTGCCGGTCCTTTTCGGTAAGCGCACAGGTCTCCAGGGCGTCCAGCACGGCGGACGCCTCCTCCTGCAGTCTGGTGTAGGCGGTGTAGCCGCTGGAGATGCCATGCCAGTCGGAGAGCATGTTCCGGCTCCCCTCCAGCCCCGCCAGCTCGTCCTCCTCCAGGTAGCGCCCACCCACCGTCAGCACATTGGCGGTGATGTCCAGGCAGTCCTGCAGATCCCCGGCGATGGAGGCAAACTGCGCCTCCACCTTGGCCCGCTCGCTTACCAGAGACCGGTGGGACCCCAGCAGCACCGACAGCACAATCACCACTGCCAGCACCACCAGACCGCCGGTGTAGCTCTTGAAAAATTTCATGGGTTAACCCCGCAGCTCCAGCAGCTTCTGCTTCAGCTCGCCCTCGATTCTTCCCAGCTCCACCTCGGCCTCCCGCCGCTTCTGGGCGCCCTCCTGCTGGATCTTCATGACCTCGTCCAGGGTGGAAATGAGCTGCTGGTTGGTGTGCTGGAGGGTCTGGATGTCCACCACGCTGCGCTCGGCCTCCCGGGCGGTCTCAATGGTGCCCATCTTCAGCATGTCGGCGTTCTTCTGCAGCAGCTCGTTGGTCATGTTGGTCACCGCGTTCTGGGCGGCGGTGGCCTGGCGGGAGTGCTCCAGCCCCAGAGCCAGCACCATCTGGCTCTTCCACAGGGGGATGGTGTTCACCAGCGAGGACTGGATCTTCTCCAGCATCAGCGCGTCGTTGTTCTGGATCAGGCGGGTCTGGGGGCCCATCTGAATGGAGATCATCCGGGTCAGCTCCAGGTCGTGGAGCTTCTTCTCAAAGCGGGTGCACATATTGGCCAGGTCGTTATAGGCCTGGGCGTCCTCCTGGGCTCCGGACTGGGCCGCCTTCTGCCGCAGCGTCTCCAGCTCCCCGGCCCGCACCTGGCTCAGCCGCTTCTTGCCCGCCAGGATATACATGGTCAGTTCCTTATAATATTTGGTGTTGAGATCGTACATCTGGTCCAGCATGGCGATGTCCTTCATCAGGGTCACCTGATGGCCCTCCAGAACGGTAACGATCTTGTCCACATTGGCCTCCGCCTTGGAATAGGACGCCTTCATGGCCTCCAGCTCATTGCGCTTTTTCTTGAAAAAGCCGAAAATGCCCTTCTCATCCTCGTCCTTGCCGAAGCCCTTCAGCTCCACCACCAGGGAGGACAGGGCCTGCCCCACCTCGCCCAGGTCCTTGGTGCGCACCGACTTGAGGGTGCTCTCGGAAAAGCCGGCGATATTCTTCTGCGCCGCCGCACCGTACTGGAGCACCAGATTGGAATCGGTAATGTCGATCTTCTGGGCAAAGTCGTCCACCATCTTCCGCTCCGCCTCGGTAAGCTGGCTCTCGTCCAGCTGCACCGCGTTGGCCTCCTTCTGAGCCTCGGCGGGGGCGTCGGGGGTCAGGGTAAGAGACGGGGCCTCCGGAGCCTTGGCCTCGGCGGCGGCGGAATCCAGATTGGGCGTCAGGGTCAGTTCCGGGGTGAAATCAGTGTGATCCGTCATGGTACTCTCTCCTTTTACTCATCTTGTCCCAGCTGGACGCCGCCCAGCCCTTCCTGGGCCAGCATCTGCTCCAGCACTGTGATATCGGTGGAAATGTCCAGGGCCTCATGGGCAAACAGGGCGTCCAGCTGCCGGTCAAAGGCGGCGCAGATCTGGTCCAGCATGGCCCCGATCTTGCCCATGGTCCCATCAATATTGGCTCCCTCCACCCTCGCCTGGTCCATCCGGTCATAGGCGTTGAGCAGCTTCAGGGTGGTGGGCAGGTAGTAGTTCAAAAACCGCCGGATCTGGCTGAGCTTGCTCCGGTCCTGGGCCACCAGGTCAAAGATCTTGCCGGTGACCTCCTCCATGTGGCTGATCTGGGCGGAAATTGTTTCATCCTGAATGTTGTCGTTGAGCCGGCGCAGCTCGGAGAGGGCCCGCTGCCGCTCCTGGAGCAGAGGGTCCACCGGCTCCCGGACAGGGGGCTGCTCGTCCGGCACGATCTGCACCCGGTCGGGAAACAGCTTCCTGCCCAGCAGCCACGCCGCCGCCGAACACACCGCCGCCAGCACAAAGTGCCACCAGGCGTACATGGGGGCAAACACGGCCCACACGGCCCATACCGCCGCCGCCAGATAGAGGGGGACGGGAGATTTTTTGACAAGCTTTGCCATTGGCAGATCCTCCAAAAATGAGGTTTGCTTTATTGTACCTTTCCCCCTTCCCGGTGTCAAGAACACGTTGACTTTAGGGGGAAAAGTCATTATTATTAAAGATACTCACCGATTTAAAGAGAGGAAGTCTGTCCATGCTCACCCTGAAGGAGTTCAAAGAGGCCCGCAGCGTGCTGTCCGGGGTCATCCGGGACACCAATCTGCTGTACAGCCCCGCCTTTTCCAAGGCTACCGGCAACCATGTGTACATCAAGCCGGAGAATATGCAGGTCACCGGCGCCTACAAGATCCGGGGCGCCTACTATAAAATCAGCACCCTGTCCCAGGAGGAGAAGGCCAAAGGTCTGGTCACCGCCTCCGCCGGAAACCACGCCCAGGGGGTGGCCTACGCCGCCCAGCAGGCCGGGGTGTCCGCCACCATCGTCATGCCCACCACCACCCCTCTGGTAAAGGTGAACAACACCAAGGACTACGGCGCCAAGGTGGTGCTCCACGGGGAGACCTTTGACGACGCCGCCCAGCTGGCCGCCAAGCTGTCGGAGGAGGAGGGGCTGACCTACGTCCACCCCTTCAACGACCCCGCCATCGCCACCGGCCAGGGCACCATCTCCTACGAGATTTTCCAGGACCTGCCCGACGTGGACGTGATCCTGGTGCCCATCGGCGGCGGCGGGCTGGCCACCGGCGTGTCCACCCTGGCCAAGCTGCTCAACCCCAACGTCACCGTCATCGGGGTGGAGCCCACCGGGGCGGCCTCCATGAAGGCCAGCCTGGACGCCGGGCATATCGTCACCCTGGACAAGGTGGAGACCATCGCTGACGGCGTGGCCGTCAAAACCCCCGGCGACCAGATTTTCCCCTATATTCAGAAAAATATTGACGACATCATCACCATCGATGACGACGAGCTGGTGGACGCCTTCCTGGACATGATGGAAAAGCACAAGATGATTGTGGAAAACGCCGGCCTGCTGCCCATGGCCGCCCTGAGCCATCTCAAGTGCAAGGGCAAAAACGTGGTGCCTGTCCTCTCCGGCGGCAACATGGACGTGATCACCGTGGCCAGCCTGGTGCAGCACGGGCTCATCAACCGGGGGCGGGTATTTACCTTCTCGGTGCAGCTGCCCGACCGGCCCGGCGAGCTGCTGCGGGTGGCCCAGATCGTGGCCGGGGCCAACGGCAACATCATCAAGCTGGAGCACAATCAGTTTGTCAACATCAACCGCCAGAGCGGCGTGGAGCTGCGGGTCACCCTGGAGGCCTTCGGCCACACCCACAAGCGGGCCATTCTGGAGGCCATGTGCGCCGCCGGGTACCAGGCCCGGGAGTGCCACACCAACGACTTTTACAATTAAAGGTTAACCACTGTGTCCGGGAGAGCTGACGCTCCCCCGGACACTATATGATGCGGCGCGCAGTCCCGGGGCATGGGCCGCCGGGCCGGCGGCCCGTGGGCGCATGGGGAGGACCGGCGGGGCCCCGGAGCGACATCCGCTTGACGTATCTTATGTGGCAGAGGGTCTCTTTGCCCCCGGCTGCCCCCGGAACCGGAGGCCTGTCCCCCGCTTTTTCCTCAAAAAACTGTGTCTGGAGTGGTAACGGATGATTAAAATTGCCCCTTCCATCCTCTCAGCTGATTTTGTCAATCTGGAGCGGGACATCAAACGGGTGTCCACCGCCGACTGGCTCCACGTGGACGTGATGGACGGCTGCTTCGTGCCCAACATCACCATCGGCGTGCCGGTGGTCCAGTCCATCCGCAAGTGTACCGACATGTTTCTGGACGTCCATCTGATGATTGACAAGCCGGTGCGCTATGTTGAGGCCTTTGCCAAGGCTGGCGCCGATCTGCTCTCCATCCACCTGGAGGCCGACCACCCCACCCGCATCGCCGAGGCTCTGAAGCTGATGGGCGAATGCGGCGTACAGAAGGCGGTAGCCCTCCGGCCCATCACCGCCGCCAGCGCAGTGCTGCCCTACCTGGAGGAGCTGGACATGGTGCTGGTGATGACGGTGGAGCCCGGCTTCGGCGGCCAGGCCTTCATGGAGGGGCAGCTGGACACCATCCGGCAGGTGCGGGCGCTCATTGACCGGTACAATCCCGCCTGCCGGCTGGAGGTGGATGGAGGCATCAGCCCCAAAACCGCCGGAGCTGTTATTGCCGCCGGGGCGGACACCCTGGTGGCGGGCTCGGCGGTATACGGCGCGGCTGAGCCGGCGGCGGCCATCGCCGCTTTGCGGGAGGGGTGAGCCTATGCCCAGCCCCATCTCTCCCGGGCAGGCGGAGGCCCTGGGTATCACCACCCGTCATGAGCGGATGGACAATGGCGAGCTGCGCTTTCGCCTGTGCGCCTCCGACGGCAGCTCCTACATCCGTACCGAAGCCGTGGCGGACAGCGGCTGGCAGAACAGCCACCTCCACCGGTACGTCCATGAGCTGACTGTGGTGCAGAAGGGCGCCATGGTGATGGCGGAGGAGCGGCCGGAGGGCCTGCGTGTCCTGGTGCTGCGGGCGGGGGAATCCTATCTCTGCCCGCTGAACCTCTCCCACAACTGCTATCTTCTGCCCGGCAGCGTGGTGCATACGGTGAAGTATGGAGACGCCCTCCCCGCTGCCGACTGGGTGGCCTGCCCCAAGCTGGACCCCCTGTGCCGCGCCCTCCATCTGGACGCCATCCTGGAGCGCGGCGGCGGGTCCGATGGTCCCATTATTGTCTCAGAAGGAAGGATAGATTGATGCAATATTTCCCCCCCGCCCTGGAAAAGCTGGTGGAACAGTTCGCCCGGCTGCCGGGGATCGGCCGCAAGAGCGCCCAGCGGCTGGCCTTTTTCGTCCTCTCCCTGCCGGAGGGAGAGGCGGCAGAGTTTGCCCAGGCCATTGTGGAGGCCAAGTCGGCCATCCACTGCTGCCCGGTGTGTCAGAATTTTTCCCAGGGGGACGGACTGTGCCCCATCTGCCAGGACCCCAAGCGGGACGAGTCGGTGATCTGCGTGGTGGCCGACCCCAAGGACGTGATGGCCATGGAGCGCTCCCGGGAGTACGCCGGGGTATACCATGTGCTCCACGGGGTGATCTCCCCCATGAACCACGTGGGCCCCGACGAGCTGCGGGTGAAGGAGCTGGTGGCCCGGGTCTCCGCCGGAGGGGTGCGGGAGGTCATCATGGCCACCAACCCGGACACCGAGGGCGAGGCCACCGCCATGTACCTCTCCCGGCTGCTGAAGCCCTTCCAGGTAAAGGTCACCCGGCTGGCCTACGGCATCCCGGTGGGCAGCCACCTGGAGTACGCCGACGACGCCACCCTGCTGCGGGCCCTGGAGGGCCGCAGGGAGATGTAACGGGAGCCGCCCGTTTTTCTTAGCGCCTGGCGCAAAAACGGCGGAGCGCTGTGTGTTGACACAGCGCTCCGCCGTTTTTTCTATTTTCCGGGTTCTGCTTAGGATAGGCCGATGATCTGCGCCAGGAACGCAAATCCGCCGCCCAGCAGCACCAGCACCAGCAGGAGCTTGCCTGCAAACTTCAGCCACTGCTGATAGGTGACCCCTCCAAGCTCCAGTCCGGCCATAAGGCTGCCGGAGGAGGGGAACACATAGTTGGTAAAGCCGTCTCCCAGCTGGAAGGTGGTGACCACCACCTGCTGGTTGATGCCCAGGATATCCGCCAGAGGCTTGAGCACGGGGAACAGAATAAAGGCCTTGCCGCTGGCGGAAATGACAAAGGCATTGAATACGATGACAAAGATGTACAGCAGGAAAATGACCATAAACGGGCTTTTCCCTTCAAACATGGCAGCCAGGGAGTGGATGATCGTGTCCACAATCTGGGCCTGCTCCATCAGCAGATAGGACGCGCGGGCCACGCCGATGACGATTACGGCAGACATAACCGTGGTGGTACCCTTGATGAAGTCCGTACACACCTTGCTGGGGTTTACGCCGTTGATAATGGCCACAACGGCCACCACGATGATATACATGCCGCTGATGTCTTCCATATCCCAGCCAAACTGCACCGCGCCCACAGCCTGGGTGATCAGGGCCACCAGCAGGGTCAGCAGCGTCAGGACACGCCGGACCGTCATGGGAACCTTGACGTCCATCATTCCCTGTGCCCGATCGGTCCCATCCCGGTATCCGGGAATCACGCTCTTGGAGGGATCCCGCTTGATGCGCTTGCAATAGGCGGCAACGAAAAGGGCGCTTACGACAAAGTAGGCCAGAAACTCCACCAGCCGGAATTGCCAGGCGGAGAACAGGCTGATCCCGGCCAGCTCCTGACAGACGCCGGTGGTAAAAATATTGAAGGCGCCGCTGGTAAAGCCAATGCAGATTCCCACGTGTACGATGGCCACACCCACCATACGGTCGTAGCCCAGCGCCAGCGCCAGACTGACCACCATCGGGATAAAGGGCAGGGCGTCCTCGCCCCAGCCGATCACGCCCAGAATGCCGAACACAAACATCAGGCCCAGCACAATGACCAGCTCTCTGCCCTTGGACACGGAATTCAACCGCTGGAGGCCCGCCGCGATGGCGCCCGTCTGCTCAATCACATAGAGCACCCCGGAGATCACCATGATGGAAATGATGATGCTGGCAGATTCCACGATGCCGTGGGGGATGGCATAGAAGAAGTCAAACAGCGTAATGGGATTCTCGTTTTCCACATAGCTGAACTGGCTGGGGTCCACCACGCCGTTTGCGTCGCGGACAAACTGTCCGCTGGGAATGAAAAACGACATGATTGTGACCACCACCATAATGATCATCAGGATGAGGATCACGTGGGGCAGTTGAAATGGTTTCTTTTCTTTCTTCTCCATCTCGAATTCTCTCCTTCCCGCCGCTCAGGCGTTATTCTGCTCCGCCCAGACAAAGGGCAGCTCTGTCATCACCTTCAGGCCGTACTCCATCGCCCGCTCGTCCAGAACCAGGTTGGGATTATGCAGCGGCGGATTGCCCGGAGCGCCCGCCCCCACCCAGCAGAAGAAAGCCGGAACCTCTTGGGCAATGTAAGAAAAGTCCTCGCTGCCGGCGGACGCGCCCACACGGGCCACGTGCTTCTGACCAAATACGGTGTTGAGGGCCGGGAGCAGCATCTGGGCCAGGCCCTCGTCCACAGTCAGGGACGGGGTGAGCAGCGTCTCCACCGTGGCCTTGGCCCGGTAACTGGCCGCCTCGCTGGCCACAATTTCCCGCACCCGGGCCACCAGGCGCTGCCCCAGGGCACGGTCAAAGCACCGCAGCGTACCCGCCATTTCACAGACCTCAGGCACAATATTGGGGCTGCTCTGGCTGCCGGCATGCATGGAGCAGAGGGCCAGAATGGCGGTGTCAAAGCCGCTGACCTCCCGCTGTACCAGCCCGCTCAGCGTGTGATAAATTCCGTTGGCAGCCGCCAACGCGTTGATCGTCGTCTCAGGCTGGGAGCTGTGGCCGCCCTTCCCCTCCACACGGATGAAGATGTCGTAAATATCCGAGGTCATAACCCCCGTCCCATAGGTACACTTGCCCACCTCCAGCGTCGGCTCCACGTGGAGGGCGGCCGCCGCATCCACATGGGGATGCTCCAGAAGGCCGGCTTTGACCAGGCTCTCCGCGCCTGTGCCAAGCTCCTCGCCGGGCTGGAACACCAGCTTGACCTGGCACGGCAGGGCCTTCTCATGCTGTTTCAGCACCTCCGCCACACCCAGCAGCACCGCCGTATGCATATCGTGGCCGCAGGCATGCATATTTCCATTGGTGGACCGGAACGGAAGCGTCGTACACTCCTGCACAGGCAGCGCGTCCATGTCCGCCCGTAGCAGCAGCGTGCCCGTCCCCTGCCCAAGGGTCACAACCTGCCCGCAGCTCCCGATTGTTTGGGGCTCACACCCCAGTTCTATCAGAACCTTTCGGACATAGGCCGCGGTCTGCGGCAGCTCCAGCCCCACCTCGGGGATCTGATGCAGCGAGCGCCGGTGCGACACAACCCGCTCCCGTACTGCCTGGATACTCTTTGCGATTTCCTCTGTCATATTTGCCCGTCCTCCCATCAGCTTCAACATGGAACGTTGACTTTTTAGCAGGCATATTGTACAATTTAAACGTGAATTTAACAAATTAAAGATCTCTATTGCTTCCATAAGAAATTTTCATGGAT
Source organism: Flavonifractor sp. An306 (assembly GCF_002159455.1). Lineage (GTDB taxonomy): Bacteria > Bacillota > Clostridia > Oscillospirales > Oscillospiraceae > Flavonifractor. The sequence goes on from NZ_NFIQ01000024.1 coordinate 39,909, forward strand.
GGTGTACCCGCGTGGAATTATCAAAATATGAAGTCTTTCTGAAAACCGTAGAGCTTGGGAATATCACCCGGGCGGCCGATGTGCTCGGCTATACGCAGCCTGCGGTCAGCCGGGTCATCACCGACCTGGAACGGGAGTGGGACATCCCGCTGCTCATTCGAAGCCGGGGGGCGTCAAGTTGACCACAGAGGGCCAGCAGCTGCTGCCCAGCATCCGGGCCGTTTGCTGTGCCCAGCGGGAACTGGAGGCCTCTGTCAGCGGGCTGCTGGGGCTGACCCGCGGAAGCGTCCGCATCGCCACCTTCCACAGCGTCGCCGCCCACTGGCTGCCCCAGATCGTCCAGTCCTTTCTCTCCCTCTACCCAAACATTGAGTTTGATATTTCCTGCGAGCTGGAGTACAGCTCCTCCGAACTCAAGCTTATCCAGGGGGATGTGGACTGTGCCTTTGTCACCCTTCCCCTCAATATCCACGCCAACCCGCCGCTGCGCACCATCTTTTTGAAACAGGATCCCATCTATGTCGCCCTCCCCCTCAACCATCCGCTGGCTACCGCGCCGGCCTATCCGGTCTCGCGCTTTGCGGAGGACGCCCTCATCTACATCCGGGAGACCCACGACCGGGATATCACCACCATCTTCGACTGCTGCAACATTCACCCCAACACCCGCTACTTTATGGAGGACAGCTACGCCATCGCCTCTATGGTGGAGAGCGGCATGGGCGTGGGCATCATCAACGGGCTGATCGCCAGCCGGATGCCCTACCATATCGCCCTGGTCCCCATGGACCCTCCGCAGTATCGGGACATCGCCCTGGCTGTGCGCTCACAGGGGACGCTCTCCCCGGTGCTCTCCCGCTTTTTGGAATACGTCCAGTCCTGGGTCGCCGAACACGTCAAATAAATGCCCGGCGGATATTGCAAAGGCAATATCCGCCGGGCATTTTGAATATGCACTTTTTCCGTTATGCCATCTCTCCCGCCAGGGAGCGCTCCATATAGTCCCGGATAATGGCCGGGTCGTCGGTCTGGCCCAGCACCCACATCAGCTTGGTCACCGCCGCCTCGGTGGTCATGTCCCGGCCCTGGATCACGCCCTGCTCCAGGGCCTTCTGCCCCACCTCATAGAGGGAGAAATCGCTGGGCTCATAGAGGCACTGGCTGCACACCACCACCGCCATGCCCGCCTGGGCCGCCGCCTGGAGCTTGGCGATCAGGTCCCGCCGGACGAAGTGGAGCCCTCCCGCCCCGAAGGCCTCGATGACGATGCCCCGGTAGTGCATCTGCAGCAGCATATCAAAAATTTCCGGGTCCAGGCCGGGGGTCAGCTTGATGAGGAACACCTTGTCGCACAGCTTGTCCCGCAGGGTGCAGCCCCCCGCTGGAGTGGGGATGCTCTCCCGCCGGATCTGGAGGCCCTTGCCGTCCACCATTCCCGCCAGAGGCCAGTTGACGCTCTCAAAGGCGTCAAAGTCGGTGGTGCGTGTTTTCACCGCCCGGCAGCCCAGAATCACCTTTCGGTCGAAGGCCAGAAACACCCCCGCCACCCCGGAGGCCGCCATGGCCAGCGCAGTGCGCAGATTCTCCAGCCCATCGCTGAGAGGGTGGGTCATGGGCAGCTGAGCCCCGGTCAGCACCACCGGAATGGCAATTCCCCGGAGCATAAAGGAGAGCACCGAGGCGGTATAGGCCATTGTATCAGTCCCGTGGGTAATAACGATTCCGTCATATTCCCTTCTGTTATCAAAAACATGGCGGGCAATGGTCTGCCACTCCTCCGGCTGGATGTTGGAGGAGTCCAGATGGAGGATATCCTGAATGGTCAGGTCGTAGGCATCGGTGATCCCCCGGGGGAGCAGGCCTGCCAGCTCCGCGCCGGCCAGGCCGGGGGCCAGCCCCTCCTCGGTGGGTAGGGAGGCAATGGTGCCCCCTGTGGTGAGCAGCAAAATCCGACGGGCCATCAGAACTCCTCCGCCAGAGCGTCAGCCCGCTCCATGGCGGCGTCCAGCAGCGCCTGCTTGTCATTGCGGATATCGTCCAGCCCCTCGGCGTCCAGGAAGCGCACGTCGGGGATGCCGTACATCACGCCCAGGCCCTTGATGTGGGCGGTGGCAATATCCAGGGGCGTACCGGCGTAGTAGCCGCCCCGGGTGGTGATATAGAGCAGCTTGGACGCCTTGCACAGACCCACGCCCTTGCCGTCGGTGTCGTAGCCGAAGGTGATATCGGTAACCGAAATCCGCTCCAGATAAATTTTCAGCGCCGCCGGAAAGGACAGGTCCCAAAAAGGCGCTGCAATGACAATCTTGTCCGCCGCGGCAAACTGCCGGGCCGCCTCAAACATGGGCTGGTCCAGCTGCCCGGCATTCCACAGTTCATCCCGCTCGGCCAGCACTTCGGGATACTGAGGCTGTAATCTATCCGCACAAACATCACGCTCTGTAATCACTGTTTCGGGATGTGCGGCCTGATAACGCGTCAAAAAGCGGCGGGCCAGCTTCAGAGTGCGGGACTTCTCCTCACGCACGCAGCTGTTGATAAAAAGCAGATTTTCCATATGCTCACGCTCCCGGTTTTATCTTTCCCTCATGCTATCATATTTTCCTCCGCGGCGCAAGCGGCCTGGTCCAGCCAGTCCAGCAGGCCGTCCACCACCGTTCTGTCGGTAAGGTCCAGATTTTCCGCCTCCATATGGACCACCCGATTCCCCTGACGGAAGATCAGGCCGTTTCCCCCGCCCCAGGTATAGCTCCAGGCCTGGTCATAGCCCAGGTCGGTCTCGGTCAGCTCCACCGGGCCGTGGTAGTGGAAATAGCGGTGGAGGCGGTTCTCGTCTCCCTCAATAGCCCGCAGGTCACCGCAAATAGTTCCCACCAGCCAGGAAATCTTGCAGTCATAGGATTCGAGCCACAGGTCGCCTTTTTCAGAGAACTCCCGGTATTCTGCACTTTCCCCCAGGACGGAGCGCTCCGTGGTCAGCCAACCCTCCTCCAGGTTGTACCGCTTACTGTTGAAGCCCAGCAGGAAGCTCAGGATGATGGCTGCTCCCAAAAGGATGTACACCAGGGGCACAGCTCCCCGGAATCTGGCAGCCTTCCGTCCGGGCTCCGGCATAGGCTTCCCCGCCTCCGCCGCCCGGCGGCACTTTTTCCGGTAGCGCACCACACGCATGCCCAGATACAGGTTAACCGCCAGCCAGAGCAGCAGGAGGAGCTGAACCAGCATAGCCCCATTGGAGAAAAACATCTCCCACACCCGGGGCTGATCCAGGAAAAAACGTCCGGCGGCCCAGGCCACCCAGTAGACCACCAGATAGAAAAAGGTGTAGGCCTGATTCCACAGGCTCTTTTTCAGCACATCCTCCCATTCCAGACTGCCGTCGGTCTGTATGGGGGCCGGATCGGTATCCGGCTGGGCCTGGAAATAGAACAGGCCGCCCGCCTCGTCCAGCAGATTCCAGCCCGCCTCTTCGCACAGGGCCAGGTAGTCCGTCCGGGCCTGTTCATCCTTCCGGCGGATGGAGGTCCAACGGGCAGGCTCCACCCAGCACCGGCGGGGCTGCTCCGCATGACGGAAAGAGGCGGTGAAGATCCCCAGCTCCGCCAGCTCCCAGCCCTGCTCCGCCAGCTCATCCAGCTCCGCTTGGGCGGCCTTCACGTCCTCGGCGGTGTAGCGGAACCAACGGGTCATCTTCTCCTTCACACTTCACCCTCCTCCAGCCGGGCCAGAATGCCGTCCAGCCACTGCTCGTCCAGCGGCCCCATATCGGTCTGCACCCACAGAACAACGCTGCCCCGGTGGATCAGCCAGATATCCTTCACACATCCCTCCGGGTAGTGGTTCTCAGAGATAGCGCTTCGCACCAGCCACACATCCTCATAGCCGGACAGCTCCCTCTGGTTGGCAATACCCAGTTCCTTCCGATACTGCTCTGTCACCCAGTCGGCCAGCCAGTCCCAGGGAAGCCTCCATACCTGGCTGTCCGCCACGCCATCTATCGAGCCTCCCGCTTTTAACGGCCCAAATTCCCTGCGCTCCGTCCGGGCGGACAACAGGGTGGCGTGGGTTTCCACCACCTCCAGCTCTGCCCGCTCCGGCAGGAGCCCTTCGTCAGCCAGGGGCGGCTTGACACACACCAGCCCCGCCACCCCGGACAGAGGCAGCAGCCACGCCGCCAGCAGCACTGCCATACAGGCCAGCATATACTTGGCATGCCGGCGCTTGCGCTGATATTCCAGCCTGGGGTCCCCGCCCAGTATAATCAGACAGGCAATGCTCATGCCGATGAGCCACCCCAGGTTTAGTTCCCCCATCATAGCATCCAGCAGGAAGGCCAGCACCAGGGGGAGTACGAGTACATAGCCAGCCAGGGTACACAGCCGGGCCAGCAGAACGCTTCTCCGCCCCGGCACCGGGAAGGGCTCTCCCCGGGCGATGGCATGTTTCCACTGGCCCAGCCGCAGCAGCAGCCGCCCCGACCACAGCAGGCCCTCCGGAAGCAGCAGAGGCAGCAGCACAAGCACCATGGCCCCCGTGTTGGTATCGGTGAGGAAGGTGAGATAAAACTGCCATTCCAAGCCGCTCAGAAGGCCCAGCAAACCCAGTACTGCCACCATACAAACCACGGTTCCCCAGGCAATCGCCATGCGCCGCAGGGATTTTTTCCGGAACCGCCGGTACTCCAGCTCCCCGTCCGTCTGGATGGGGGCTGATCCGGCCGGGGCCTCGTAGAGGTTCCAATAGCTGAGCTGCCCCACCCGCTGCCAGCCTGCGTCGGCCAGCAGGGTGCGGTAGTCCAGCCCGTCCTCCCGGCTGGGGTCGTACCAGTCGATGCAGTAGCTCACCGGCTCCTCCACCGGAACAAAGGAAGCCAGCAGACCCAGCCAGAGTTTTTCCAGCCGCCAGCCCTGCTCCGCCTGCCGGTTGAGCGCGGCCTCCGCCGCCTTGATGTCCATGACAGGATAGGTAAACAGCATCCACTTGCGTTTCATGTCCCTTCCTCCTCCCGCAAAACAGCCTCCATGTCCGCCGCCTGCTGCCGGATGCGCCGGTATTCCTCCCGCAGGGCCCGGTCCCCCTCCGGGGTGAGCTGGTAGTACTTTCGCTTATCCTCCACCCGGGTGAGGACGATCAGCTTCTCTCCCTCAAACCGCTCCAGCAGGGCGTACAGCGTACCCGCCCCAATGTTCACCCGGCCCTTGGTGAGGGCGGTGATGGCCTGCATAATCCCGTAGCCATGGCGCTCCTGCCGCAGGGCCAGCAAGACATAAAACATCTGCTCCGTCAGGGTCTCCAGCTTTTTCCGGGCCATATCCCTCACCTCCTCCAGGTATATCGATGTTCGCTATAAGAATAGTATATCAATATTCGATATATGTCAAGTAAAAAAGAGGAGCCCCATTGGCTCCTCTTACCTTAATCCTGTTCCGCCAGCATCTGAAACCACTGGCTCTGCACCCCTGCCGCCTTAAAACCCATGGACCGGTACAGCCCAAAGGCGTTTTGGTTGTCGGTGGCTACCAGCAGCCTGCACCGCCGGTATCCGGCATCACGCAGCTGGGACAGCAGGGCAGCCAGCAGGCTCCGGCCCAGCCCCTTGCCCCGGAAATCCTTACACAGCGCGATTCCCTCCACCTCCGGCAGGTCCTGGGACAGCGCCAGCTCATACACCCCCACGGGTATGTCCCTCCAGTGGACGAAGCCGCACCGGCACTCCTGGGAGAGGGCCCGCTCCAGATCCAGAGGACCGTAGGTCGCGGAATTGGGCATATCGAAAAAGCACTCGTTATGGAGGGTCAGCCACGCCCCGCCCCGGCTCCGCTCCAGGGGGACCAGAGTAACACCTTGGGCTTCTGCCGGAAGTTCCTGGAGCTCTCGCTCCATCCACAGCATGTCCCGGACATGGACCAGACGGCAGCCTCCACGCACGCCCTCCTCCAGAGGGGCGGCGGGGTCGCTGGATGTAACATAGATTTCGGTGGCGCCCTGGCCCAGCAGCTCCTCACGGCCCCGCTGCAGGGTTTCGTCCACATCCTCCGCCCGGCAGCGGCGCAGGGCCAGGTAGGCTTTCCCCTTGGCTCCGATCTCGCTGGGGTATAACTGATAAATCGGCCTCATAAACCCCTTCTCCTCTGTGGTTGGTTATAACAAGACCGGAACTGCCGCCCCGATGGTTAGACTGTCCGGCGTTACGGCACATTCCCGGGCCATGATCCGTACCCCGGCCTGGGCGGCCTGCCGCAGCGCATCGCCAAAGGCGGGATGGGTGCGATCATTGGGGGCGAAGTCTTTCATGCCCGCCATCTGGAGCACAAAGCACACGGCAGCCTCATACCCGTCCGCCTGGCAGCGCGCCAGCTCATTCAGGTGCTTGACACCCCGCTCCGTAGGGGCGTCTGGAAAACAGGCATGGCCGTCCTCCTCCAGGGTGACCCCCTTTACCTCCACAAAGCCCCGGCGTCCGCCCGCCTCCCAATAGAAATCAAAGCGGGAATCCCCCCAAGTGGTCTCCGGCCGCAGAAGGGTAAGTCTCTCCTGGAAGTTCCCCGCCTCCGCCCACTCCCGGAACACCTGATTGGGGGCCTGGGCGTCCATATTGACCAGCAGCGTTCCTTTTTCCACAGCAATCAGATCGTACTGGGTTTTGCGGGCGGGGTTGTCGCTTTTCTCCAGGTAGACTGTCGCCCCTGGTATCAGCAGTTCCCGGCAGCGGCCGGTATTTTTAACATGGACCACCTCGGTGCGCCCGTCCAGCTCCACATGGGCGATAAACCGGTTAGGACGGGATAAAAAACGACCCTTTTCAATCCGTTGGTATTGCATTTCTTCTCTCCTGCCTGTATCCTGTTAAAGTGAGTATACCATTGGACGGTCTTCCCCGCAAGCCGTCTGTCAGGAGGTTTTTCCATGCATATTCCCACCTGCGGAACCGCTGAGCAGTCTGTTTTACCCTTTGCTCAGGCTCTAGAGGAGGCCCGCCTCCCCAACCCCGACTATGATGTGGCCCACTGGCTGTTTGTACCCAACTTTTACTGCGATTACCGTTACATCCTGGGCACCGCCGGGGAGCGGCCCCTGATCTGTGTGGGCATCAACCCGTCCACAGCCGCGCCCAACAACCTGGACAATACGCTGAAATCGGTGGAGCGCATTGCCCTGGGCAACGGATATGACAGCTTTATCATGTTCAACGTCTACGCCCAGCGGGCCACCCGGCCGGACGATATGGAAACGGCGTGCAACCCTGTCCTCCACCAGGAGAATATGGCTGCCTTCCGCTGGGCCCTGGAGCAAACCAGAACCGGGACTCCCGCCGTCTGGGCGGCCTGGGGCGCGATCATCGAGAAGCGGCCCTATCTGCCCACCTGCCTGACCGATATGGTGCGCATCGGCAATGAGCTGGGCGCCACCTGGTACTCCGCCGGGCCGTTCTCCAAAAAGGGGCACCCCCATCACCCGCTCTACCTCAGGAAGGACAGCACTTTGGATATCTTTGATGTATCAAACTACCTCAACACTTGTTTTTAGCCGCCCCAAGCAGTTAAAAACAGCAAAAGACGGACAGTTTTCACTGTCCGTCTTTTGTGTTGGCGTTACCTATCTTCCCGGTCCGTCTCCAGACAAGTATTTTCGGCGCAGGTGAGCTTAACTTCCGTGTTCGGGATGGGAACGGGTGGACCCTCACCGCAAT
>NZ_NFIQ01000240.1 GCF_002159455.1 Flavonifractor sp. An306
TTTCATTGTACGACCTAACAGGGAAAAAGGCAATACCCATTTAAATTAGATACTGCGATTTGTCAACTGCTGTCCTTTGGATGGCAGTTTTATTTTTCCTGTTGTATGCATGTGAAAAATCCAACTGCTAAAAAACCATCTAAAAAATTGGGATTTTGAAATTTTAGACTTCCACTTATCCATGCTACCTTAGAAAATCCTGACTGTATGGCGTTCGTGCATGGTAAAATTTTAATATGTAGATGGAGAAAAATCCTTCTTAATTCATTACAAGTTAAGGAAACTAAAATTCCAAATCTGTTGACAGTGTCAGTGTATTACCCAGAAATAGCTACTGCTGGATATAGAAAACACACCTGTTAAACATACACGGCATACAAAACAGGACGATTTCATACTTCCATGCTGGGAGGGCTTCTGATTCTGTTATCAATCATAATTTAAGTCAGGGGTGGAGCTGTGACCAGCCCCACCCCTGTTCCTTACGCTCCTTTCTTCTTACTGTCCTGTTCGCTTTCCAGTTCCCAACAGCACACCACCTTGTCCTCCTGCATCACCACACCATTCACAGCACCCAAATCAAGAAGGGCCTTGATTTTATCCAGGCAGAAGGTCAATCTACCAAACCGGGAGGACACCACTTTAAAATTGTCTCCCTGACGGTCATACACTGTATAGACCATGTTAGCTACTGCCTCAGGGTCGGTGCTGGTCAGAGTACC
>NZ_NFIQ01000241.1 GCF_002159455.1 Flavonifractor sp. An306
GCGGAAGGACGAGGTTGGGGTGGACATCCAGACCATCACCCAGACCAAAACTCTGGCCAGTGAAACCAACAATATGGAGAAGATCCTCCAGAGTCTGGAACCGCAGATGGAGGTAACCACAGAGGACGGTTATACCGGCACTCTGACACTGGATCATACCACTGTCAAGGTAGCGGCAGACGGTTATGCTACCCGGACAAAGGATCTCTCCGCCACCCGCACCTATCCCAATCTCTCGGAAGCGGATCTATCTTTGATTCCAAAGAGCATTGAGGACAATGGAAAAAGCCTGACTCTGGCAGACGTCCAGTGGGCCGAGACCAGTGAAGCCGGGGCGGATGGGGCCGTCACCCGATATACTGCCACCGCCAAATATACCGGCACTACCAGCAGCACCTATGCTACCGGCTACACTGTTACGGCAGACTATACCGGCCAAGTTTCCAAAACCAACTGCTCTGTGTTGACCTATACCGCCATTTTCGGCAGCATGGAGGTCCCCGAGGCGCAGACAGACCCGGCCCCCACTAATACCCCTTCCAGCGAAAACTCAAATGGGGCCACGGCAGAGATTGACATCAAACAGCCCCTCCTGATTGGCGGCGCGGTTCTCCTACTGACTGCAGGTGGGGTTTTCCTGTTCAAGCGGTACAAAGGAAGGAGCTGATTCAACTGAAGCTGAGAGCACTTCTGCTGGCCACCATGCTATGCGC
>NZ_NFIQ01000242.1 GCF_002159455.1 Flavonifractor sp. An306
GATGAGCTTCTGCACCCTGCACCGGAAAGTAACCTCCAACGCGGTGGCACTGTGTGGGCTGTACGAAGGAGGACTGCGGACCTATCTGCGAGACAACCCACACATACGCAGGATTATTCTGTGCCTGGATAACGATGAACATGGTCGGCAGGCAACCCAAAAGCTCCGAGAAATGTTCTCCGCAGAGGACTATGAGGTGTCTCAACAACTTCCTCCACAGGGAAAGGATTGGAATGAGTATCTGCTGCAACGAAATGTGCTCCGTGAAAGGGGGTGACAATTTCCAAAAGAAGAAATAACAATATGATTTCCGGCAAATCAAAAGAAAAATTGTTGTAGGAGGAATCCAGTATGAAACGCATTTTGACCACGATGTGCGCCCTGACCCTGCTCCTGGCGGCATCTGTCCCTGCTCTGGCCGTTGAACCGGAGCAGAGTGCCAGTTACTACCCCACATCGGTGGAGGAGTATATGGAGGGAGACAGCCCCAGGATCAAGAAAGTGTACCAGCTGTCCCTGGCAGATGACCCATCCCAGATTCCCACCGAGGATTTTGAGCGGGATGGCCGCCTCTATTATCTGCTGGATATGACGCGGAAGGACGAGGTTGGGGTGGACATCCAGACCATCACCCAGACCAAAACTCTGGCCAGTGAAACCAACAATATGGAGAAGATCCTCCAGAGTCTGGAACCGCAGATG
>NZ_NFIQ01000243.1 GCF_002159455.1 Flavonifractor sp. An306
TCAATCTACCAAACCGGGAGGACACCACTTTAAAATTGTCTCCCTGACGGTCATACACTGTATAGACCATGTTAGCTACTGCCTCAGGGTCGGTGCTGGTCAGAGTACCAATACCAGTTTTGACCATGATGGAATGAAACCCTTTGGCTTCATCCAGCACCAACTCCTCACCAGCCATGAGTACACCGTAAACCTGACCAGCTGCAACAGCATCCTTTAACTGCTTGGTGGTCATGCCCACGACCTCCCCACCATTCACGCCAGCATTAAATACCTCATAGCCTGTAGTCCGCTGGCCCAGGTCTACACGGTTAATCACAAATCTCTTATTATTAGCTTTATTATTCATACTCAATTACTCCTTTTACTATCTTTAATTTGGTCAAGCCATATCTCTCAACCACAACTAAACTATAACGCTGACCCATCCCCGGCGTCTGCTGACGAAATAGCTGGAGTATTTATATTCGGATTGGTGAGTATGTCGTAAATAGCTATGGTATATCATAAAAACAAATCTGCACACCTCAATATATTGGGTGTGCAGATTATAAATAGAGTATCTATTATCTATTACTCAATTTATTACTAATTGCATAGATTATCACATTGTCTATGCCAGTACCCATACACTGTGCTATCTTCTTATCATTAGTGTTACATATAGCATCAGTCTATGTTTGTTCGTTCC
>NZ_NFIQ01000244.1 GCF_002159455.1 Flavonifractor sp. An306
TTCCTCCGCCCCAGCGCCTGTCCCATCGTCCCATCCGGTGAAGCCACCCTCGGTATCCAGAAGCTCGTCATCAGACAGATACGCCATGACCCCACCTCTTTTCAAAAAATATTTTGCGATTTTTCAAAAATGGTTCCGTTTTGCACCCCGGATTTCTCCTATTAGTGAAAGAGTAATCTAAAAACAAGTTACTTAGGTTACATTTGCTCATTCACACAGGAGAAAGGAGGCACACGCCATGTTCAGGCTTGACGCAAAAAAGGAGTAACACTATCGCAGGTTACAAACAACGGAACCATAACAACAGTATACACCGGATGCGCCGAAAGCGCAAGAAAGAGAGGTTCTATGGCAGATAAAAACGCCGTGTTTCTGACCCGGCACATTGGCAACACCACCTATAAAGTTCGTGTCTACCTCAGCGAAACCGCCGAGGAAACGATGGAAGATAAAATTCTGCGGCTGATCCGCAACGATGGGCTGGCAAACCAGCCGGAATGTGGTATAATGGAACTGCCACAAATGAGCCGTCCGTCTGAAAGGAGCGCCTGATATGGCAAACAGACAGACGGAAGAAAAAATCACTGCGCTCTATGAGCGCCTGTCCCGTGACGATGACCTCACGGGTGACTCGAACTCCATTCTGAACCAGAAACGTTATCTCGAAAGCTATGCAGCACAGCGGGG
>NZ_NFIQ01000245.1 GCF_002159455.1 Flavonifractor sp. An306
AATGCCATTAACCGGGCGTTGGAACAGCCAGGAGACGGTAAGGAGGCTCTCTCCCACATCCTGCAAGGGGCAGCTGCCCGGTATGCCTGCTGTGATGATGGTGTGGATACGGCTGTAAGCCAAACGCAGCCCGACCAAATCGACTGGGAACGCTTCGAACGTACGGTCTCCCATATCATAATCGGAACAGATAACGCAATCACCGTACACTTTTGATTAGGAACAGAAAGGACAGCAAAATGGAACAATCATCACTGGAACGCACCGTCCACCGCATTCCGGCATTACGGTCCAATGTAGCAGGCAACAAGACGAGACTCCATGGCAGGCAGCGGGTGGCGGCTTACTGCCGGGTCAGCACCGACAGCGAGGAGCAGATCAACAGCTACACCGCCCAGAAAGCCTACTACACCCAGAAAATTGAGGAATCCCCGGATTGGGAACTGGCCGGGATCTTCGCGGACGAGGGGATCACCGGGACCAGTATGAAGAAGCGAAAAGAATTCAACCGGATGATCACCGCCTGCAAGCGGGGCGGGATCGACCTCATCCTAACAAAATCCCTCTCCCGTTTCGCACGAAATACAGTGGACTGCCTGGAGACGGTACGGATGCTGAAGGCCAGGGGGATCGGGGTCATCTTCGAAAAGGAAAATATCAATACGCTGACAGAGTCCAGCG
>NZ_NFIQ01000246.1 GCF_002159455.1 Flavonifractor sp. An306
AGGTGATCTCATCTCCTTCCTGCTGCAGGGCAAGAAGAAAGCCGAGGACATTCTCATCCATGTCCCCGGCCTGTGCCTGCTGGCTTTTTTCTGTTGTCAGATCCAAATGACGCAGTTCTTCCCGAATCAGCCCCCGGATGGCGGACAGTAGGGCGTCCTGTTCATGGGCCTTACAGACCATCCTGCACACGGTGTCTGTCCGCTGCCCCGCTGGGATGGAACTCAAGATGCGCCAGGCTTCCCGCTGCTGGGGCGATGTCAGAGAAAAAGAAAGGTTGAGCCGCCGCTTACCCGCCATGGCCGACACCCCGCGACATCTGCCCCACAAGGCGCTCATATCCTTTGGCATTCAAGGATACGTCATCCAGGATAAGCGGGCGGCACAGGCCGTCTGTGGCCGAAAGGTGGCGTTTTAAGAGCGCCGCTCCGCCACCCAGAAAGATGGTGGGCATGGCTCGGATGTCCAAGCCGCTCTCCGTGACTGCCGAGAGCAGGTTTCTGGCGTACTTGCCTGCCTGGGCGTGGATGACCGCCCTGATTCGCTCATCCATCCCGCCCGAGCTGCCCCGCAGGGCGCTCTCGATCTGAGCGGTAGTCATGGACAGCCCAAACAACCGGCGCACCTGTTCGCTGATTTCATCGATACAGCGGATCATGCCCAGTTCCA
>NZ_NFIQ01000247.1 GCF_002159455.1 Flavonifractor sp. An306
TTCCGGCTGCCTCTGCCGTTGCGGGCCAGATAATAGGCGGGGCACTCCACCTTTTCCTGTGTGAGTATCTTGGCGATCTCATGGGGGCCGTGCCCCTCCACCGCAAGCCGGAAGATCCGCCGCACCACGGCAGCGGCTTCCTCGTCCACCAGCCAGTGGTCCTTGTCCTCCGGGTCTTTTTTGTAGCCATAGATGGCGTTGTTGGTGGTGGGCTTGCCCGCCTTGCCCTTGACACGGTATGCTGCCGAAACCTTTTTGGACTGGTCACGCAGATACCATTCGTTCATGATATTGAGAAAGGGCGCAAACTCGCTGCTGTCCTGTTCCTCGCTGTCAATGTTATTGGCGACAGCAACAAAATGAACCCCATTCTGTCGGAACATTACCTCGGTATAAAAGCCGGTTTGCAGGTAGTTTCTGCCGATCCGACTTAGGTCCTTACACAGCAGGTGGGCCACCTTTCCCGCCTCGATGTCCGCCACAAGGCGCTTCCATGCGGGACGGTCAAAGTTGCCGCCGGACCACCCATCGTCTGTGTAGTGGACGATATTTGTGTAACCCCGCTGTGCTGCATAGCTTTCGAGATAACGTTTCTGGTTCAGAATGGAGTTCGAGTCACCCGTGAGGTCATCGTCACGGGACAGGCGCTCATAGAGCGCAGTGATTT
>NZ_NFIQ01000248.1 GCF_002159455.1 Flavonifractor sp. An306
ATTCCGTCCGGCGTGGAAACTTCCCACTTGTCTTTTCTGAGATCTTTTCCTGCACTTGCTGGAAGGTATCTTGGTCAATAATGGGTGGGTATCCATTTTCCCCGGCATAGCGAGAGTTTTCCAGCATTCGCTTGATTTTGTGCTTGTTCCACAGCGGCGATTCCTGAGAGAACGGGATGTTGTCCGCATTCATCCGGTCTGCCAGTGCCTGATAGGATAACCCGGCCAGATAGGTGGTAAATATATTTTGAACAGTGAGTCGTTCCTCCTCCTGGATAACCAGATCGCCGTGTATGATCTGGTAGCCATACAATATCTTCCGATTTGCCATTGCCTACGCCTCCAGCGTCTCTTGGAATTCAAATCCGCCATATAGTTGAAAGCGGATGGTGCTCTGGGTATCTACAACGATTCGCTCCACCAGCTTGGTGAACAGGATTTCGTCAAAGCTGGACAGAGTCTCTGGTCCGTTCCGGATGGTATCAATCGTCAGGCGAATTGCATCGACCTGCTCATCAATATCCTCATTGCAAAGCAGCTTTCGCCTCTCCCGTCGTAGTTCTGTCAGCTTGGCGTTGAGTTCCGCCTGCTTTGCGGATAAGGCAGCCTTGTCCAGGAGACCTGCCGTGTGCAGCTTTGTGAGGTGATAACTCTGCTCGGATGCCGT
>NZ_NFIQ01000249.1 GCF_002159455.1 Flavonifractor sp. An306
GCGGAGAAGACGGATTGCTATGTCAGTCCCGAGGAATACAAGGCCCTCACGGAAAATCCCTTTGTGCTGGGCGAAGCGCCTGTGCCCCTGTTTTACGGCGCGGCCTGCCAGGATGTGAACACGGTGGGTGGCTTTGCCAACTGGGTACAGGACGCGGAATATACCATCTGCCCCCACTGCGGGAAACCTATGAAGTATCTGGCGCAGATCCAGTGGGATACGGTGTTTGACTGTGCGGAGGGCACGCTCTATGTGGAATTCTGCCCGGACTGCCATATCGTATCCATGCAGCATCAGCAGACCTGAGAGGAGACCTTGCCATGAGTTTGCCAAAGCGTGATGGCGTACATGACCGCTACTATCTGATCCACAAGCCGGACACTTCCCCGGAGGTGCTGGCGGAGGCGGATCTCTGCATTCAGGATGTGCTGAACGGAACCGCTCGTGAAAATCACTCCGCCTACCCGACCGTGGTGCGAAATCACAACGGGACACCCTTTCTTCCCAACCAGCTCATGGAGCGGTATCTGTCCAAACTGCCTTTGAAGGGATTCCCCTATGAGGAAGCTGTTACATTCTGCGATGCCCTGCGGCGGTTGGTGGGCTGGCAGGAGATCCGCTATACATTGGAGAAATACATAGAAAAGCAGGTGCAGGA
>NZ_NFIQ01000025.1 GCF_002159455.1 Flavonifractor sp. An306
CCGTCACCGCCGCCCTTCACGCCCCCACCGCCGCCATCTGCTCCCCCTGGGAGTACGGCCTGGCTCTGGCGGAGACGGCGGTGCGCAACGGCGCCGAGCTCCAGCTGGAGACCGCTGTTACCGGCCTGACTCCCACGGAAGAGGGCTGGCGGGTGGAGACCAACCGGGGCGTGCTGGAGGCCCGGTATGTGGTCAACGCCGCCGGTCTGGACGCCCAGGCCATCCATGAGATGGCCGCCCCGCCCTCCTTTGCCATCCATCCCTCCCGGGGCCAGTACTTCCTGCTGGACAAGAGCGAAGGCGGCCGGGTGGGCCGGGTGATCTTCCAGTGCCCCAACGAGAAGGGCAAGGGCGTGCTGGTGTCCCCCACCGTCCACGGCAACCTGATTGTGGGCCCCGACGCCGAGCCGGTGGAGGGGGACGACACCTCCACCACCAGCGCCGGACTGGCCTTCGTGCGGGAGACCGCCCTGCGCTCGGTGCCGTCGGTGGATTTCCGCACCTCCATCCGCAACTTCGCCGGGGTGCGCGCCTCCACCGGCGCTAAGGACTTTATCATTGAGCTGTCCGCTCCCCATTTCCTGGATCTGGCGGGCATCTGCTCTCCCGGCCTGTCCGCCGCCCCCGCCATCGGGGAGTACGCTGTGGAGCTGCTGGGCCAGGCGGGTCTGGCCCTGGAGCGGAAGGCGGACTTCCAGGCCAGCCGGAAGCGCATCCGGTTCCGGGAGATGTCCCCGGAGGAGAAGGCCAAGCTGGTGGCCGAGCATCCGGCCTACGGCCGGGTGATCTGCCGGTGCGAGACCGTCACCGAGGGGGAGATTCTGGACGCGCTGGCCGGTCCCATCCCGCCCCGGTCGGTGGACGGGGTGAAGCGCCGGGCGGGCGCCGGTCTGGGCCGCTGCCAGGGCGGCTTCTGCGGCCCCCGTGTGGTGGAGCTGCTGGCCCGGGAACAGCACCGCTCTCCCGGAGACATTCCCCAGGAGCGGGCCGGCTCCTGGCTGCTGGTCCGTGAGACGAAAGGAGGGGCGCGCTGATGTATGATCTGATTGTGCTTGGCGGCGGCCCGGCCGGTCTGGCCGGGGCCTGCGCCGCGTGGGAGGCCGGCCTGCGCCGCATTTTGATTGTGGAGCGGGACAAGGAACTGGGCGGCATCCTCAACCAGTGTATCCACAACGGCTTCGGCCTGCACTACTTTAAAGAAGAGCTCACCGGCCCGGAGTACGCCGGGCGGTTTGTGCGGATGCTTCAGGACACCGGCGTGGAGGTGCGCCTGGACACCATGGCCCTGGAGGTCACCCCCGACCGGAAGGTACATATGGTGGGCAAGGAGACGGGCTACCGGGTGGAGGAGGCCAAGAGCATCCTGCTGGCCATGGGCTGCCGGGAGCGCACCCGAGGAGCCATCGCCATCCCCGGTACCCGGCCCGCCGGCATCTTCACCGCCGGAGCGGCCCAGCGGTATGTGAACATGGAGGGCTGGCTCCCCGGTAAGCGGGTGGTCATCCTGGGCAGCGGCGACATCGGCCTCATTATGGCCCGGCGGATGACCCTGGAGGGGGCCAAGGTGCTGGCCTGCGTGGAGGTCATGCCCTACTCCGGCGGCCTGAACCGGAACATTGTCCAGTGCCTCCACGACTACGACATTCCCCTCTACCTCTCCCACACCGTTACGGATATCCGGGGCAGAGACCGGGTGGAGCAGGTGGTGGTGTCCCAGGTGGACGACCGGCGGCAGCCCATTCCCGGCACCGAAATGGTGTTTGACTGCGACACCCTGCTGCTCTCCGTGGGCCTGATCCCGGAGAACGAGCTGACCCGCCAGGCGGGCATCCAGATCGACCCCCGCACCAACGGGGCGATCGTCTGGGAGAATATGGAGACCTCTCTGCCCGGCGTGTTTGCCTCGGGCAACGTGGCCCACGTCCACGATCTGGTGGACTTCGTCACCGCCGAGAGCCAGCGGGCGGGAAAGGCCGCCGCCCAATATGTCCAGGAGGGTCCGGGAGAGAGCCAGCCCGTTCTGGAAGTGAAGAACGGGGACGGCGTAAGCTACACCGTGCCCCAGCACATCCGGCCCGGCCGGGTGGAAAAGGCCTGCGACCTGTTTTTCCGGGTGAACCGGGTGTGCGGCCCCAGCCGCATTCTGGTCACCTCCGGCGGCGCTCAGGTGGCCGCCTATTCCAGAGACTATCTGGCCCCCGGCGAGATGGAGCACATTATGCTCCCCCGCAAGCTGCTGGACGGGGCCAGCGGTACGTTGACTGTATCCATTGAGGAGGTGGCGTCCAAATGAAGGAGCTTATCTGCATCGTCTGTCCCAAGGGGTGCCATCTGAAGGTGGACGAGGAACAGGATTACGCCGTCACCGGCAACAGCTGCCCCAAGGGGGCGGATTACGGCAGGGTGGAGCTGACCCATCCCACCCGGGTGGTCACCTCCACCGTCCGCTGTGAGGGCGGGGCCTATCCCCGCTGTCCGGTGAAAACCAACGGTCCCATTCCCAAGGGGGACATTTTCGCGGCCGTGTCCCTGCTGGACGGGGTGACGGTCAAGGCCCCCGTCCAGGTGGGCCAGGTGGTAGTGGAGAATATCTGTGGCACCGGAGTGGACTTTGTGGCCACCCGCAATATGTGACACAGAATTTATAAAAAAGGAAGGGGCGCAATATTATGGGTACTTACATTCTGGCATTGGATCAAGGCACCACCAGCTCCCGGGCCATCCTGTTCGACCGGGAACAGAACATTCTGGGCGTGGCCCAGAAGGAGTTCACCCAGTTCTACCCCAAGGAGGGCTGGGTGGAGCACGACCCCATCGAGATCTGGTCCTCCCAGTACGGCGTGATGATGGAGGTCATCGCCCAGGCCGGTGTGACGTCGGCTGAGATCGCCGCCATCGGCATCACCAACCAGCGTGAGACCACCATCCTGTGGGACAAGGAGACCGGCCGGCCCATCCACAACGCCATCGTGTGGCAGTGCCGCCGGACGGCGGACATCGTGGATAAGCTGCGGGCCGACGGCCTGGAGGACCACATCCGCCGGACCACCGGCCTGGTGCCCGACGCCTACTTCTCCGCCACCAAGATCAAGTGGATCCTGGACCGGGTGGAGGGCGCCAGGGAGAAGGCCCGCCGGGGCGAGATCCTGTTCGGCACGGTGGACACCTGGCTGCTGTGGAAGCTCACCAACGGGGCGGTCCACGCCACCGACGTGACCAACGCCTCCCGCACCATGCTCTACGACATCCGCAAGCTGGACTGGGACGACACCCTGCTCCAGGCTCTGAACATCCCCCGGGCCATGCTGCCCCAGGTCCGCTCCTCCAGCGAGATCTACGGCTACACCGACATCCAGGGCGTCCAGATCCCCATTTCCGGCATAGCGGGCGACCAGCAGGCCGCTCTGTTCGGCCAGGGCTGCTTCTCCTCCGGCGACGCCAAGAACACCTACGGCACCGGCTGCTTCCTGCTGATGAACACCGGCGAGACCCCCTGCGAGAGCCGCAACGGCCTGCTGACCACCATCGCGGTGGGCCTGAACGGCAAGGTGCAGTACGCCCTGGAGGGCTCGGTGTTTGTAGGCGGCGCGGTGATCCAGTGGCTGCGGGACGAGATGCGCTTCTTCGCCGAGAGCCGGGACGCGGAGTATTACGCTCAGAAGGTGTCCGATAACGGCGGGGTGTACCTGGTGCCCGCCTTCACCGGCCTGGGCGCCCCCTACTGGGATATGTACGCCCGTGGCGTCCTGGTGGGCATCACCCGGGGCACCCAGCGGGAGCACATCATCCGGGCGGCTCAGGAGTCCATCGCCTACCAGGTGGCCGATCTGGTCCACGCCATGGAGAGCGACACCGGCGTGCCTCTCACCAACCTGAAGGCCGACGGCGGCGCCAGCCGGGATATGTTCCTGATGCAGTTCCAGGCGGACATTCTGGACCGCCAGGTGCTCCGCCCCGCCATCCGGGAGACCACCGCTCTGGGCGCGGCCTATCTGGCCGGTCTGGCCACCAACGTGTGGTCCAGCACGGAGGAGCTCAGCCGCCTGTGGCGGTGCGACACCGCGTTCACCCCCGCCATGGAAGCCGCCAATCGGGAAAAGCTGATGGGCGACTGGCACCGGGCGGTGGAGCGCTGCCGCGGATGGGCCAACCGCTAAGTTCACAGATAACCTGATCAGCCGCCCCCGGGCGCCCTTCCGGCGCCCGGGGGCGGCTTTACAAACGGCTGGGATTGTCCTAAAATGGAAAGCAGTACCACGAAAACGCCACTGGAGGAGGGAGAGCACATGGCTCAGCCCCAAAGCGCCGCGCCCCTCAGCGCCCTGCTGCTGGATGAGGCGGAATTTGGCTCAGACGCCCTTTTGCGGGCCCACCCCTGCGTCAGCACCGGCTTTCCGGCCCTGGACAGGCTGCTGGGCGGGGGGCTCTCTCCCGGCCTGACCGTGCTGGGGGCCAGCCCCGGCCTGGGGAAATCCACCCTGGCGCTGAACATCGCCCAGCATGCCGCCGCCCACGGCAGCCCGGTCCGCTACTACTCCTATGAGATGCCCCCCAAGCGGCTGGGGATGAAGCTGATCACCCGGGAGAACTTCCTCCGGGGCGGCAGCCCGCTGTTTTCGGTGAAGGACCTGTTTGACGCGGACACCCTCCGGGGCTGGACCGACGGCTGGGAGGCTTACCGGCAGGCCCGGCGGCAGGTGGCAGAGCGGTTGGACCGGCTCTACATCATCGACTGCGACGCCGGCGGGAAGGCCTACACCGCCGAGGACATCCGGGCCGACTTTTTCCGCTTTATGGAGGAGCAGGGCGGGACCGGGGGAATGCCCCTGCTCATTGTGGACTATCTGCAGATTCTCCCTCTGGAGGACGGGGTCCGGGTCAGCGACGCCCGCCAGGCGGTGGACCACAACGTGCGCAAAATGACCGCCCTGTCCAAGGCCTTCGGCGGGGTGGCGGTGCTGCTCATCAGCTCCCTGGGGCGCAGCTCCTACAAGATCCCGGTGCAGATCGACTCCTTCAAGGAGTCCGGCTCCATTGAATTTTCGGCGGACACCCTGCTGGGCATCCAGTTCTCCGCCTGCCAGGGGCAGGACGGCTCCCCCAACCGGGAGTGGAACATGATCCAGGAGAAGGACAAGAACCCCCGGGAGATGGACCTGGTGGTGCTCAAGCAGCGCTACGGCGAAACCGGCAAGGTCCCCTTCCTGTACTACGCCGCCTACGACTGCTTTACCGAGGCCGGGGACCGTCCGCCGGCGCCCCCCCTTCCCCGGACGGAGGAGGCCCCTCCGGCCCAGGCCGCCGCCCCGAGCCAGACGGCCGCTCCAGTCCCAACGGCCGCTCCGCTCTCTGAGCCGCCGGCGGCGGAGCAGGCGGAGGCAGCCGAGGAGATACCGCTGGTGGAGGAGGCTGTCCGCCCCCGGACCCAGGGGCTGGAAAAGGCCTGCATGAACAACACCATGATCGCCCACAGCCTGCGGGGCGGCGGCGGGGTCCCCGGAGAGGAGCAGAGCTGCCGGGTCATTCCCGCCAAGGGCATTTCCACCCGCTACACCATTTCGGCGGAGCTGTCCTGCGGCGACTGCGACGTGGCCGACGCAGTGTACTCCCTCTTTTTGACGGAGAAGTATTTTTCGCCGGAAAACAGCTTTTCCCTCCGGCGGCTGCTCACCCTGCTCACCGGGGACAGCCGGCAGACCCTGACCGCCCGGCGGCGGGACACCCTGTTGGCCAGCCTGGACCGGCTCCAGGGGGCCACCCTTTCCATCCGCTGCGGGGAGGAGCTGGAGGCCAGGGGCATGGACCGGAAATACGAAAAGGCCGGCTTTGATCAGCCCCGGAGCTTCCTGCGGCTGGCCCAGCACAACGGGCGGTACTATTTCCCCTCGGTGCAGCTGGCGGAGGTGCTGCCCCTGTACGCCTATGCCACCATGACGGGGCAGGTGATCTCCTTCCCCACCGCCCTGCTGAGCGCCCGGCCGGGGCCGGGCAAAAAGCCCCTCAGCAGCACCGCCGAGGCCATTGCCATCCGGCATTTTCTCATCTACCGGCTGGAGGTGGTACGCAACCGGAAGAGCCCCCAGGAGCAGCACAAAATGCGCACCATCGCCCTGGGGCGGGACTCCCAGCTCTTCCGGCTCCTCCGGATCCGGCGGGAGGACTACAGCAGTGCCGACTGGAGCCGCCGGTGCCGCCGGGTGGCCGGACTGGTGGCGGACGCCCTGGAGGCTTTCCGGCAGACGGGCTACATCCAGGGCTATGTGTTCCACGAGGAGAGCAGCGTCACCGTCTCCGGCGCCGTGGCCGACCCGTGGACCCTGGATTACGAACCATAAACGCCAGCAGGCGGGACCGTCTCCGGGCGGTCCCGCCTGTTTTCCTGTACGGCTCACTCTGGCAGACACCCCCCTTCCGGCCCGTAGGGGCACGTATAGCAGTCCCCGGGGCACTCCACCTCCTGGGCCACGCCGCAGCTGCCGCAGTAGTTGCACGCCTGGCAGTCCTGCTGGCAGAAGGGGTAGTTGCCGTCGCAGAGCAGCGGCTCGTCATCCGGCTCCTCGTACGGCTCGTCCCAGTCGTCTCGGCCGTCGTCCTCCGGCGGGGGGCAGCCGAAGAGCCGGTAATCCGCCAGGAGGAAGGGGTCTTGCGGCTCCTCCCAGCCGTCGCCGAACAGCGCCCGGTCATAGGCCTCGTCCAGGGGCAGGTCCTCCCCCAGGATTTCCTCCCAATCAATTCCCATGAGAATCGCCTCCTTTCCGGTGGTTTTGATTTTTGTTGTGTTCGATATGGTAGTTCATATGGATTCTCCTTCCGTATATTCGTATTGATAGGTCAGCCCCAGTCCGTCCAGGTAGTCCTTCAGGGGCCGTTCCGGCCACGAGAGCTCAAACTCCCGGGCGATGCGCTGCTCGGGCCGGTCGCCGGAGGCACGGCTCAGGGCGGCCAGCAGCTTTTCCGCCTCGCCGGCCTCCAGGATGTAGCGGTATTCCGCCCCCATCCGGATCGGGCGGTCCCTGGGGAAGCGCAGGGGGGTGGCGCCAGTGAGCTGCAGCCGCTCCCCCCGCACCTCCACCAGCAGGTAGGACAGGGGCTCCCCGGTGTAGGCGGCGGGTCCTCTGGCCCGGAGGGCCTCCAGCAGCGGATAGGCCTGCTTGCTCACAGCGCCTCACCCCCCTTCTCCCCGGCGGCCTCCGGCAGTTCGCCGTAGGCCTCGTGGGTGTGGAGGTCGTACTTGACCACCAGCCGGGGTTTCTGGCCCCTGGTGAAGAGGTAAGCCTGCTCCAGGGGCATGTTGAGGATGGTGTCCGCCGTCTTGTTGGCCTTGGCGGCAATGTACCGGGCGGTCTCCACGTCCTGGCCCCCCAGGTACAGGCAGTTGTCGCAGTTGTTGATGATGGTCATGCTCTTCTCATGGCCGTAGAGGGCGGACAGCTGGGAGATACTCTGGAGGATGATGCTGACGTAGATCTCCCGGGAGCGGATCACCGAGATGAGCTTGTCGAACTCCGGGATGCAGGCGTTGGTGGCGAAGTCGTCCAGGATGAACCGGACGGGCACGGGCAGCCGGTGGTCGGGGTAATCCTTGTCCGCGCTGGCGCACAAGGTCTGGAGGGCCTGGGTGTAGAACAGGTTCACCAGGCCGTCCATGGACCGGTCGGTGTCGCTGATGGTGAGAAAGACCGCCGTCTTTTCCCGGCCCATGGCCTTGATGTCCACCCGCCGCCCGCTGCGGTACATCTGCATGGGGCCGTCGTAGGACAGGGCCCCCAGTGCCCGGGAGACGAAGGCCTGGATGCTGGAGTCGGTCTTTTCCGAGTTCTGCACCACGTTGTAGAGCTGGAACTGGCGGGCGGCGAAGCTGTCAGGCTGCTCCTGGGCCAGCTCCTGGAGCAGCTGGCCGTAGATGCGCTGGCCCAGCCCGCCGCTGCCGTCGGTGGCCGTGAAGAGCCGCACCACGTAGTCCAGGGTGTGCTCTGCTCGGGGGAGGACTTCCAGCACATAGCCCACCAGGCAGGCCAGCAGGGTGCGGGCGCTCTCTTCCCAGAAGGCGTCCCGCTTGTCCCCCAGGGGTACCAGGGCGGCGCACAGGGTCTGGATGTCCTGCTCCACGTACTTGTCCCGCTTGGGGTCGAAGCGGATGTAATCCAGGGGATTGTAGCCGTCGGAGGCCAGGGTGTCGGTGAAGTCCAGGCTGAACACCTGGTAGCCCCGCCGCCGGAGGAGGGGGCCCAGCTCCTCCTTCAGGCTGCCCTTGGTGTCGGCGATCACCATGCTCTCGTTGCACTGCATGATGTTGGGCTTGACGTAGCCCCGGGTCTTGCCGGCGCCGCTGGGGCCGATGATGAGGTCGTTGTTGTTGATGCCGGTGGTGCGGGTGCTGTTGCTGATGAGCTGGCCCTGGGCCAGAATTCTCTGATTGTCCTGCATGGTGATGTTCTCCTTTCCAAGGTTAGATTTTTTCCACAACGCGGTCGGCCAGGCCGAACTCCACCGCCTCCTGGGCGTCGAAGTAGGTGTCCTTGGCGGTGGCTTTGTTGATTTGACGCAGGTTTTTGCCGGTGTGCCTGGCCAGAATGGCGCACAGGTCCTTGCGGCACTTGAGCAGGCGGCCGCTGGTCTCCTGCAGCTGCAGGGCGCTGCCCCCGGCCCCGCCGGAGAGCAGCGGGTCGTGGATCATCACCGTGCCGTGGGGCAGAATCTCCCGGCGGCTGCCTGCCGCGAAGAGAATGGCGGCCATGCTGGCGGCCATCCCCACGCAGACGGTGCGGACGGGGCAGGAGAGGCTCCGCATCACGTCGTAGACGGCCAGCCCGCTGTTGACGCTGCCGCCGGGGGAGTTGATGAGCAGGGTAATCTCCCCGGCCGGATCCTCCCGCTCCAGCCAGCGGAGCTGGCGGATGAGAGAGTAAGCGCTGTCAGGGGTGATTTCGGTGACGCACTCCACCTCCCGGCGGGCCAGCATGTCGTCGGTGATGCGGCAGCTGAAGTATCCGCTGCTGGTCTCGCGGATAATCATGGGTGTTTCACAGTTCATTGGTGAGAGACCTCCTTCCGGTCGTGTCGTTTTTTCTCCTGGGCAATGAGGCAGTAGGGCTCGATGAGCAGCAGATAGAGCATGTGGACTCCCACGTCCTGCATCCACTGGTCGTCCTTATCCAGGCTGTCCTCCGCCATGTGCAGCAAATCCACATAGGGGCATCTGGCGGGCAGCTCCAGATAGGTGCGCAGCATGCCGGCCAGCCAGCAGGGGTATCCGCTGCGGGTGAGGGCGGCCACCCCCTGGAAAAAGCGCTCCTGGGTGCCCATGGCCAACCGGGCGCTGTCGGGAAGCCACCGGTTGAGCCGGCTGATCCGGTCCTGAAAGGACTGGACCAGGCGGATGCTGCCCTCCTCGCTCTGGTAGCGCTTGGGCATGTTGTCCGGCCTCCGGCCGGTGACTCTGCGGCCCAGCCTCATGGCGTTCACCATGGTCTGGTCCCCCCGCAGGGTGGCGGCCATCAGGCGCATGAGCTCCACCCCCTGATAGTAGCGCTCCCAGTCCCCGTTGCACAGCATATCCCGGGTGGCCAGGGCCACGTCCTCAAAGGTGACGCACCAGTCGGGCAGCAGCGCCCGCATCTGGCGCAGCTGGTCGGGCAGGCCCCGCATCCAGGCCTCCAGGGTCATCTCCCCCACCCGGCCCACCAGTTCTCCGCTGCGGCCTTCGTCACTGGACACGCCGGCCCGGTAGTCCGCCAGCAGCTGCTGGAAGGGGATGCCGTCCTGCCGGGGCGGGGCGGGCTCCCGGTCCGCCGCCAGCAGCATGGGCAGCCGCCGGGCGGTGCGGGCGGTACACATGGCCTGGCTCCGGCCGTCCTGAAGCACGCGGATCAGGCCGCCGTGCAGGCTGCCGTACTCGCTGGGCGCCGTGCCCTCCCTCCGGCACTCCAGCATGCTCTGCCGGAACAGCTCTCCGGTCAGCTCCGGGGGACAGGGCTCCAGACGGCAGTACCACTCCGGCGGGTCACCCCGGGCTGTCACGGCCTCCAGCATGGTCAGAATCTCCCCCACCTCCCCTTTGGAGAACGGGGAGGCGGAGGTCCGGAACGTGAGGCAGCCGTCCAGCCGGGCGTGGCTGCCCCGCCAGGCGTCCCGGTCGGTAAGCTCCACCGCCAGCAGCACGGCGTCCCCCCGGCACACCAGATAGTCCAACCGCTCCCGCTGGAGTACCTTGGGCCACTGACAGTCGCCCTCCGGCGCGGACAGATCCGCGCACACCGCTCCGCAGAGCAGCCGCAGATGTTCCCGCCGGAACAGCTCCGACTCCGCCAGCGCCCGCTCCCCCGCCTGGGGGTCAAAGATGTCAAACGGCATATTCATGGGCCAGCATACCCGGATACCATATTCATTCATTTCAGATTCCATCCTTTCCTGATTGTTTTCTCAATGCCCCTATCGAAGGCAGGGGTACCCCTGCCTTCTTTCTCCTCCAGGCTCCCGCGACCGCCGGCTCCCCGCACAGCGCGGAACCTCCGTCCAGGACCCTTCCTTCCACAATTTCACCCGGCGCCAGCGCAAGCGGCGCTCACACGCCTAGCTCCCAGGCCTCCACCCCGCTGCCGGATCACGCGGAAGGTGTCGATACTGCAAAACGTTGTCCCGACAGGGACGTTCGGACATGTTTCATGTCCGTCACTTGATGAACAAAATACTTAAAGTATTTATGTTCATCAAATACATATAACATAGCGTTCCATTCAAAATTTCTGAATCCATTCTGCTCCAATGGTTTTCCACATTTCAAAAAATCATATTTTTATAAATTCAAGCAATTTTTCATCTTTTTCTTTCTCAAATTTCTTTTTTGATTTCCAAAATGGCAAAAAGAAAACCGTCCCGGATGGGAAACCCTAAGGGTTTCCCATCCGGGACGGTTTTCTGCTCAAAAGGGTGGCCGGTTACAGCAGTCCTCTGGCGAACTCCAGAATGGACTGGTAATCCACCGCCAGGTTGAGGTTCTGTCCGTCGTCAAAGCCCGCCGTAATGACCCCGATCAGGTTGCCGTACACGTCCAGCAGGGCGCCGCCGCTGCTGCCGTGGGAGGTGGGGGCGGTGAACTGGAGCATGGACCGCCGCCCCACCGTCCGGAATCCGGAGATGATCCCGTCGGACACCGTGTTGAACAGGCCCAGAGGGCTGCCGATGGCCACCACCTTCTGGCCCCGGACCAGCGGCTCCGGCCCCCGGTAGATGGGGATGGGAGCCCGCCGCTTCTCCATGCGAAGGATGGCCAGATCCAGGTCCTGGTTGTACTTGATGAGCTCGTTGGTGTAAAAGACCTCCGTCTCCTCCTCCAGCAGCACGCCGTAGTAG
This sequence comes from Flavonifractor sp. An306, assembly GCF_002159455.1. Lineage (GTDB taxonomy): Bacteria > Bacillota > Clostridia > Oscillospirales > Oscillospiraceae > Flavonifractor. The sequence goes on from NZ_NFIQ01000025.1 coordinate 11,353, forward strand.
CGCCCTCCGGCGGCCACATGGAAGTTGGTGAGGATATACCCCGAGCTGTTGATGAGCACCCCGGAGCCGGTCTTGTAACACTGGTTCTGGTCGTCAAACACCTGCAGCATCACCACCGACGAGGCCAGCTTGGCCAGCTCCTCGTAAGGCATAGGCTGCCGGGACTCCCTGGCGGGCGGGCTGCTGGTCTGCCTCCTGGGGGGCGGTGTCACCACCGGCCGCCGGGCCGGCTGCTGGGCCGCCGGAGGCGGGGCGGCGGGGGTGGAGACAGGCGTGGAGACCACCACCGGCCTGGGCGGACGGTCCGGCCCCTCCACCACCACCGACAGCCCCAGCAGCTCCGGATCCTCCAGCCCCACGTCCTGGCTCTCGCTCACATACAGCACGTCGCAGCCCATCCGGTACAGCAGGCAGAGGAACAGATACTCCGGCAGCTTCACCACACCGCCACAGGCGAATTTGGGGAAGCTGGAGATCTTCTGGGTGCTGACAAACAGGCGGGGAAAGTACTGGTCGATCCAGAACAGCAGCTTGACGGCAAAGTTGCGCACAATGGACTCCTCCGCCCGGCCCCGGCTGCGATGGAAGGCCTCCAGGGTCTCCCGGAAGCTGGTCTCAAAGGCCTCCTCCAAAATCCGGTTCTCAAAGCGGAAGGGCAGCTGCCACTTTCCCCCGTTGTACAGCTTTATGTATGTCTCCAGCGCCCCCTGGTCCGGCTGTCTGGCCAGGGCGGGGACGTACACATACCCGCTCTGCCGGGCCCGGTCGTCCTTCTCCCACATACCCAGCCGCTCCAGCACGCCCTTGTAGTCGTATCTGGCCAGATAGCGGATAAAGCAGGTCTCCTTCTGGAAGTTGGAATACCGGCCGCTCAGGGCGAAGAACTCCTCAACGGCGTGCTCGGAGCGGGGGCGGAGCACCGCCTGAAAATATTGTCTGTAGTCTGCCATACTCACTGCTCCTTTTCGAGGCGTCTGTCACTCGATCCGCGCCGCCGCCTGTCTCAGCACAAACTCATAAAATCGCTCCCCCGGTCCGCAGACCGCCCTTTCCGGACAGGGAAGGCCTTGGGCCAGCTGCCCATGGGGTACAATGGCCACGTCGGCCCGCTCCAGCATGGGCCGGTCAATGGGGCTGTCTCCGGCGCAGATCACCCGCTCCGCTCCAAACCGCGCCCGCAGCCGGTCCACCGCCGCCCCCTTGTGCATGGACGGCGGGAAGCAATACACCTTCCGCCCGGTTACCTCCACGTCCAGGGGGGTGCGGTTCCGCAGCTTCTCCCGAAGCGTCAAAGCCTCCTGGGGACCGTCGCAGGCGGCGAACACAAACAGCTCGTCCACCATCCGAAACCGTTTGGCCTGGGGCTGCTCCTCCATGGCCGCCAGCACCTCCTCCATGGCCTGCCGCCAGGGCCGGACCAGCTCCAGAGATTCCTGCCGCCAGACCTGGTCCACCGCCCCGCCGTCCAGCAGGATGCCGCCGTTGGCGGCCGCCCCGTACCGGGGCCGGCACCGGAGGGGAAATTGGATGCGCAGGTACTGCTCCACCGAGCGGCTGGTCACCGGGATGAACAGCGCTTTTTCCATCAGCTCCTCCAGCATGGCCGGAGCCGTTGGGGGGAGGTAGCCCTGGGGTTTCCCATCCAGATACTCCACACACAGGTCGGTGTCCAGGGCATGCTTGTATGAAAAGATCAGGGTATTGTCCAAATCGCTTGCAAAGATCGTCTGTTTCATGCTCAGTTGTCGGCCAGCTGCTGGATCAGGCCGCAGGCCCGGTAGTTGACCAGCGGATACTCCACCAGCGGGACCCCCTTCTCCTTTGCCAGTTGATAGATGTGGCCCAGATGCTCCTCGTCCTCCATGCTGTGGACCAGCATCTTCCAGGGCATCCGCCGCAGCAGCACCCGGGTGGCCTCCCCGATGCTGGGCTTCACCAAATTGCGGTCGGCGATGGAAAAGGCCCGGCACAGCCCGTCCACCTCCTCCATGGCGCTGAGGGCAGGAGGCGTCTCCTCCCCCTCCTCCCCGTCCTCCGGCTGGAAGTGAGCGGCCACCGCGTCAATAAACTGGTAGGTGAGGTCCTGGTCCAGCAGCCCTTTATAGAAGGCCGCGCCGTGGAAGTCGTGGTCGCCAATGATGTCCTTCCGGTAAAAGGTGCGGCTCAGCAGCCCGGACACGGTGGAGTTAAGGCAGGAGCTGGCGATGAGGAAGTCGTCGTGGGTCCCCCACTTCTCCGCCAGCCGGGCCGGATCGGACAGCACCGCCAGCCCGGCGCTGACGCCGGGGTACTCCTCCATAGCCCGGCTCAGCTCCCGCTGGATGGCCCCCTTGCCGGTCCAGCCGTCCACAAACTGGAGCTGCTCCGGCCGGTGGCGGGCCAGCAGACAGGCCATGGCGTTGCGGTCGATCCCCTTCCCCCGGATAATGGAGATGGTATAGTGCTTCACATCGGCGTGGTAAAACCGGGCGATATACCGCTTGAGCAGCACGCCGATGGAGGTGCCCGCACGGGCCAGGGAGACCAGCACCGCCTCCGGCCCCTTGTCCCGCCAGATCTGCCGGGATACGGCGGCCACCGCACGAGCGGTCATGGGGGCGTACCGGGCCAGGCCGTCGTGGTAGGCCGCCAGATAGGCCGGCGAGGGCTCGTACTCCACGGGCAGCATTTCGGAATAGTGGACCCCGCTCTGGATGCGCTTCTCCCGCTCCGCTGTGGGCAGGGGCTCCACCAGTCCGGTGATGTCCTTCAGCAGGATTTCCACATCCTGCGGCTTATAGGTACCAAACATGTCGTCCTCCCTGGACATAAAAAACCTTCCGGCCCGCCTGGGGCGGGAAGGCCCCCAGCAGGCTGGCCAGCGCCCCGGTCCCCTCCACCGGCGTGTCGGAGACCACCACAATGGCGTCATAACCGTCTATGTTGTAAAGATAGGTAGGGCGGGCCTCGTCATAAAAGCTGGGCAGCTTGGCCCCGGAGCGGATGGGGTAGTCCCCCCGGCTACAGACGCCGATGGGGCTTCTGGTGGTGGCGTGGCAGCGGACCGCGCAGCCCCGCTCCTCCAGCATGGCCCCCAGCGTCAGGGCGGGATACATGCACTCCTCCGTCCCCAGCACCGCCACCCGGCTGCCCGCCGGGATGTCCCGACCCGGCCCCGTGAGAAAGGCCCGGGCCAGCCCGGCGCAGCTGTCCTCATAGGCCCCGATGGGCAAACCCAGCCTGGGGTCCAAAAGTTTTCCACACGCTAACGCCTCACTGTGGAAAACTTCCGCGACCGGCTCCGCCGGAGGGGCCTCCGCCACCTCCAGGCCCTCCACCAGGGCGGCGTAGTCCTCCTGGGGGAGCTTGACCAGGTACTGGCTGCGGATGCCCGCCTCCTCCAACAGCCGCTGGTTTTCCGGGGAGACCCGGTTGAGGATGGAGGCGGCCACGATCTGCTTGTCCCGCAGCTGGGGATACCGCCCCTCCAGCTCGGCCACCATATTGCGCAGGGTCTTTCCGGTGGAGATCTCGTCGTCCACCAAAATCACGGTGTCCGTGGCGGCCAGCCACTCCGGCAGACGGTCGCCGGGCAGCTTCTGCTCCACCGCGTGGCTGTGCTCCTCCAGAAATTCCAGCCACTGGCCGGCCTGGGGAAAGTTCTCCCGGGTGGTGTGGAGGTAGACGCACTCCGGCCCCAGGGAGGCGGCCACCGCCGCGCCCACGGCGGTGGCGGTCTCCGCGAAGCCGAGCACCAATCCGGCGCCTGGGTATTGCTTTGCCAGCAGCTCCCCCAGGGCCCCCATCATAGTCAGGGCCTCCGAGGGGCTTACCGGGATGTGCTTGGCCTGCAGCGGGTTGACCAGCAGGTAGGGCCGCTTGCTGTTCTGAAACCGCTTGGCCAGCCGCAGGGTATCTTCCTTGGTGTAATCAGGCATTCCTTTTTTCCTCGCTGTTATCAAGACTTCCGGCGGCCTCCCAGCAGGAAGCCGAAGGCCGTGCCGCACAGCCCGCCCACAATGTGCATCAGGTTGGCCACGTTGTCCCGCACAAAGACCATGGCGTACACCTCCTGGCCCAGGTACAAGGCGCCCACCAGCAGCAGGGTCAGGGGGATCTTTCCGTCCCGCATGCCGGAGAGGGAACCCAGCATGATGAGCATGAACACGATGCCGCTGGCCCCCAGCAGGGCGGTGTGGGGGAACAGGAGAAAGTGCAGCACGCCGGAGACCAGCGCCGTCAGGACGATGGCGGCCAGCAGGGAGCGGCTTCCGTACTTCTCCTCCATGGGGGGACCCACCACCAGCAGCAGCAGCATGTTCCCCATAAAGTGGCTGCCGTCGGCGTGGCCCAGCACATGGCCCAGAAAGCGCACGTAGGTCAGGGGGTTGGCCAGAGAGGAGCGGTATACGGAAAACAGGGCGGAGGTGGTCCACCCCTTGGTGAGGTAGCCCAGAACCAGGGCCAGCAGGGAGAGAAAGAAGAAGCTGAGGATCACCGGCGAGTTATACTGTAATTTTTTCATGCCACAGGGCCTCCCATGCTTGGAAAAGGGGTACTCCCTGGGGAGTACCCCTTTCCGGTTTTATTTCGGGGTGACAGCCTTCCGAATCATATCCACGGGGATCATGGTCACCGCCAGGATCCCCACCACCAGCCAGCCCACCGGCGGGAAGGGCACGCAGCTGAACATACTGCCAATCCATGCGCAGGCAGGCACCAGGGGGGCGTTGACGATCAGCGCCTGGATCACCACGATGGCGAGGAACACCTTCATAAAGCCGGTGTTCTCGTTCAGGCCCTTGAAGATGGCGAAGCCGTCGTCGCGGACGTTGAAGCCGTTGAACAGGGCGCTCCAGATAAAGAGCACGAAGTAGGCCGACAGCTTCTGTTCGGTGTTGGCGAAGAACTGGTCAAAGAAGGGGAGCTTCAGGAAGAGGAAGCTGAGCACGGTGAGCCACAGGCCCATGGTGAGAATCTGCACCATCATGGGCTTGCTCACAATGCTCTCGTCCCGGCGGCGGGGCTTTTCGGTCATATACCGCTCCTGAGCCGGCTCGTTGCCCAGCATGATGGCCCCCAGGCCGTCCATCACCAGGTTGACGAACAGCAGATGGGTCACCTTCAGGGGCTCCTCCACCCCGAAGAAGGGGGAGATGGCGCTGACCACCACGGCGGCCACGTTGATCACCAGCTGGAACTTGCAGAACTTCAGGATGTTGTGGTAGATGGTCCGGCCGTACCAGATGGCGTCCTTAATGGACTTGAAGTTGTCGTCCAGAATGACGATCTTGCCGGCCTCCTTGGCGGCCTCGGTGCCGCTGCCCATGGCGAAGCCCACATCGGCCCGCTTCAGGGCGGGGGAGTCGTTGACGCCATCGCCGGTCATGCCCACCACCAGGTTCATCTCCTGGCACAGCCGCACCATGCGGGACTTGTCGGTGGGGAGGGCCCGGGCGATGACCCGGATGCGGGGGATGATCTGCTTGACCTCCTCGTCGCTGAGCTCATTGAGCTGGGCGGAGGTGAGGGCCACGTCGTCCTCGGTCTTGAGCAGGCCGGCGTCGGTGGCGATGGCCACCGCGGTCTCCAGCCGGTCGCCGGTGATCATGACCACCTGGATGCCCGCCCCCTGGACGGCGGCGATGGCCTCCCGGGCCTCGGGGCGCACGTCGTCCCGGATGCCCACAAAGCCCACGATCACCGTGTCGTCGTTGATCTTGTTCTCGGTCATCTGCTGGTTGGAGTACCCGAAGGCCAGCACCCGCATGGACTTGCTGGCCAGCTCATCGATCTTGGCGTTGATGGCCCGCAGGGAGATAGGGTGCTCCTCCCCGCTGAGGCTGAGGTATTTGGTGGAGGCGTTCAGCAGCCGCTCGGGAGCGCCCTTGTAGAAGGTCTTTTTCAGCTCGCCCAGGTAGGCCTGGCTGAACTTGTTGGCGGAGTTGAAGCCCTGGGAGAGGGTGACGGTGCAGGAGCTCTCCAGCTTGCCGAACAGCTCCTGTCCCAGGAATTTCATCAGCGCCTGGTCGGTGGCGTTGCCGCCGATGACGTTGCCGGAGGCGTCAAACATGGACTGGCTGTTCTTGCCGATGGCCAGGTCCACCAGGCCCTTGATCTTGCCGTGCTGGGGCAGCTCGGCCAGGGGGATGGTGATGCCATCTCCCGTGAAGAACTCCACCACCTCCAGCCGGCCCTTGGTGATGGTGCCCGTCTTGTCGCTGAACAGGATGTTCAGCGAGCCGGCGGTCTCGATGCCCTCGGCCTTGCGCACCAGCACGTTGTGGTCCAGCATCTTGCTGGTGTTCTGCATCAGCACCAGGGAGATCATCAGCGGCAGGCCCTCGGGCACCGCGCACACGATGATGACCACCGCCAGGGACACCGCCTCCACCACGTCCTTGATGATCTCGGTGGCGCCGGTGTCCAGGTAGGGGCCGATGCCGCCGGCGGAGATGACATAGAAGGCCAGGTACATGGCGGCGATGACCACGGCGCCGATATAGCCGAATCTGGAGATCAGGCCCGCCAGATTGGAGAGCTTCACCTTCAGGGGGGAGTCGGGCTCCTCGTCCTGCATCTCCTCGGCCATTTTGCCCATCATGGTGGCAAGGCCCACTTTCTGTACGTCCAGCACGCCCTCGCCGTCAAAGAGCACCGCCCCGCGGAACAGGGAGTGCTTGTCCACAAAGGTGTCGCCGGTAATCTCGTCGGCCAGGCGGAACTCCCCCGGGGCCGCCGTCTTGGAGCACTCCTCCGCCTCGCCGTTCAGGGCGGAGTTGTCCACCTTGATGTGGCCGTGGATGAGCACGCCGTCGGCGGGGATCTTGTCGCCGGACTGGAGCAGGACCTTGTCCCCCACCACCACGTCGTCCATGTCGATGACGGCCACGACGCCGTTGCGGTAGACCTTACACTGGTCCTTTTTGGTGCTGTCCTTCAGCTGGCGGTACTTGGTATCGCTGGCTACCCCGGTTTTGGCCGAGACGAAGGCCACGATCAGGATGGCCACAATGGTGCCGATGGGTTCGTAGATATCCGCGTAGCCCAGAACACACATGACGATCATCAAAACCGCGATCGCCAGGAGGATCCGGATCATGGGATCGCCGAAGGTCTCCTTGAACTCCGCCCAAAATGTGGTGGGTTCTGAGTCGGGGATCACGTTGCTGCCGTATTTTTCTCGAGATTCGGCAACCTCTTTGTCCGAAAGCCCGTTATAGTGCATAGTTTTTTCTCCCGTATACACAGGAAAAGAGAAGCCAGGTGCAACGCCGCTTCTCTCTCCTGTTTTCTATGTTGTCAAACAGAAATGAATGCTTACATATACCGCCGGCACAGCTCGGGCAGGCCGGGATCGGTGGTGCCCTGACCGATGGCGTTGAACTTCCACTCGCCGTTGTGGCGGTAGGCCTCGCCGAAGATCATGGCGGTCATGCCGTCGTAGTTCTCCGACAGGTTGTACCGGCACAGCTCCTGGTTGTTGCGGGCGTCCATGATGTGGATAAAGGCGTTGCGGATCATGCCGAAGTGCTGGTTGCGCTGCACCGCCTGGTAAATGTTCACCACGAACACAATGCGGTCATACTCGGCGGGCACCTGCTGGAGCTGAATGACGATCTGCTCGTCGTCCCCCGCGCCCGCGCCGGTCAGGTTGTCGCCCATGTGCCGCACCGCCCCGGTGGGGTGCTGCAGGTTGCCGAAGTAGATGATATCCTTCCCGTCCAGCAGTCTGCCGCCCCGCAGCATGAGGGCGGAGGCGTCGCAGTCGATGGCCTGGGGCTTGGAGCCGAACAGGCCGCCCAGCAGGCCACCCTTGTTGGCCTGGGCCTCGTCCCAGCCCAGACCCACAATCACCTGGTTCAGACCCTCCTGGCCCTCCTTGGTCAGGCTGACCTTCTGGCCCTTTTGCAAACTAACAGACATGGTTTTTCCTCCTTATTTTCTCCCGGCAGTCCAGGACAGGCCCCAGTGGAAGGCCTCGTCCAAATCCCGGTGGCCCTGGTAAAACTGGACGATCTTCTCCACGCTGAAGGTCTCGTCGTTGATGTTCTCCAGCAGCACCAGGCCGCACATGATCTTTTGGGAATTAAACTCATCCATCTTCACGATCAGGTCCTCGGCCCCGGGGTAGCGGATGGTGACCACCGCGTCGGCCTGCTGCCAGTTGGCAACCCCCTCGTAGATGTAGGTGTAGACCAGCACCCGCTGGATCTCGGCGATGCGGTTGCCGTCAATGCGCAGATTCTCCCCGGTGGTGACGGCGCCGGTGCGGTCGTCCCCGTCCAGGGCGATGTAGGGCTCCCGCTGGAGGGAGCCGAAGGCGTTGCCCAGGGCCTGGACGGCGCCCTTTCTGCCGTTTTTCAGCTCAAACAGGCAGCCCAGGTCCAAATCAATGCCGCCGGAGTTCTTGGAGCCCATCAAGCTGGCGAAAAAGCCCTGCTTGGCGGGCTTGCTGTTCCAGTTCAGGTTGACCAGGATCTCTCCCAGGCCGGCGTTCTGCTTCTTTTGGAGATTGACCTTTTTCCCCTTTTCCAGACTGATGGCCATGGCTTCCTCCTTATTCCACCTCGACCCCGTAGTTGGCGCACAGGGCCGCCAGGCCGCCCTGATAGCCGCTGCCGATGGCGTTGAATTTCCACTCGCCGTTGTTCTTGTAGAGCTCGCCGAACACCGCCGCCGTCTCAATGGAGAAGTCCTCCCCCAGGTCGTAGCGCAGCAGCTCCTGGCCATTGGTCTCGTCGTAGATGCGGATGAAGGCGTTGTTCACCTGGCCGAAATTCTGCCGGCGCTCCTCCGCCTCATAGATGGTGACGGTGAAGGCCACCCGGGTGACGTTGTCGGGCAGGCGGCTCAGGTCCACCTTGATCTGCTCGTCGTCCCCGTCGCCCACGCCGGTCAGGTTGTCGCCCAGGTGCTCCACCCCGCCGGAGGGGTCCTTCTGGTTGCCGTAGAACACAAAGTCCTCGCTGCGGGCGGTCTTGCCGTTGTCCCCCAGCAGGAAGGCAGCCGCGTCCAGGTCGAAGGCCCCACCGGTGTCAAAGGCGTTCACATCCCAGCCCAGGCCCACCACCACACGGGTCAGGCCCGGATTGTCCTTGGTGAGGCTCACTTTCTGGCCTTTTTTCAGATTAACAGGCATGATTGGTTTCCTCCTTACGCAACTTCAATTCCGTAGTGGCCGCACAGCGCCGCCAGGCCGCCCTGGAAGCCGCTGCCGATGGCGTTGAACTTCCACTCGCCGTTGTGCCGGTACAGCTCGCCCACCACGATGGCGGTCTCGATGGAGAAGTCCTCCCCCAGGTCGTACCGGATCAGGTCGGCGCCGGACACCATATCCTGGATGTGGATATAGGCGTTGGACACCTGGCCAAAATTCTGGTTGCGGCTCTCGGCGTCATAGATGGTGACGGTAAAGGCGATGCGCTCCACGTTGGCGGGCACCTGGGACAGATCCACCACGATCTGCTCGTCGTCGCCGTCGCCCTCGCCGGTCAGGTTGTCGCCCAGGTGCTTGACCGAGCCGCTGGCGTGCTCCAGGTTGCCGTAGAACACAAATTCCTTCTCGCTGGGGCACTTGCCGGAGGCGTTGGTCATAAAGGCCGCCGCGTCCAGGTCGAAGGCCGCCCCGGAGTCATAGGCGTTCACGTCCCAGCCCAGGCCCACCACAATCTTGGTCAGTCCCGGATTTCCCTTGGTCAGGTCTACTTTCTGTCCCTTGGTCAGATTGATCGGCATAGTGATATCCTCCTTATTCCCGAATCGTTTCTTTATTTCTTCTCAGGCATGCTGTACCTGGAGTTGAAATCCGCCTTGATGGCCTCCAGCCGCTTCTGGTCGTCCACCCGCTGCTTGCGGGCGTTCTCCTGGATCTGCCGGGTCTCGTCGATGCCGGAGACGATGGTCTGCCAGGTCCGCTCCAGGGTCTCGATCTTGATGGAGCTGCCCGAGGCCAGCCGGGCGGTCATCTTGGACTGCTCGGCGGTGTTCTGGGCGTTGCGGATGAGCATTTCGTTGGTCTTTTCGTCCAGAGCGGACATGGCCTCGGCCTGAATACGCTGGCGCTTGAGCATGATGGCCTGGGTGAGGGCCTGCTTGAACACCGGCAGGGTGATGATGAAGGCGGAGTTGATCTTGCGCACCAGGTTCATGTTGCTGAACTGCATGGTCTTGATCATGGGGATGGCCTGCATGGCCACGTTCTCCGCCGTGCGCAGGTCCTGGGTGCGCTGCTCCAGCATCATCAGGGCCTGGTTCAGGCTGGTCAGCTCGAACTGGATGGAGTTGTCGCCGCTGGCCTCCATGTCGGCCTGCCGCTGGGCGATGTAGGCCTCCAGCTCCCGGCAGCCCTGCTCTCCGGCCAGGATGTACTTCACCAACTCGTGGTAGTAGTTCACGTTGGCCTGGAACATCTCCTCCAGCTTGCGGTTGGACTGCTTGATCTCGCTCTCGTACTGCTTGAGCTGAACGTAGATCTTGTCCACCTCCTGGCCCATGGTGTGGTACTTGGCCAGGATCTTGTCCAGCTGCTTGCGGAGATTGCCGAAAAGCTTGCCGAACAGGCCGGGGTTTTCCTTGATCTCCTCGATGTCGAACTTGTCCATGATCTTGGCCAGGGTGGTGAGCATGGCGCTGGACTCGTCCAGCTGGGACATGTTCATGCTGTTAAGCACCACGTCGGAGCACTTGGAGATCTCCTCCGCCGCCCCCGCGCCGAAGGTGACGATGGTCTCCAGGTTATAGACCTCGATCTGGCTGGCCAGCCGGTCCACCTCGGGGGAGTTGGTCAGGGCCTGGCTCATCTCCTGGCGGTCGGCCACAATGTCATACTGCTGATAGTTCTCCTGCTCCGCCGGGGGAGCGGCCGCGGCCTGCCCCTGGTCGGGAAGGGCGTTGGGGGTGGGTCTGCTGAAATCCAATCCCATAGTCATGTACTCCTTCCAAATAGTCTTCTGATGGAACTCAGTCCGCCCTCCTGGACGGCATTGAGGTTGGGAACGGACAGGTCGTACTGGTACTCTCCGATCTGGTGCTCGTTCACATACCCCTCCGGGAGATATTTTTCGATACACTGATACCCTGTGGGCACAAAGAACAGGATGTCGAAGCCCACCAGGTTGAGATAGGCCACCAGGATGCTGTCCTCCAGGGAGAGAATCTTTTCCGTGGTGTTGATGAAAATGAGCTTGGGATTCTTCTTGGTAAAGTCAAACTTCTGGATGAGCCGCAGCAGGTCCCGGTTCAGGTTGAGGGCGGTGGCCACCACGGTGTACTCCGTGCCGTTCTGGTAGGTGCCCGCCACCACCTTCTGGTCCAGCAGCAGCTGGAGCTTGTCCAGCAGGTGCTCCTGCATCTCCCCCCGGAGGATGCCGTAGGGGTAGGCCTTGTGCTCCTTGATCTTGCTGCGCTGCAGCCGCCCGTTTTTCAGAAATTGGGTGGCGAAGGGCTTGACGGGGTTGGCGTCCGTCCCGGCGAGCCAGGGCACCGACCGGACCACCAGGGTGTCCGGCGTCACCAGCTTTTTCAGCTCCAGCCAGTAGGCGTTGGTCTGCCCGTCCTTCACGCCGCAGATCTTCTCCAGCAGCACCGGCATGGTCACCGTCTGGTCCACCACCGAAAAGCTGGGGCGGTATTTCAGCTCCTGGTCCCACAAAATGGGGATCTCCTCGTACATGGTGCGCAGGGTGACCGTCTCCGCCTTGCCGTACTGCTGGTTGCGGTACATCCCCGAGTCCTGGTACATCAGCGAATCCAGGTCCCGCTCGGCCTGGTAGGCCGCCGTGCTCACCCGCACCTGGGCGGGCTCCACGGGGAAGCTGTCCATGGGGAGGGACTGCTCGTACCGCAGCTCCAGCAGGGCGGGGTCTTGGAGGGGGCAGCCCTGGTTTCCGTCGGGCAGCAGCACCAGCACGTCCACCGGCAGCCGGGCCAGCAGCCGCAGGAACAGGGCCTCGTTGAGGGTGGCGCACCTGCCGAAGAGGAGGAACACCCCCACCTCCGGCATCTGCCAGCCGGCAAACAGCTCCTTCTGATACCGCTTGAGCCACGCCAGCAGATAGACCGCCTTGTTGGTCAGGCGGGCGACCGTGCCGCCCGGCTCCCTGGCCTCCTCCAGGATCAGGTCCAGGAAGGCCTTCACCATCAGCCGCTGGAGCTCCTGGCTGGAGGGATACTGGATGTTGGGCGTCAGGCCCGCCGCCAGCTGCTCCACGTTGGCGTAGTTCTGCCGCTTGATGGACGCGATCTCCTCCGGCGTGGGGGCGGGAATGCCGCCGTTCACCAGGCATACCCGCCGCTGGCCGCTTTTCAGCTGCTTGTAGAAGGAGAACATATCGTTGGAGAAGAGCAGCTTGTCCTCCACGCCGTACTGGATGACAAAGCCGTTGTAGAAAAAGCCCGGCTCGCTCCCCCGGCCCTGGGCGCTGGTAAGCAGCTCCTGGACCTGGGGGCTCTTCATCCAGGCGTTGGTGCAGGGGCGGAGGGAGGGGGGCGGGCCGTAGAGCCGCTGGCGGTTTTCCTCCCTGCGCAGCTCCTCCTGGAGCCCCTTCAGGCCAAAGCCGTCGGGAAAGGCGGTCATGCCCGGCTCCTGGTAGAGGACGGACAGGGCGGAGCTGGGGTCCAGCTTCAGATAGGGGGAATCTCCTCCCCGCTCCAGCAGGACAATGTCGGCCCCGGCCCGGGACAGCACGGTGAGCAGCTGCAGCTCGTACTGGCTCACCGCCCCGTCGTACAGGATCTGGGGCAGCTGCTCCGCCCCCAGCCGGTTGACGATGCGCTCAAACTTGTAGTAGAGCCAGCACATGTATTTGATATAGGCGTTGCGCAGCATATTTTCATTTTTCCCCTCCCGCAACATGTCCTGCAGGGTGGAAAACATGGCCTCCACCACGATGGCCCGCTGGGGATCGGCCATCCGGGGCAGCCACCGGCGCAGCTTGCCGTCCAGAAAGGCCCGGTCCAGCCGGAAGTCCTGTCCCATCATCTCGGAGAAGTAGGCCAGGTTGTTCACGTCGGGGTTGGGGATCTTCCCGTCGATGATCACCCCCGTGCGTCTGGCCGACTGGTAATAGGCCTTGAGAAAGTCCGCCACGGCGGGGGAGTAGCCCGCGATCCGGCAAAAGTAAACCCCCGCCTCCCTCCGTCCGGAGAGCGGCAAGAATATGTCATTGAGTTTTTCCGGTATGATCAGTTTCAGCATGCCATCAACTTTCTCCGACTGAAGTATGGAATCATTCCCATTATAGCATTTCTTAAAATTTTTTCAACTTGAAGAAAGGGCCATTTACCCAATAAAATGGCCTGTTTGTGCCTAAAAATTTTTTAATCTTCTTTTCATGTTCTCCCCTTGTCTTTTATGGTAGAATTATTAGGTTGTCCCCCTGTCTGGGGGATATGATTTTCAGCTGTAAAGAGGGATTGTGATGATCGAGCAACTCAGCGGGTATGACGTGGGCGCCTTGATGTACTGCCCGGCCCACGCCCACGGGACCATTGCCGGCGCTCTGCTGCGGGAACAGTATCCCAAGCCCTTTTCTCTGGCCTTCTGTCTGGAGGACACCGTGCCGGAGGCCCTGGTGGAGCAGGCGGAGGGGGAGCTCTATCAGATCCTGCAGGAGATTTGCCGCAACCGCTCGGAGCACGCCTTTTATCTCCCCCTCATTTTCGTCCGGGTGCGCTCCCCCCAGCAGCTGCGGAAGCTGGCCGCCGCCTACCGCCCCTTCTCCTCCATCCTCCGGGGCTTTATCCTGCCCAAGTTCTTTGTGGAGAACTGCGGGGCCTATATCCAGGCCATCCGGGACATTGCCGCCGCCGGGGCGGACTACCGCTATATGCCCATCTTTGAGTCCCCCGCCATGCTGCCCCTCCACACCCGCTATGAGCATCTGGCCCAGGTGAAGGAGCAGCTGGACACCGTGGCCGACAGAATCCTCAACGTCCGGGTGGGAGGCAACGACCTCTCCCACGCCTTCGGGTTGCGGCGGACGGTCCATGACACCATTTACGACGTCCGGCCGGTGGCCCACCTGCTGACCGACCTGGTCACCACCTTTGCCGGCCGGTATGTGGTCTCCGGCCCCGTGTGGGAATATTTCTCCGGGGACGGCTGGGAGGAGGGCCTGCGGCGGGAGCTGGCCCTGGACCTGCTCAGCGGGTTTATCGGCAAGACGGTGATCCACCCCAACCAGATCCCGGTGGTCAACAACATGCTGAAGGTCTCCGCCGGAGACTACCGGGACGCCCAGGCCATCACCGGCTGGAATGGGGCGGACGGGCTTCTGGTGGCCTCCAGCGCCGACGCCATCCGCATGAACGAGTACAACACCCACTTCAACTGGGCCAGCAAGGTACTCCGTCTGGCCCAGGTCTACGGCGTGCGGGAGAACTGAGCTGTCAAACACGATAAGAAAAAACGCGGTCTTTCCCTCCAGGGGAAAGGCCGCGTTTTACTTGTTCAGAGTATGACTTACCGGTCGTTCCGACACAGGTCGGCGAAGGACTCCCGCTCTACCGCCACATAGTGCTCCCGGCCGCCCCGCAGCATGACAATGGGGGGACGGGGCAGGCGGTTGTAGTTGGAGGCCATGGAGTAGTTGTACGCGCCGGTGGTGCACACGGCCAGAATATCCCCACGGCCCACGCTGCCGGGCAGCTGGACGCCCTGCTGGATGATGTCGCCGCTTTCGCAGCAGCGGCCTACCACCGAACAGGTGAAGTTGGTTTTCTCGTCCATCTTATTGGCAAGCAGGCAGGTATAATTGGCCTGATAGAGGGCGTAACGGGGGTTGTCCGTCATGCCGCCGTCCACAGAGACATAGTTTTTGTAGCCGGGGATCCGCTTGACCGTACCCACGGTGTACAGGGTCATGCCGGCGGCGCCCACGATGCTGCGGCCGGGCTCCATGTGGATCTCCGGCATCTCGATGGACAGCCGGGCACAGGTCTGCTTGATGGCGTCGGCCACCTGGGCCACCTTCACGTCCACGTCCAGATGGGGGTCGCTCTCCACATAGCGCACGCCGTAACCGCCGCCCAGGTCCAGCTGGGGAGCCATGTAGCCCAATTTCTTCTTCATGTCGGCCACAAACTCCAGCATGATGACGGCGGCCCGCTCGAACACGTCCTCGGCAAAGACCTGGGAGCCCACATGGCAGTGGAAGCCCATCAGCTCCACATGGGGCTGGGCCAGGGTGAAGGCGGTGATCTCCTCGGCCTGGCCGGTTTCAATGGCGCTGCCGAACTTGGAGTCCACCTTGCCGGTGGCGATGGCCTCATAGGTGTGGGGGTCAATGCCGGGGGTCAGGCGCAGCAGCACCTTCTGCCGGATGCCCCGCCGGGCGGCCTCCGCCTCGATGGCCCGGATCTCCTCCACGTTGTCGGCCACAAAGTAGCCGATGCCGTGCTCCATGCTGTAGCGGATATCCTCGTCGGTCTTGTTGTTGCTGTGAAAATAGGCCTGGCCCAGATCGTAGCCCGCCTGCAGCGCGGTATAGATCTCGCCGGAGGAGACCACGTCGATGCCCATGCCCTCCTCCTTCATGATCTCGTAGATGCGCTTGAAGGAGGCCGCCTTGCTGGCATACAGGGGGCGGGCCTTGTCCCCAAAGTGCTTTTGGAAGGCCGCCAGGTACGTCCGGCAGTTTTCCCGGATTTTGTCCTCATCCATCAGGTACAGCGGGGTGCCGTACTGCTGGGCCAGCGCCGTCACGTCCTGTCCCGCGAAGTACAGGCGGCCGTCCGCGGCGGTAATGTTATCACAGATCATGGGACTCTTCCTTTCTGTCTCTCTGGACCCGGGGAGGGTCTTCCGGCGGCGGCGAAGCCCCCGCCGCCGGAAGTCAAGAGGGAATTATTTCTGAAGCTGCTTGCCGCTGATGGCTCTCTCCAGCCAGTTCTTGCCGTCGGTGATACGGGCCACAATGTAGCAGACCACATAGTCGCCGGAGGAGTTGATCATGGTAGCGGGAGGATCCACCAGGTTGCCGATGGCCACCAGGATGGGGAAGGCCACCTCAATGTGCTGGGGGAAGAAGATGGAGCAGATGATATACTCGCCGATATAGCCGCCGCCGGGCACGCCGGACATGCCCACGGAGGAGAGCACGGCCACCAGCACCACCATGGGCAGCATGCCCCAGCTCATATCGGAGCCCATGGTGCCCATGACGAAGGCGATCTTCAGCACGCAGGAGAAGCAGGAGCCGTCCATGTGCATGGTGGCGCCCATGGGGATGACCATTTCGGCCACGTCCTTGGGGATGCCGGTATCCTCCGCCTCACGCAGGTTGGTGGGGATGGTGGCGGTGGAGGAGCAGGTACCCAGGGACATGACGGCGGGACGGGCAATGTGCTGGAACATGGTCTTGATGCCGTGCTTGCCGCCGCCGATCCAGGCAAACAGGGGGAAGGCGGTGAAGAGGTAGATGAAGCACAGGGGGTAGTACACGATCAGGGCCCGGCCGTAGGCGGTAGCCACTTCCGCGCCGTAGGTGGCCACCAGGTCGGCGAACAGGGCGAAAAAGGCGATGGGGGCATAGTAGGTGATGATCTTCACGAAGGCCATCATGACCTCGCTCAGGCCCTCCAGGAACTTGCCGATGATGTGGTCCGGGCCGCCCACCAGGTTGGTGGCGAAGCCGAAGAAGATGGAGAACACGATCAGGGGCAGCATGGCGCTGCGGCTGAGCAGGCCCACAAAGTCATCGGTGGTGAAGAAATTGACGATCATATCCGACAGGGAGGCGTGCTCGCCCATGGCCTCGGTGGCCATGTCGGTCCAGGGGGTCAGTACCGGGGGGAAAACCTTCATCAGCACGAACATGATGACGGCGGCGATGGCGCCGGTGACCACGAAGGTGGCCACGGTGGTGCCCATGATCTTACCCGCCCGCCGGCGGCTGCGCACGCTGGCCACGGAGTTTGCGATGGAGGCGAACACCAGCGGCACCACCACGCAGAACATCATGTTGATAAACACCGTGCCGAAGGGCTTGATGGCGTGGCCAAAGCTGGGGAAGAACCAGCCCGCGATACAGCCCAGCACCATGGCGGCCAGCATGATGATCAGGAACATATAGTTCTTCATCACTGTTTTTTTATCCATTATGAATACCTCGCTTCCTCTCTTTGCTCTGTCCCTGGAGCCCGGGCCGGACCAACCACGGCCGGCCCGTCAGGGAAGGTTACATGATCACAATAATGGTGTCCTCCTGAATGGTCTGCAGGATCTCAACCATCATCTCCCGGGGCACGGAGACACAGCCGGCCGTACCGTTGCCGGTACTGCAGTGGAAGAAGATGGCAGAGCCGCTGCCGGGGGTGCAGGAGGTGTTGTAATTGATGGCAATGGCGTACTCATAGGCCACGGTCTCCTCCACCAGATGCTCGGCGCTGTCCCACTGGCCCTCGGTCTCACTCTTCTTTACCATCTGGTTGTAGTAGACGCTGTCCGAATCGTCCACCCAGTAGTCGTCCTCGCCCACCTGCAGATAGTCGCGGGCGCTGCCGGGATCCTCCGCCACGCCGAAGGCCTGGCCAAAGGTGTAGATGCCCCGGGGCGTGCAGCCGTCCCCTTCCTGCTTGTTGCTGGTGGTGCCGTTTCTGCCTACAAAGGCCTCATCGGTGGACATGGTCTCCTTCCAGAAGTCCCCGTCCTTCTCCAGCACGGTGACGGTGGCCTCCGGCGCGCCGTCGGCGTGGGGCCGCACCAGGATGCAGGAGGAAACCGACTGCTCTTCCGGGCTGGTAAGCTTCACTTCCTGACCCTCCTGATTCCACTCCACCCCCAGACCCAGGGCGGAGCTGATGGCCCGAATGGGCAGATAGGTGGTACCGTCAATGGCGAAGGGCTCCACCGCGCCGCCCCCCTCGTTGGTCAGGGTCAGCTTTTTCCCATCCAGGGAAACCGAGATGTCTCCATAGTAGAGCTCCTTGGTCACCATCCCCTGGATGGCGGATGCGGTGGCAATGGTGCCAAACGCAATGCACCCTACCAGTACCCCGCTGACCAGTTTCTTCAGAATACCTCTCATGCTGATTCCTCCTGTCTCTTTTCCTTGCGGAGCCGGAATTCTGCCGGGCTGCCACGTTGTATTTATTTTAAAATGCAAATTTCACACCAAATGACCCTCCCCGTTGCATTTTGTATGAAACTCACAATTTAAAACAAAAGCATTTATATATTATCACAGAGATTAAGGAAAAACATCGCATATTTTGTTATTTTATTCCTGTTCAATCTTTCGCCGGCGGGCAAGAATAGTTCGGAATTCAGAACATGCTTTCCTGATTTCCGGACCATCTGGCCCATTTACTCGATCTGGTGCTCCTTCAGCTTGCCGTAAAACACAGTTTTGGACATGCCCAGCTGCTTCATGGCCTTGCTCCGGCTGCCGCCGCACTGGGCCAGGGTCTGCCGGAGGATCCTGGCCTCCTCCCGCTTGAGCAGCTCCTTCCAGGTGCCGCCCTCCGGCTCGCTCTCCAGGTGGATGTGCTCGGGATAGATGATATCCGACTCGGAGAGGGCCACCGCCCGCTCCAGCACGTTTTCCAGCTCCCGGATGTTGCCCGGCCAGCGGTAGGACATCAGCCGGCTGAAGGCCTCGCCGGAGAGCTGCTTGCGGGGGGCGCGGTACTTTTCCACAATTTTCTCCATCAGGTCATTGATGAGAAAGCACACGTCCTCCTGGCAGTCCCGCAGGGGGGGCAGCTCCAGGGAAAAGCCGCTGAGGCGGTAGTACAGGTCCTGCCGGAACCGTCCGGCGGCCACCTCCTCCCGCAGGCTGCGGTTGGTGGCGGCCAGGATGCGCACATCCACCGGGATGGGCTGGGTGGAGCCCACCCGGCAGACCTCCTTGTTCTGGATCACGTGGAGCAGCTTGGCCTGGATGTTCAGGGGGATCTCCCCGATCTCATCCAGGAAGATGGTGCCCCCGTCGGCGCTCTCAAAAAAGCCCGCCTTGCCCTTGGGGTTGGCCCCGGTGAAGGCGCCTCCCACATAGCCGAACATCTCGCTTTCAAAGAGGGTGGGGGCGATGGTGGAGCAGTCCACCGTCACCACGGGCCCCTTCCGGGGCTGGAGCTGGCAGATGGTGCGGGCTAGAAAGGACTTGCCCGTGCCGCTCTCCCCCGTGATGAGAATGTTGCAGTCCAGCTGGGAGAGCTTGTAGGCGTAGCGCCTCACGGAGGCCGAGCCCTCTCCCCCGCCCAGGGCGGGAGCCAGAGCCCCCTCCTCCCCCTGGCGGTACTTCTCCTCGGCGGAGCGGATGACGTTGTTGCGCTCCAGAATGGCGTCCCACAGGTCCTCCACGTTCCGGAACTTGACAATAACCCCCTCCGGCCCCTCCGGTCCCGCCACCGGCAGGATGGAGGCGATGAGCTCATAGCCGTTGACCTCGTAGGCGGTGTCCACATACCGCTCCGCCTGGCCCGCCAGCACCTGGGCCAGATGGGCCTCGAACAGCGCCCCCTCGAAGAAGTCCTGAAAATGGTACCCCTCCACGCAGATCTCGTATCCGGTCTCCTTGGCCATGTAGGGCGCGCCCTGGAGCAGATTGCGGATGGACTCCTTCCGGGCGGAGTAGCCCTTTTCCTCCCAGAACTTCACCTCCAGGGTGGCGCCGTCCAGAATCACCATCTGGCCGATGGAGAGGAAATAGTCGATGGTATAGGGCACTCCGTCCACCAACACGGAGGCGGACTTGTTTTCGATGGTCACGGTGATGGAGCGGGAGCGGAAGGTGGTCTGCAGCTGGAGCCGGTCGGCGTCCCGGCTGGGCAGGAATTTGTACACCGCCCGGCTGCCCGGCGTCTGGTACTGGCCCACCGCCACGATCCGGTCCCCCGTCCGTAGCCTGCGCTCCTGGATGCCGATGCAGGCCAGGTCCTCCGGCGTCAGTCCGCCATCGTCGGCGCCGATGGCGGTGTCCGCCAGGATCACCACGTCTCCCGCCTCCAGCCGGCCGGCGCCATGGGGGTGGGGGCTGCGGTTGAACAGGCCGAAACGCTGCTTGGCCCGCTGGTTGATGTGGGTAATGATCCCCTGCCGGTCCAACGTGAGGACGGCGTGGGAGGATGCGTCTAACAAACTCTGTAACAGGCTCATGGAACGGACTCCCTTTTCCCGGTTTCAAGTATAGCTGATTATTATAGCACATCGCCCCCGGCCCGTCGAGGGACGCCGGAGGGGGAAAGGCGGCCCGTCCCGTGGGCGAAGCCGGTCAGAGCCGGGCCAGAACCTCCTCCAGCTCCAGCGTGGTGAAGCCGTCCTCCAGGATGAAGCAGGGGATCCCCAGGGTGCCGTTGGCCTTGGGTCCGTCAAACAGGGAGCTGCTCTCCCGCAGGGCCAGGTAGGCCTTCAGATCGGCCAGGCTGGCCGACAGGTTCTGAAAGGTGATGTCCACCTTCCGGGCCGCCAGGACGTTGATGGCGTACAGGGTGTCGGGGCAGAGATGGCTGCCGATAATCGTAACGTGCATGGTCTTTTACTCCTATCGCGTCAAAATCAAAGGAACTGTTACAGGGCGTTGACCGCCTGCTCCAGCTGGGCCATGGCCCGCTCCAGCACGCTGCGGGGGCAGGCGGCGTTGAGGCGCATAAACCCGTCCAGGCTGCGGCTGAAGGTCCAGCCCTCGTTCAGGCCCAGGCCCGCCTTTTCGATCATAAACTTCCGCAGGGCCTCATTGTCCAGCCCCAGGCCCCGGCAATCCAGCCACATCAGATAGGTGGCGTCGGGGGCGTAGGTCTTGATTTTGGGAATGTGCTTGGCGCAGTAGTCCACCACGTAGTCGAAGTTGGCCGACAGATAGGGCAGCAGCTGCTCCAGCCACTCCTCCCCCTGGTTGAAGGCGGCCTCCATGGCGATGAGGGAGAAGGCGTTGTTGCGGTGGATGTCCATGCGCATCCAGTACTGGTCAAAGACCTCCTTCATGTGGCGGTTGGGAAATACCACGGTGGAGGCCTGCAGGCCGGCCAGGTTGAAGGTCTTGGTGCCGGAAATGCCGGTGACCACATACCGGGCGATCTCCGGGGAGAGGGTGGCCGTGGGGGTGTGCTTTTTCCCGTGGAAGATCAGGTCGGAGTGGATCTCGTCGGAGAACATCACCACATGGTGCTTCATGCACAGCTCCGCCATCCGCCGCAGCTCCTCCGGGGTCCACACGATGCCCAGGGGGTTGTGGGGGTTGCACAGCAGGAACAGGTCGGACTGCTCCAGCTTGGCCTCAAAGTCCGCCCAGTCCATCTCCCACTTGCCGTCACGCTCCACAAAATGGTTCTCCACCACCTTGCGGCCCGAGGCCTCCGTCATGTCGTAGAACTCGGAATACACCGGGGGCTGAATGAGCACGCTGCCCCCCTCAGGGGTGAACAGCCGGACCATGGCGCTGATGGACTGCACCACTCCCAGGCTGAAGCTCATCAGCTCGGGGTCGATCTCCCAGTTGTTGCGCCGCTTCTGCCAGCCCCGGATGGCCTCAAAATAATGGGCCGGGCGGCTGGTGTAGCCCCAGATGCCCTCCTGGGCCCGGGCGGTCAGGGCGTCGATAATGGGCTGGGCGGTTTTAAAGTCCATGTCGGCAATCCACAGGGGGATCACCTGGTCCGTTCCAAACTTTTTAACCCGCTCGTCATATTTGGCCGCGCAGTTGTCCTTGCGGTCAACGACGGCGTCAAAATTGTACTTCATTACAATACCATCCTTTCCCGATGAGGTTTGTCCTCTGGTTGAGCAAGGGACATGCCGGATTCCCGTTCTCCCGCCAGCTTTTTGATCCGCCTCCTCATTTTATTCATCCTGCCCAATTTTTCAGCTCCCGTTTTATGCAACAGGCGCAGAGCTGCCGGCAAATCCCTCCGTGGGCCCGCCTATTTAACTGGTTAAAGCACAACCCGTTTTATAATTGGTTAATCCAATTGACCATTTTTTGGCTGCGCCGGACTACTTGGCCAGCCGCTGGGCCCAGAGCCGGCCATTGGGGGTCAGACAGGTGCCCCCCCGGCCTCTGCCCACCCGGGCCAGCCCCTGCTGGCTGAGGGACAGGAGGATGCGCCGGATCTCCTGCTGGGAGCAGGTGAGCCCGGCCTCCCTGGCCGCCTTCAGCAGGCTCTCCCGGCCCGCGCCCCCGCCATTCTCCCCGGCCTGGTAGAGATACCGGAGGACAAAGTCCTGGTCCCGGCTGGGGTACTCCTTCAGGTAGGGAAAGCCGGTGGTTGGGGCGGCGGGGGACACGGCGGCCCCCTCGCCGGACACGGGCAGGTAGTGGAAGGTGGGGGGCAGGTCCTCCGGGCCGATCACGGGGCTGCCCACATAGCTGAAATACTCCACCACGTTGCGCAGCTCCCGGATGTTGCCCCGCCACTGGTGGGTCAGCAGCAGCTGCTTCACCTCCGGGGAGAGGGTGAACTCCGCTCCGTTCTCTTTGCGGAACTGCTCGATGAGCAGCAGCAGGTCCTCTCCCCGCTCCCGCAGCGGGGGGATTAGGACCGGCAGGGTATTGAGCCGGTAATAGAGGTCCCGCCGGAAGCTGCCCGCCTCCACCCGCTCCTCCAGGTCCTCGTTGGTGGCGGCCACGATGCGCACATCCACAGGGATGATCCGGTTTCCTCCCACCCGCATGATCTCCTGCTCCTGCAGCACCCGCAGGAGCTTGCACTGGAGGGCGGCGCTCATCCCCTCCACCTCGTCCAGAAACAGGGTGCCCTTGTGGGCGAATTCAAACAGGCCGGGCTTGCCCCCCCGCCTGGCCCCGGTGAAGGCCCCCTCCTCATAGCCGAACAGCTCGCTCTCCAGCAGGTTTTCCGGCATGGCGGCGCAGTTGATGGCCACAAAGGGGCTGGAGGAGCGGGGGGAGGCCCGGTGGATGGAGTGGGCAAACAGTTCCTTTCCGGTGCCGGTCTCCCCGATAAGCAGGATGGGCAGCTGGGTCTGGGACATCTTGTTCAGCATGGTGATGCACCGCCTCAGGGCCGGGGAGTCCCCCCGCACGTCGGCAAAGGTGTACTTGGCCCGATACCCCTTGTGGTGCAGCTGGGTGCGCAGCTCATTCTGCCGGTTTTCCGCGTCGGAGAACCGCTGGACGGTGGCAAAGGCGCCGATACAGTTGCCACCCCGGAGCACGGGGGTCACCGCCACGTTCATATTGACCTCCCCCACCCCCACCACGCAGGCCGGCTGGGGCCGCTCCTCCCGCAGGCAGGCGTCAAAGGGGATAAAGGGATAGACCTGCCCGGCGGGCTGCCCCAGGGCCTCCGACCGGGGGATCCCGGTCAGCTCCTCCATCTTCCTGTTGCAGGCAAACACCTGGCCGTGCTCGTTTACCCCCACCAGGCCCTCGTCCAGAATCTCCATCAGCATGTCGAACTGGCTCTCCAGGCGAAGGCCCCTGGAAAACACCCGGTCGAAGCTGTAGGTGTTGGTGGCCACCCCCTCCTGGTACCGCCGGAAGGCCTCGGATTCCAGCAGATCCTCATAGCCCAGGCGCAGGGCGGCCTCGATCATGGTGGAGCTGGTACACACCCGCTGGCCGATGTCGATGATCTCCCTGGCCCCCTCCGGCACGTAGCGGCCCTCCCTGGGGGTAATCACATAGTCGTATTTGGACATATCGGGCCGGGGGGCTCCGGGGTGGTAGAGGTCCATCAGCAGCTGGTTCACCCCCAGCTGGTTGAGGTGGACCACCGCCTCCCGGCACATCTTCTGGCTCAGGTTGACAAACAGAGCCCGCCGCCCCGGCGGCAGGGCCTGGAGCTGCCGGATCACCGACCACAAAAAGGTGACCTGAATCTCCATCATCTCTCCGTCGATGGGCACATACTGGTGCAGGTCCCCCACCGTGTCAAAGGCGTCGGTTGTGATCATATAGAGGGCGTACCGGCGGGAAATGTGCCCCACCGAGCCGTCCTGCACGCTGTAGGCGTCCACCGAAACCCGCTGGCCGAACAGCTCCCGCACCTGCCCGGCGTAAAACTGCCCCGCCAGCGGGTCCAGCGAGATGACCGCGATGTCCTGTTTCATCCAATCCCCCCAACCAATTAACCTATTCTTTAACCTATTTACCCTTATCATGGCCCGCAAATCAGGAGTTAGTCAAGAAAAACCGCCTATTTTTTCCCACAAAAACCCAGAAATTTGCCTCAAATGGGGTTCCTGGCCCCGGCGGAAGTCTTGGCACAAAACTTGCTTCTTTTTTCGACAGAAGAACTTGGCGCCCATTTGTACGCGCGTTTTGGAAAAGGAGAGATTGTCATGCAGCTGACCAAGGAAGAAATGCTCACCCTGCTCCACCAGGAGGTCGTGCCCGCCCTGGGGTGTACCGAGCCGGTGTGCGTGGCCCTGTGCGCCGCCGACGCCTACCACGCCATTGGAGGGCAGGTGGTGTCCATCAAGATGGAAGTCAACCCGGGCATCTACAAAAACGGCATGTCGGTGGGGATTCCCGGCTTCAACCGGGTGGGGCTGAAATACGCCGCCGCCCTGGGGGCCTGCCTGGGAAATCCGGAAAAGGGGCTGGAGCTGCTGGAGGAGATCAACAGCATCGTCAGCAAGGAGGCCACCCGGCTGGTGGAGGAAAAGCAGGTCTCGGTGTCTATCGCCGAGGAGGAGACCCAGCTGTACGCCCACGCCGAGATCATCACCACCCGGGGCATCGGCATCAGCACCATCCGGGGCACCCACTCCAACATTGTCTACACCAGCGCCAACAACCAGGTGCTGTACGAGAAGCCCTTCAGCCTGGACAGCGAGGACGCCCTCCACGAAAAGCTGAAGTCCATGACGGTGGCCCAGATCCGGGAGCTGGTGGACAGCGCCAGCCAGGAGGAACTGGCCTTCATGCTGGACGGGGCGGAGATGAATGAGAAGCTCTCCGACTTCGGCCTGGAAAACCGGCTGGGCATCGGCATTGCCGACACCCTGAAAACCCAGCTGGGCGCCGGCGTGCTGGGGGACAGCCTGATGGCCAACACCATGGTGCGGGTGGCCTCCAGCGCCGAGGGGCGCATGTCCGGCTGTCCCTACGCCGTCATGAGCAGCGCGGGCAGCGGCAACCACGGCATTACCGCCATCCTTCCGGTGGTGGAGCTGGCCCGCCACCTGGGCTCCAGCCAGGAGGCCACTGAGAAGGCCCTGGCCTTCTCTCACCTGCTCAATGTGTACATCAAGCTCTTTACCGGCAAGCTGAGCGCCACCTGCGGCTGCGGCGTGTCGGCCGCCGCCGCCGCCAGCGCCGCCATGGTGTGGCTGCTGGGGGGCAGCGACGCCCAGATGGGGGCGGCCATCATCAACATGAGCGCCAACCTCACCGGCATGATCTGCGACGGCGGCAAGATCGGCTGCGCCCTCAAGCTGGCCACCGCCACCAGCGCCGCCTTCCTCAGCGCCTATCTGGCCGTGGGGGGCGTGGTGGTCAGCGCCAGCGACGGCATCTGCGCCGCCACCCCGGAGCAGGCCATCCGGAACATGGGCCTGGTGAGCACGCCGGGCATGACCCAGACCGACAAGACCATTCTGGGCATCATGATGCAGAAGGACCAGGGCTGACCGGTTCTGCGGATATACGGACGCCCGCAGCGGGGCAGGATTGCCTGCTCCGTTGCGGGCGTTTTTTATCGTTGTATTTCTGTCATTACCAGGGGGTCAGCTCCAGATACAGGTCCTTGTACTGTCTGGCCGACCTCTGCCAGGAGACATCCTTGGCCATGTCCCGCTGGACGATCTCGTCCCAGTGATACCGGTTGTCGAAGTAGAGGCTCTTGGCCCGGTTGATGGCATCCAGCAGCAGCCCCGCGTCATAGCGGTCGAAGGTGAAGCCGTTGCCGTCGCCGGTAAAGGTGTTGTAGGGCTCCACCGTGTCCTTCAGGCCGCCGGTCTCCCGGACGATGGGCAGAGTGCCGTAGTGCATGGCGTTGAGCTGGGTCAGGCCGCAGGGCTCAAAGCGGGAGGGCACCAGCAGCGCGTCCGCGCCGGCGTAGATGCGGTGGGCTCTGGCCTCGTCGTACTGGATGCAGGCGCTGAAGGAGCCGCGATAGGTGTGCTCATAGTAGCGGAAGGCGTCCTCGTACCGCCTGTCTCCGGTGCCCAGCACCACCACCTGGGTGTGTCCGTCCAGCACCTGGGGAATGATGGCGTTGACCAGGTCCAGCCCCTTCTGATCGGTCAGCCGGGAGATAAGGCCGATGACAAACTTGCCCGTGTCCTCCTCCAGGCCCAGCTCCTTCTGGATGGCCAGCTTGTTTTCCATCTTGTGGTCCAGCACGTTGCCCAGGCCGTAGTTGGCCGCCAGGGCGGGGTCGGTCTCCGGGTTCCACATGTCGTAGTCGATGCCGTTGACAATGCCCCGGAGCTTGCCGCTGTGATAGCGCAGGTGGTCCTCCAGCCGCTCGCCGTACTCGCTGCTCTGGATCTCCCAGGCGTAGGTGCCGCTGACGGTGGTGATCCGGTCGGCGTAGGCCAGCCCGCCCTTGAGGATGTTGGCCTCCACCCAGTCCTGCTTCAGCGCCCCCATGCTGAACACATGGTCGGGCAGGCCGGTCCAGTACTGGATGGTGGGGATGTTGTACACTCCCTGGAAGCGGAGGTTGTGGATGGTGAGCACCGTTTTGGCCCGGCCCACCGGGCTGTCCTGGAACAGGGTGCGCAGATACACCGGCACCAGGCCCGCCTGCCAGTCGTGGCAGTGGATGATGTCGGGGATCCAGTTCATATAATTCAGCGCCGCCAGGGCGGCCTTGCTGAAGAAGCAGTATTTGGGGATGTCGTCCACCAGGTTGGTATAGGGGTTGCCCGAGGAGAAAAACTCCTGGTTGTCAATAAAGTCGTACACCACGCCGTCGCAGATGTACTCCATGATCCCCACGTAGTAATTGCGCCCGGTCCGGCCCAGATCCATGTAGAACTCGCCCCGATAGACCATCTTGTTCTGGTATTCCTGGGGGATGCAGGCATAGCGGGGCAGCAGCACCCGCACGTCGCAGTTCAGCCGGGCCAGCTCCCGGGGCAGGGCGTACATCACGTCCCCCAGGCCCCCTGTCTTGACAAAGGGGTGACACTCCGAGCCGATAAACGCCACGCTCCGGCGGGGCAGGTTGGACATTTCGTTCACTGGGGCGGGCTCCTCCGCCACAGGGGTGGGCTTTTCCACAGCGGGGGCGGCCTGCTTCATAGCGGCGGGTTTTTCCTCCGCAGCGGGGGCGGCCTGCGCCGCCTCAGGGGCGCTCTTTTTCGCGGCGGCAGCAGTCTTTCGGCTGGCAGCCGTGGTCTTTTTTGTAGCAGAAGCCGCTTTTTTCGTGGCAGAGGCGGCTTTTTTTCTGGTGGTAGCGGTCTTTTTGACGGCAGTCTCTGCCGGCTCCCCGGCGGGCGCAGCCGTCTCCTTGGGGGCAGTGTCCACCGCCGCGGGATGGGCCTGTTCCGCGGCCGGAGCCTCAGTCTTTTTCACAGGCGCTTTCTTCTTTGTGGAATCCGCTTTTTCCCGTGCCATCATGAACCTTCCTTTCCCGTACTCTGGTACTGGCAAGAATATAACACATCCGGCCGGCTTTTGACAGTCCTTTTTGGAAATTTCAGAAAAATTTCCACACTTTCTCCAAATCCGCTAAAAGCTCAGGGTATCCATCCCACTCACCAATCCGGTCAGGCGCCTTTCCCATTCTTAAGGTTCCGGCCGCTTGCGCTTGCAAAAGGCCCATTGTATAATAAAGCACACACTTTCACGGGCAAAAGCGGCGGCTCGCCTCCGCAGGCCCAAAGGAGGATTATGAATCTCACCATTACCGTCAATCACAGGCAGCTGCTGGACATTCTGCTGAACGTGGGGCTGGTTCGCCCGGTGTTCATCTGGGGCGCCCCCGGCATCGGGAAATCCGTCATTGTGGAGGAGTTTGCCCACAGCCTGGGGCTGGAGTGCGTCTCCCTGCTGGGCAGCCAGCTGGCCCCGGAGGACATCATCGGCGTGCCCCAGATCAAGGACGGCTTCAGCCAGTTCTGCCCGCCCCGCTCCATCGCCCGGCAGGAGCCCTATGTGCTCTTTCTGGACGAGCTGAACGCCTGCACCTCCGAGGTGCAGAAGGCCTTCTACTCCCTGATCCACGAGCGGCGCATCGGGGAATACCACCTGCCCGAGGGCTCCATCGTGCTGGGGGCGGGCAACCGGGCCCAGGACAACGCCATCACCCGGCCCATGTCCTCCGCCCTCATCAACCGGATGTTCCATGTGGAGCTCACCGCCAGCCCCCGGCTGTGGCTGGAGTGGGCGGGGCAGCACAACATCCACCCCTACGTCTACGACTACATCACCAGCCGGCCGGACCACCTGTGGTCCAGGCCCCCCAAGAGCGAGGAGCCCTTCTCCACCCCCCGGGCCTGGCACATGCTCAGCGACGCCATCCACAGCTGGGGCCCGGACATCGACGTGGACAGCCTGCGGGTGCTGGCCGCCGGCTGCCTCACCCCCCAGCACGCCACCCAGTTTCTGGCCTACATCCGCCAGGTGCGCAGCCAGTACGCCCTGGACAAGATCCTCTCCGGCCAGCAGCCCTGGCCGGACAAGCCGGAGGAGCGGGACGTGCTCTACTTTTTGGCCCAGTCCCTCCGGGCCCGGCTGGTAAAGGAGCTGCCCCCGGAGCGGAGCCGGCTCAGCGCCGACAGCCGCGCCCTGGTGCTCCAGGCCAAGGACCGCATCACCGAGCTGGCCGACCTGAGCCTGGAGATCGCCCGGATGGCGGTGACCCCGGAGGACGGCCGGGAGCTGCCCGACTGGTTTGTGGTGGAGCTGTTCCGGGACCTGCCCCGGCTGGCCGACAAGCGCAACGGATGAGCGGCAGAAAGCAGCAGAAGGCCAACCCGGCCCAGGAGGCCTTTCAGGGCGGGTGCGGCCTGGTGACCCTGCACCCGGTGCTGGGGCCCCTGATGAAGCAGGCCACCCCCCATTTTGACAATAGCTACCCCATGGCAAAAGAGGACTGGGCGTGGATCACCGCCAACGGGGACCTCTACGCCAACAGCCACCGCCGGGCCACCCCCCAGGAGTGGGCCTACGTGATAGCCCACTGCCTGCTCCACCTGGCCCTGGGCCACATCCGGGAGGACCGGGCTGGGGACCTGGTGTGGAACGCCGCCTGTGACTGCGTGGCGGCCCGGTACCTGTCCGACCTGCACATCGGCACGCCGCCGGGGGAGCTCTCCGCCCCCCTGCCCCCCAACACCCGGGAGGAGGAGGCCCTCTACCGCTGGCTGAAGGAGCACAGCGACGACGCCTACTTCCGCTTCTCCACCATGAGCGGCGGCCGGCCGGACCTGGTGTGGGAGCCCATCCGGGCCAGCTGGTGGCAAGGGCCCACCGACTGGCGGCAGCTCTTTGCCGAGAGCCTCCGGGACGCGCTGCGCTCCGCCGTGGACTACGCCGGGGGCGTCACCACCCCGCCGGGGTCCCACAAAAAAATGGGCCCCATCCAGCGGGCCCGGGAGTGGTTTTTGTCCAGCTATCCCCTGCTGGGGGGCGTGGCCTCCGGCTTCCGGCTGGTGGACGACCCCCTGATTGTCCAGCGGATGGACGTTCCGGTGGCCGCCATCTCCATGCATCTGCGGGAGATTTATGTCAATCCATCCGCTGGACTGACCGAAGAGGAGTGGCGGTTTGTCCTGGCCCACGAGTACCTCCACGCCGCCCTGTGCCATGAGGCAAGACTGGGCAAACGGGATCCGGAGCTGTGGAACGTGGCCTGCGACTATGTGATCAACCAGTGGCTGCGGGACATGGAGGTGGGCTCCATGCCCGAGGGGCTGCTTTTCGACCCGGAGCTGCAGGGCCTGTCGGCGGAGAGCGTGTACGACCGGCTGGCGGTCAATCTGCGCAAGTACAAGCGCATGGCCCAGCACGACATCCGCTTCGGCCCGCCGGACTGGGCGGCCTCCAAAGACTTTGTGGATCTGGACAGCTGGTGCCGCTCCGCCATCCAGCGGGGGCTGGACTACCACCAGACCCACGAGCGGGGCTATCTCCCCGAGGGGCTGGTGGAGGAGATCCGGGCCCTGTCCCAGCCCCCCATCCCCTGGGATGTGAAGCTGGCCCGGTGGTTTGACCAGCGGTTTGAGCCCCTGGAAAAGCGCCGCACCTATGCCCGGCTCAGCCGCCGCCAGTCGGCCACGCCGGACATCCCCCGCCCCTCCTGGCATCTGGAGGAGGAGGCCCGGGCGGGGCGCACCTTCGGCGTGCTGCTGGATACTTCCGGGTCCATGGACCGTTCCCTGCTGGCCGCCGCCCTGGGGGCCATTGCCAGCTACAGCGCCGCCCGGGACGTAAACCGGGTGCGGGTGGTGTTCTGCGACGCCGCCCCCTACGACCAGGGGTACATGGAGGCGGCCGACATCGCCGGCAGCGTCAAGGTCCGGGGCCGGGGGGGCACGGTGCTCCAGCCGGGGGTAGAGCTGCTGGAGCACGCCCCCGACTTCCCCAGGCAGGCCCCGCTGTTGGTGATCACCGACTGCGAGTGCGACCGGCTGAACCTCTACGGCCGGGACCACGCCTTTCTGGTGCCCCGGGGGCGCAGCCTGCCCTTTCCCCCCAAGGGGCCGGTGTTTTACCTGGAGTAGGCTCTCCTGTATCTTGCGTCTATTGGGATATCAGCGCTTTGGGGTTTACCGAGACGGCCTTGGCCCGGGCCGGGTCGGGCAGCTTGAGCCGGTATTGCCCCAGGCCGTCAAAGCAGACCGACACCCGCTTGGTATAATAGCGGTCCTCCCCGTATTCCTCCAGCACAAAGCTGGCATTGTACGTCTGACAAAGCCGGTAGGTGTTTTCCAGGCCGATCCCGCTGCCGCCGTCCTCCGGGTGGCCGGTCATCCGGCGCAGGCCGAAGCTGACCAGTACCTCCGGCGGGAAGGGGGCCCCACTGTCATAGATGTCGATGGTTGTCTCCGCAATCTGCAGCAGCATCCGGCGTACAGGGCTGGAGGAGGTGGCGATAATGGCGTTCTCCAGCAGGTCCGCCAGCAGGGTGTTGAGGTCCTCCTCCCGGACCTGGTCCTCCATCCATAGGGGGAGGTTGGCCGGGATGGAGCTCTGGAACTCGATGCCCGCCTGGGCGGCCCGGCCGGCCATGAACCGGAGCGTCACATCAATGGACCCGCTGCCTGTGTCCGGGGTTTGACAGCTCTCCTGCGCATAGTCCCGGAGAGCCGTCTGCCGGTCCCGTATGACCGCCTCCAGATGCTCCAATACCTCCGCCGCCGCCGATGCGCAGGCCTCCCCCTGGAGGGTCCGGCCCGCCTTGCGGAGAAAGTCCCGCACGCAGGCGCTTGCGGCGGGGAGCTGCTTGTTGTCCCGGTGGAGGATGGCCGCCAGCCGCTCGTTTTCCTGCCGCAGCCGCTCCAATTGGCTGTTTTTTTCCTCCAACTGCTGGTTCAGCTCCTGGATCTCCCGGAGATACAGCTCCTTCCGGTACACGGCGGCGGTCCGGTCTTTCCACCAGAGCCACAGGGTGATGCCGGAAAACAGGAAAAAGCAGGTCAGGACCAGATAGGCCAGGTGAGCGTCCTGATTGATTCCCAGCAGGGAGGCCGTGACCAGAATGGCGACGCTGATGGAAACGCCCACGTCGCTGCTGCCGGAATCCACCAGAAAGACAAGGCCGTGCTTCAGACGCTTCATTTGAAAGAGGAGCAGGGTCGCGCACAGCTGCAGAACGCCCGCCGTCAGCATACGCCAGATGGGGGCAACGGGGATGTCCAGAAGTGAGAGAACCAGGGCCTCCAGCACGGCGGACAGGGTGGCGGCGGCCGCCAGCGTCCCATAGCTGACCCCATAGGCCAGGATGGTGCAGGCGGCGGCTCTGGGAAGGGGCTCCATGGAAAGGCGTCTGAACACGGGAATGGACACGGCCGCCATGCCCAGCAGGCTGACGGCGGGTACCGTCACCCGCAGCAGAACGGTACAAGCCGTGAGCGCCGCCGCGGACAGAGCGGCACGGCAGGCGGCCCCCCGCCGCCCGGAGCCGGAGGGCTGCAGATGGAGCAGCTTCCGGTAGGAATACATGGCGCACACGATGATGAAAGCGTATTTGATCCAGACCTCAAGCATGTTGTACATCCCGCCCACAAGCAAAGTTATGTAGGAAGCGAGCCGCGGTTGCGGCTCGCTTTTTTAATCCGTCGATTTGAGCTTAGCGGCGTAGTAGTAGATAAACTCCGTGATGGTGGGCACGCCCTTCTCCGAGCTGATCCTGGCCGTATAGTACCGGAGCAGATCTTCAATGGGCGTGGTCCGCCAGGCTCTGGCAATGGCGTTCTGCATGGCCCGCTCCACGCTGGCGGGCGATTTGCCGTAGCTCTGGCCGATGGCGGCGCAGACGTTGGGGGTAGGACCCTTCAGCGCCAGCTGGATGGCGTCGATCAGATATTGATAGCCCACCGCCTTTGTGCTTACCCCGATCTGGTTCAGCTCCGCGATGATCCTGCGGGCCAGCTTTTTGCGCAACACCTCCGGAGCCTCCCGCCCGCTGCCAGCGGGGGCTTGCCGCCTGTGCCGCAGGATGCCGTCCCGGAGCAGCGCCAGAAAATGGACCGCCTCCTGGGGTGCGTAGCCGGCCTGGTGCTTCGACATGATAAAATCGGCCCCCAGATTCCGGGCGGCTTCGTGGGTCATGGCGCTGGAATTGTTGGTGGTAACCAGTACGTAGGGTTTCCAAGGGAGGTCCATGCGCCGCAGGTCCTCCAGGACCTGCAGGCCGTTTCCCCCGCCCTGATGGAGCTCCAGGTCCAAAATCAGCGCGTCGGGGTGGAAGTCCTGGATCAGCTCCGCCGCCCGGCGGGCGTTGTTGGTCACGCTGACCAGTGAAATGTCCTCCCGGCTCTCCATACATTCCACCATTTCCCTGCAGGCAACGGGGTCGTCTTCCACCAGCAAAACCAGCAGCGCCTGGTCCATACGCAGCGCCTCCCTCCTGGGCCAGCCGTCAGATACTGGGTATCAGTATAGGACATAAACACACAAAAAGCAACGATTTCCAACTAAAAACCGCAACGAATACAAATTGCCAGCCTGGAAAAATCGGATAAAATGGTAGTCAGAATATTCCAGACAAAAGCGGAAAGAAAGCGGGAGGGTGGAGATGGAGGCAAGAAAGTGGGACTGCGTACGATTCGGGTGGAGCGGGGCCGTAGCCTGCGCCGTTACGGCTCTTACGGCCTGTCTGGGCAGCCGGCTTGAGCTGGCGGCGGACATGGTCCGCCTGTCCCGCGAGAGGGAGCTGCTCAAGCAGCAGAACCGGGCTTACCGGGCGGAATTTGACCGGCTGCGCCAGTCGGAGCGGCAGATCCGTGCCCTGCGCCACGACCTGAACAATCATCTGGCTGTCCTGGAGACCTATGCCGCCCGGGGACAGACGGAAAAGCTGGAGCGGTATCTGGGTCGTCTGGGCCGGCAGCTGGCCCGGCCCGGCTTTGTCTCCACGGGCAACCCGGAGATTGACGGCATCCTGAACGACAAGCTGGGCCAGGCGGAGCGGGCGGGGGCCCGGCTGGAGGTGGACGTGCGCCTGCCCGAGAACCTGGCGGCGGATGTGTTTGACCTGGCCGTGATTTTGGGCAACCTTCTGGACAACGCGGTGGAAGGGCTGGAAAAGAGTGTGGACAAGCGGCTCTCCCTCTCCCTGACGGCCGACCGTGGGATGCTTTTTTTGAACCTTGTCAACAGCTATGACGGAGCGGCGCTGCGGACGGAGCGACCGGACGGCCCGGAGTACCGCTCCCGAAAGGGCGGACCGGAACACGGTCTGGGGCTGTCCATTGTCCGGAGCGCCGTGGAGCGATACCACGGGGAACTCCGGCTGGACAGCGCCGGGACGGTATTTACTGCAGAGGTCATGCTCTATCTGGAGCCGTAGGCCGGGCAGATAACGAATTTCGGCGGTTGGGCGACGAATTTCGGCATTTCATGGACGAGCTGACAGACAATCCATATAATAGGAGCAGGCTGTCAGGAGGGTCGTATCCATGCAAGATTTTTTGACTGTCCTTGTGCGCATCATCGCTGCCGCCGTGCAGACAAACGGGGCATACCGCCTGTACGGGGTCTATTTTGACCGCCAGTCCGCGGACAAAAACAAGGAATGGGCCGGCTTTCTCCTCTGCTTTCTGCTCTGCGGGCTGAAGGCGGTGCTGAACACCCCGCCGGCGGTCAACGGGGCGCTGACCATCGGCATCTACTGCGGGCTGGCCTTTTTGTACGCGGGCACGGTGCTGGGCCGGCTGACGCGGGCGCTGGGGATCGTGGCGCTGATGGTCCTGTGCGAGGGCCTGGTGGGCGGCCTCATGGCCTTCTTCCCGCTCCCCCCGCGCACCGCCTGGGTGACCGGCACCATGCTGTCGCAGCTGCTGTTTCTGATGATTTCCCTGAGCCTGAAGGGGATACACATGCCCAAAACCAGCCCCCGGCTCTCCCGGCTCTATTGGCTGGCCATTCTCTGCCTGCCCACCGGCACGCTGGCCGTCCACATTCTGCTCATCTTCGTCTTTTACGACCCGGCGGGCAATCCCATTTTCCTGCCGGTCTCCATCATGCTGATGCTGATCAACCTGCTGACCTTCTATGTGCTGGACCGGCTGGAGGAGTACAGCGCCGCCTACTACGAAACCGAGCTGCTGGCCCGGCAGAATCAGGCCTACCGGGCGGAATTCGAGCTGATGCGCCAGTCCCAGCAGCAGGTCAGCGCCCTGCGCCACGACATGAAAAACCACCTGGCGGTGGTGCGGCAATACGCCGCCGCGGGGCAGACGGAGGAGCTGGGGCGGTATCTGGACCGCTGCCTGGAGCAGCTGGCCCAGCCGGGCTTTGTCCATACCGGCAACCCGGACATCGACAGCATGCTGAACTACAAGCTGGCCCAGGCGGAGCGGGCCGGTGCCCGGCTGACCCTGGACATACGGCTGCCGGAGGACTTTACCGCGGACGCCTTTGACTGGAACATCATTCTGGGCAGCCTGCTGGACCACGCGGTGGAGGCGCTGGAAAAGAGCCGGGAGAAGCGGCTCTCCCTCTCCCTGCGGGTGGACCGGGGCATTTTTTATCTAAAGATGGCCTACAGCGATGACGGTCCGGCGCCTGAGTCGGAGGGGGCTGGCGGTTTGGGCGGCTCCCTTGTCCAGCGCGCCATAGACAAGTACCACGGGACGCTGGACGTGGACCTCGCCGGACAGATATGCACCGTGGCGGTTATGCTCTATCTGGAGCCGTAGGCTGAACACAGGGAGGAAAAGGGAATGCAAACTGCAAAGCGCGAGCATGTGCTGGCCGGCCTGGTGGGGGCCTTTCTGGGCTCCCTGATCGGCGTGGCCTGCATTGTGGCGGTGGGCCAGCTGGGCTATGTGGCCTCGTTCTGCGGCGTGGTGCTGGCCGTCTGCGCCATCAAGGGCTATGGGCTGCTGGGCGGCGCCATGACCCGGAAGGGGGCGGTGATCGCCTCCATTCTGACGATTTTCATGACCTACCTGGGCAACCGGCTGGACTTTGCGGTCAGCGTGGCCCGCACCCTTGATATAGACATATTTTCCGCCTTTCGGGCGCTGGACTCCCTGCTGAATACCGAATATACCGTGTCCAGGGCCTACTGGGGCAACCTGGTCCTGCTGTATCTGTTCACCCTGGTGGGGGCGGTGCCCACGCTGTTTGCGGCCTTCCGCCACGCCGGCCGGGACAGCGCCCCGCCGGAGCCCGCGCCCCAGCCC
>NZ_NFIQ01000250.1 GCF_002159455.1 Flavonifractor sp. An306
CTCCGAGGAACTCTTCCAGCGCATCAAGACCCACCTGGCCAGAGAAACGGCTCGGACCGGCGTAAAGCTCACCCAGCGGGACTTCGTCCTGGGCCTGATCGAGCAGGCGTTGGCGGAAGCTGAAGCCAGCCTGGCCCCACAGGAGGCCCCTGAGAGCACCGAGAAAGCCCCGGAGGACAACGGAGCCGCCGGTACCACCCCAGACGCCAGAGAGGCCAGCACAGAGGCGGAGAGAGACACAGCGGACATCGAACAATAACACAAGGAGTCAAAGCAAGGGGCCGGAGGACACATCGCAAGCAGATGCGTCCTCCGGCCCCTTTTTTGTTTTTCCTAGAAGGGGGGTGAACATGATACAAACGTCAGAAAAAACTCGTTTTACAGAGGCTGAAATGGCCACTGTCCGAGACACGGACCTTCCGGATCTGCTGATCTCCCTGGGCTACCAGGTGAAGCGGATCGGCAGGTACTACACCACGCAGGAGATGGACAGCATCCGAATCAAGGACAGACGTACCTGGTTCCGCTATTCAGAGGGCATCGGCGGAGATGCCATCACATTCCTCCAGCGGTTCTATAACAAAAGTTTCCCGGAGGCCGTGGAGTACCTGCTGACCTGGCATGGCCGCGCCCGTGACT
>NZ_NFIQ01000251.1 GCF_002159455.1 Flavonifractor sp. An306
CAACGGACCCAACGCCTGACGGTGTGGGAATATATTTGCAAAGGAGAAAAGACTATGAACAAGAAGCTGCACAAGTACGTCAACGAGATCATCGACCTGGGGACTGCCGCCAACATGGGCTGGAAAGAGGGGGTCAATATGTTCCTGGCCAACGTGAAAAACGCCGGCCAGGAGGGCGCCCCCCACTATGGCGGCGCGGAGCACCTGGACTGGAAGGCGGTGGCCGCGGAGATCGGCCCCTTTGACGACGGGGAGGAGGCCGACATCATCAACACCTTCAACGCCGACTACACCGCCCACATGGCGGAGATCATCGACCTGCGCTCCGCCGGCGACCTGGACGGCGTGAGAGCGGTGATGTGCGGTGAGTAACAGTCCGCTGGCGGTCTATACCTGCCTGTCTCCCAACCGTACCCACCCCAGGAATCACGCCATTGACACCATCACCATCCACTGCTATGTGGGTCAGGTGACGGCACAGTCCGCCGGGGCGTGGTTTGCCAAAGAGAGCGCCCAGGCCTCCTGCAACTACGTGGTGGACAAGGACGGCAAAATCGGCCTGATCGTGGACGAGGGGGACCGGAGCTGGTGCTCCTCCAGCTCCTCCAACGACCACCGGGCGGTGACCATCGAGGTGG
>NZ_NFIQ01000252.1 GCF_002159455.1 Flavonifractor sp. An306
TGGCCGCAAGCGGTTTTTGCCTGATGAATCAAATCCCAAAAAGCATCCGGATTATCCTCTGTAATTTTAGTAACATGGTCTTGCTCTGCCGTAATGATCACCTCTTTTTATCTGCCGGGCATCCTGTGGCAATACCCAAAGCTCAAACTTTGCCCCCTGCAGAGCATTGCCGGTGACGGAATCAATCTTCCTGATGGTCAGGCCCGGTTTCTTCTCGTTCTCAATGGTGATTTCGGTGGTCTTACCGGGCCGCAGGTAGACCTCATGGGGGGTGGAGTCCAGGATGTAGCCCTCCGGGGCCTGGATTTCGGTAACGATGTAGTAGCCCTCATCCAAGTGGATATTCTCAATGGTAATGGAACCGTCTTGGCCTACGGGGAAGGCTCCGATCTTCACGCCCGCCTTGGTCTTGACCTCAAAGATGGCCCCCGTCAGGGCGTTGCCGTTGATGTCCACCTTGTGGATAGTCAGTGTGGGCCGCTTGTAATTCTGGAACTGTACCGTGGCGTCCCGATTCGGCTCCAAGGTCACCTGCTGAGGGGTGGTATCCAGGATATAATTCTCCGGCACACTCTGCTCGGTGACGGTATAAACGCCGGGCAGCAGGTTCTCAATAGTCACGGTGC
>NZ_NFIQ01000253.1 GCF_002159455.1 Flavonifractor sp. An306
GAATGACATCTCACCGTGAGATTATCAATAATCTTTATTATTATCCGGAATGCTTAATCAGCACTTCTATGACATCGAATATTCTCTTCTGATCTTTTGCTGACAAAGGCTTTAACTGTTCGCTAAGTTTGGTCGCCTTAACCTGATATCCTTCTTGAAGGACTTCAGACAACACCATGTCTGCAGAGACAGACAATGCGTTGAGAATATCAATGAATGTGTCAAGAGCTGGTATCTTCTCTCCGCGTTCAATCGCTCCAATATAGTTAATACTTAGCCCAGTAATCTCCGCCAAATCCTCTTGGCGCAGTCCTCGATGATGACGGAACTTTCGTATGTTTTTTCCAATGGACTCAAGTCCCATCGTGATACCTCCTATAAGCATTGCAGTATCACTGATAGTATAAGTTGAGCTGGAAAAACAATACACCATCTATTTGGCTTTAATCAACGCTATTAGAGTTGATTGTTTACAAAAAAATAATATAATAATAGATATGCTTTGATGTAAATAGTGTCTACACAAGATTAGGCTAAAATGGCACACCAAATAGCAATGCAACGAATTTGCACTGCTGCCAAAAAAGATGCTGTATTTTTGGCATATCGCGTGGCAA
>NZ_NFIQ01000254.1 GCF_002159455.1 Flavonifractor sp. An306
GCAAAGTTCGGATACCCACCCGGGCAATTCCCAGCCTGCATAATTCAGGGAGGGATTTGATGCAAGACATATTGACCTGCGCCATGGGACTGGATATTCATCGTGACGTTATTGTTGCCTGTCTTGCCAAAGGTGAACTGGGCACCGATCCGGAAATCGAGATTCGCTCCTTCAGCACACTTATCCCGGAAATGCGGAAACTGCGGGATTGGGTGTTGGAAGCAGAGTGCCGCTATGTCGCTATGGAGAGCACCGGGATCTACTGGCAGCCTATTTACGAAATGCTGGAGCCATGTTTTGATGGGCAGATCAGCATTCTGGTCGTGAATGCCCGCCACATGAAGAATGTGCCTGGGCGCAAAACGGATATGCGGGACGCGCAATGGATCGCCACATTGCTCCGTGCCGGATTACTAAAGGGAAGTTTTATCCCAGATAAGACCTTCCGGGAACTGCGGCATCTGACCCGGTATCGTAAGAGCATCGTTCGCGACATTACCGCCCAAAAGAATCGCATCGATAAATTTCTGCAAAGCTCCGGTTTCCGCTTCACAGCGTTTCTGTCGGACGCATTTGGCGCTTCCGGGCGAAACATCATC
>NZ_NFIQ01000255.1 GCF_002159455.1 Flavonifractor sp. An306
TATCCAGCGCCCACTGCTTGGCCTCCAGCAGATCGTCAAAGGCGAACACCAGCATCTGATAGGGCAGGCCGTGCTTGTCGCACAGGGATTTTCGGTTATGCCCGTCAATAACGACCAGATCCTCATTGACGATGATGGAGGTATAGCACCCATTTTTCAGGAGGTCCGTCTCCAGCGCGCCGAGCTGCTCCTCGCTCAAAGGCGGGAGCAGCTCGGCCATCTCAGGCAGCACAACAGGGGTGCGCTCCGTGCTGCTGTAAATGATCCCAGTATTCTTCATCAGGCTGCCTCACACTCGCCCTGGTTCTGCCCGGCAGCGGTCGCCTCCTCTGCCCGACGGGGGGAGAGGAGCTCCACCTCCGTCGCCTTGATCAGAAAGCCGGGCTGGCGGGTGGGATCGTCAGAAAAAGTGATGGTCTCGAAGTCGCCGGAGGCGGCCAGCTTGCAGCCCTTCCAGGCATAGGCGGCGCAGAACTCGGCCAGGGGACCGCGCACCTTGATGGAGATGAAGTCGGTGAGCCGGTTGCCCTCCTGATCCCGATAGCGGCGGTCCGAGGCGATACGCAGGATGGCATAGGGCTTGCCCGTGGTTTCGT
>NZ_NFIQ01000256.1 GCF_002159455.1 Flavonifractor sp. An306
ATTTAAATGGGTATTGCCTTTTTCCCTGTTAGGTCGTACAATGAAATCACGAGATAAATAGAGGCAGGACATGGAGAGTTCGCACCTCCCCATGCCCCTATGCAGGAGATTGCCCCTCCCACACAATAGCATTCGCTACGCCTTTTCTCATTATAGCCGCTTTGTGTTTTCTTGACAAGGTGGTTATGATGGGTAATGTGTCGTACCTCAATGCGGTGTAGGGAACAAACAGCCCTGCACCGCTTTTATTTATCTCGGCGGGAACGCCCAACGGGGGACAGGGAGCAATCCCACCCCCTATGGGCAGCACCGTTGAGAGATAAGAAAAAAGCCGTCCCAGTGACGGCAAAGGAGGAAACCGTGATGAAAAAGGCTCTTGTTCTTGGCTTGTCTCTGTCCCTTGCACTGTCCCTCACTGCTTGCGGTGCTCCCAAAGAAGAAGCACCAGAGGACACCAACACCCCGGCAGTCACCGAACCAGCCGACACCAGCACCCCTGAAAGCGAGAAGGAAACCAATTTTGAAGAACCCCCTGTTCCTGTCATTTATGATATTGCGAATGATTCCAATAAGGATGGAGCGATAAGTAAAGAGG
>NZ_NFIQ01000257.1 GCF_002159455.1 Flavonifractor sp. An306
ACGAAACCACGGGCAAGCCCTATGCCATCCTGCGTATCGCCTCGGACCGCCGCTATCGGGATCAGGAGGGCAACCGGCTCACCGACTTCATCTCCATCAAGGTGCGCGGCCCCCTGGCCGAGTTCTGTGCCGCCTATGCCTGGAAGGGCTGCAAGCTGGCCGCCTCCGGCGACTTCGAGACCATCACTTTTTCTGACGATCCCACCCGCCAGCCCGGCTTTCTGATCAAGGCTACGGAGGTGGAGCTCCTCTCCCCCCGTCGGGCAGAGGATGCAACCGCTGCCGGGCAGAACCAGGGCGAGTGTGAGGCCGCCTGATGAAGAACACTGGGATCATTTACAGCAGCACAGAGCGCACCCCTGTCGTGCTGCCTGAGATGGCCGAGCTGCTCCCGCCTTTGAGCGAGGAGCAGCTCGGTGCGCTGGAGGCGGATCTCCTGAAAAATGGGTGCTATACCTCCATCATCGTCAATGAGGATCTGGTCGTCATTGACGGGCATAACCGAAAATCCCTGTGCGACAAGCACGGCCTGCCCTATCAGATGCTGGTGTTCGCCTTTGACGATCTGCTGGAGGCCAAGCAGTGGGCGCTGGA
>NZ_NFIQ01000258.1 GCF_002159455.1 Flavonifractor sp. An306
TCATTGACGGGCATAACCGAAAATCCCTGTGCGACAAGCACGGCCTGCCCTATCAGATGCTGGTGTTCGCCTTTGACGATCTGCTGGAGGCCAAGCAGTGGGCGCTGGACACCCAGAAGGGCCGCCGCAACCTGGACAAGTGGGAGCTGGGCAAGATCGCCCTGAAGCTCAAGCCGGAACTCGAAGCCAGGGCCAAGTCAAATCAATCCGCTGCAGGCGGTGATAAAACAGACAAGGGAGCGCTTTTGGTGAATTCACCAAAAGCGCTCCCCCCTGTGAACACGCGTAAAGAGATGGCACAGGCAGTCGGCATCGGAGATCAGACCATGGGGCGTATTATGCAGATCAACGAGCACGCCCCCGCAGCGGTCAAGGAGGCGCTGGACAAGAAGGAGCTGTCCATCAACCAGGGCTACCAGATCACCAAGCAGGTGGAGGATCTGCCGGAGGAGCAGCGGGAGCAGGCCGCCCAGGAGGCGTTGGACATCCTGAGAGCAAAAAAGGAAATCCAGGAAAAGGACGCGGAGATCGACCGTGAGGGGAAGATCGCCGGAGTCTTCTGCAAAGCATACGAAAAGGCGGTCCTGCT
>NZ_NFIQ01000259.1 GCF_002159455.1 Flavonifractor sp. An306
TAAGACCGGCTACTAATACCCCACGATCTGCCGGGCATACACGCCCGATGGATTCTCTTTCCGCATATGGGCGGCGGCACCAAACCGTGCTGCCGCCCTGACGCGGTCAACTTCGCGCCAGGGGATCTCCCCCCTGCAGGGCATAGAGGCATACCGGCCATTCATTCAAAAGATCTTGCTACATCCAGGGCAAAGGATTCCATCAAGCGTTTAAACTTATCATCCTCATTGAGATACTTCACAATACACCTGGCCGCATCCTCACCTGCAGAAATTGCGGGGCTAAACAAAAAGTGTTTTGAGTCGGAATCCTTGACTCTGGCCCAGACATTTGCCAAATAAATTGGCTGCCCTTCTGATCGTGTATAGTCCACGCTGACCTCCATAACAATGTCATCCGGGAGATCAAATGCGGATATTGGCAAATCGAAAGTAAAATAGTCCGGCCGGTTCATGACGGTCTGGCCGAAATCCGGCATATGAACGATTTCCCAGGGTGACCGTTCCTGATTGTTCTGTTCAAACTCCCGAACTTCCTCTTCCGTTGCCGCCCTCACCGCCATCTTTCCGCAGTCCGGGCACTGTTCC
>NZ_NFIQ01000026.1 GCF_002159455.1 Flavonifractor sp. An306
ACACACTGTCAGGCCATTTACTCTCTCATTCTAACAGCTTCGGCTTTGAGATGGAAAAAGACGCGGCTGGCGGCCGCGCCTTAAACCGTAATTATTATTGTAGGAGGTAACCCCTATGATGAGAGAGCCTGTTTTTACCGGAGCCTGTTCCGCTATTATAACCCCCTTTGACGAGAGCGGCACTGTCAACTACGATCTGTTCGGCCAGATTATCGACGAGCAGATCCAGCGCGGTGTAGACGCCATCTGCGTCTGCGGTACCACCGGCGAGTGTTCCACCCTCACCATCCGGGAGCACATCGCAGTGGTGGAGTACTGCGTCAAACACGTCAATCATCGGGTCAAGGTCATTGCCGGCGCGGGAAGCAACGATACTTCCGCTGCCGTCTATCTGTCCCAGCATGCGGAGGACTCCGGAGCGGACGCCCTGCTCCATGTAACCCCTTATTACAACAAAGCGTCCCAGACCGGCCTCATCAAGCATTATGAGTACATTGCCGACCGGACGGAGCTCCCTGTGATCCTCTACAACGTCCCGTCCCGGACCGGCGTATCCTTTACTGCTGAGACCTATCAGGTTCTCTCCCGGCATCCCCATATCAACGGAGTCAAGGAGGCCAGCGGCAACTTCTCTTTGCTGGCCCACACCAAGGCCATCTGCGGCGATGACTTCTATATCTGGTCTGGAAACGACGACCAGGTGGTACCTATGATGAGTCTGGGCGCCAAGGGGGTCATTTCCGTCGTGGCCAACATCGCGCCTGAGATTATGGTGCAGATGACCCATCTGTGCCTGGAGGACCGCTTTCAGGAGGCCGCTCAGCTTCAGCTGAAGTATATGGACTTTATTGACGCCCTCTTTCTGGAGGTCAATCCCATTCCGATCAAGGCCGCCATGAACCTGGCAGGCTATGGTGTGGGGTCGCTCCGGCTCCCGCTGTGCGATATGACCGACGGCCCTCTGGAGACGCTGCGGCAATCCATGCTGAAGCTGGGCCTGCTCAGCGCCTGAGTGTGGGAAAGGATGTTGGAATATGGTCAGGCTAATTATTTCCGGCTGTAATGGCCGGATGGGGCGGGTGGTGGAAACCATCTGTTCTGCCGACCCGGAATTTGAGATTATTGCCGGCTTTGACCTGCTGGGCGCTGCCGGTGACCGGGATTTTCCCATCTACTCCTCCCCTTCCGAATTCCAGGGGCAGGCAGATGTGGTGGTTGATTTCTCCTCCCCTGCCGCGCTGGACGCTCTGCTGGAGTTCGGCCTCCAGCGCCGGCTTCCGCTGGTGCTGGCTACCACCGGATATTCAGAGCAGCAGCTGCTGGACATTGACCGTGCTGCCGGCGCAATTCCCATTTTCCGCTCAGCCAATATGTCCCTTGGGGTAAATGTATTGCTGCAGCTGGTGCGCTCCGCCGTCCGAGCGCTGGGAGAAGGCTTTGATCTGGAAATCGTAGAGCGCCACCACAATAAAAAAGTGGATGCGCCCAGTGGTACAGCACTGATGCTGGCGGACGCGGCCGCAGAGGCCCTCCCCTATACGCCGGAATATGTTTTTGACCGCCAGGCTGTCCGGAAACCCAGAGGAAAAACGGAAATCGGCATTTCCTCTGTGCGAGGCGGCGGCATTGTGGGAGATCATGAGGTTATTTTTGCCGGGCGGGACGAGGTCATTGAGCTCCGCCATACCGCTATGAGCCGGGATGTATTTGCCTCTGGCGCAATACGGGCGGCGAAGTTTTTGGCCGGCATAACGGCCCCTGGGCTCTATACCATGTCCGATTTGATTTCACTATAAAAAATTGGGAGAGCGTCACTGACGCTCTCCCAATTTTTATGTGGCTGGATCAATGGGTTTCCCATTTCCGTCAATTCCCTTTTTGCGCAGCCGTTTGTTCACCCAGTCCCGCATCAGGGAGTAGAGCACCGCAAATGTAGGTACGCCCAGAACCATTCCAGGGAATCCAAACAGACCGCCGCAGGTCACAATGGCAATCAGCACCCAAATGGCGGACAGGCCCGTGCTGTCGCCCAAAATCTTGGGACCCAGGATATTTCCGTCAAACTGCTGCAGGCCGATGACCAGAACAAAAAATCGCAGGGCGGCCCAGGGGTCCACGATGACCAGAATCATCAGGCAAGGGATGGCGCCAATGATGGGGCCAAAAAACGGGATGATATTGGTTACACCCACCACCACGCTGACCAGCATGGGATAAGGAATGCGGAAGATCAGGCACAGGATAAAGCAGAGCACGCCGATAATGGCGGAATCAATCAGCTTGCCGTTGATAAAGCCCACAAAAATCCGGTTGGCCTCGCTGCATACGTCCAGCAGCCAGTCAGCGCGGCGCTTGGGCAGGATGGCATACAGGATCTTTTTGATCTGAGGCACCAGCCGCCCCTTCCCCGCCAGCATATAGACAGAGGAGATGACCGCCGTAATGCCGGAAATCACACCGTTACCTACGGCGACGCCTACATCCAGGAGCTGAGGCAGGGCCTTGGATACCGTCTCACTGATATTGCTCATCATGTCCTGATAGGATCCCAGTATTTCACTGATGCCATCGCCCTCCAGCTGAAATTGTTCCGTCAGGTTCTTTACCAGCGTATCCAGTCCGGCCAAATACGTCTGCATATTGGCAGCCAGGTCTGTAATGCTCTGCACGACCTGAGGAATAATGAGGTTCAGCAGGATCACCAATACAGCCAACGCCAACAGATACACGGTAGTAATGGATAGCGCCCGCTTGCCTTTCCGTTTGGCATATAGCTTCTGCTCAAAAAAGCACATGGGGGTA
Organism: Flavonifractor sp. An306; assembly: GCF_002159455.1. GTDB lineage: Bacteria > Bacillota > Clostridia > Oscillospirales > Oscillospiraceae > Flavonifractor. The sequence goes on from NZ_NFIQ01000026.1 coordinate 2,803, forward strand.
TTGAGCAGATAGGCAATGGCAAAGCCGGCGATGAAGGGAGAGAGCACCTTCATAAACATTTTGATGCGTACAGTGATCACATCAAAATGGGTGAGCCCCACATAGAACAAAATCGCAATCAGCAATACCACTAGCAGGGAGATAAAATGGCCCTCCAGGATGTACCACTTCTTCTTCTCCCGGTTTTCATCGTCCGACACGTCGTTTTCCTCCTTTTGAAGCATGTCTGATCAGAACATATTGTACCATGGCGGCAGGTCGGCTGCAACCGGACTGACGCAGAAAAAGGGGGACGCCACAAATTTTGCGGCATCCCCCTCCTGGTTATCCCACCATAGCGCGGTGAAACACCTTCTTGCCTTTTTTAATGGTAACACCCTCACCGGACAGCTGCCCGGCGGTCACAGAAGCGTTGACGTCGGTCACCTTCTCACCGTCCAGCTCCACGCCGCCCTGCTCAATCAGCCGCCGGGCCTCCTTTTTGGAGGGCACCAGGCCACACTTGAGCATCAGATCCAGGATACCGATAGCTCCGTCCGTGAGATCCTCGGCCGTCAGCGTGGTGGAGGGCATATTGCTCCTGTCTCCGCCGGTGGAAAACAGGGCCTTGGCGGCATCCTGCGCCTTCTGGGCCTCTTCCTCCCCGTGAACCAGCTTGGTCAGTTCAAAGGCCAGAATTTCCTTGGCGGTGTTGAGCTGGGCGCCCTCCCACTTGTCCATCTCATCAATCTGCTCCAGCGGCAGGAAGGTGAGCATGCGCAGACACTTGAGCACGTCGGCGTCCCCCACATTGCGCCAGTACTGATAAAAATCATAGGGACTGGTCTTGTTTGGATCCAGCCACACCGCGCCGGACTGGGTCTTGCCCATCTTTTTCCCCTCAGAATTGAGCAGCAGGGTGATGGTCATGGCGTGGGCGTCCTTGCCCAGCTTGCGGCGGATCAGCTCAGTGCCGCCCAGCATGTTGGACCACTGGTCGTCGCCGCCGAACTGCATATTGCAGCCATAGTGCTGGAACAGGTAGTAGAAATCGTAGGACTGCATGATCATATAGTTGAATTCCAGGAAACTGAGCCCCTTTTCCATCCGCTGTTTGTAGCACTCGGCCCGCAGCATATTGTTTACCGAGAAGCAGGCGCCCACATCCCGCAGCAGCTCAATATAGTTCAGTTTCATCAGCCAGTCGGCGTTGTTCACCATCTGGGCCTTGCCCTCGCCGAACTCAATGAAGCGCTCCATCTGCTTTTTGAAGCAGTCGCAGTTGTGCTGGATGGTCTCAGGGGTCATCATCGTACGCATATCAGACCGGCCGGAGGGGTCGCCCACCATGCCGGTGCCGCCGCCGATCACCGCGATGGGGCGGTTTCCGGCCATCTGGAGCCGCTTCATCAGGCACAGAGCCATGAAGTGGCCCACATGGAGGGAGTCGGCAGTGGGGTCAAAGCCAATGTAAAACACAGCCTTGCCCTCATTGATCATCTTGGAGATCTCCTCCTCATTGGTCACCTGGGCAATCAATCCCCGGGCCTTCAGCTCTTCATAACAAGTCATCGCTCTTCTCCTTTTCCTTGTTGAATATTTGGGTATCTCATGCAAAAACGCCCTCTGTCCATTCGGACAGAGGGCGTAAAGACGCGGTACCACCTCTGGTTCGCCGTTTTCTCACAAAAACAGCCTCAGGCCGTGCCAACACACGGCGGCGCAATAACGGGCGCACCCGACCCAGCCCTACTGGAAACCCACTTCGTTCAGGCGGCTACTCCAAGGTGTATTTCCCGGCGTGTCCCCTCCCCCTCTCACCAAACCGGGGGCTCTCTGGGCGGGACGGGCGACGGTACTTCTCCCTGTCATCGCAGTTTCATATTGTGTTGGATTATAGTATGTCCAGGTTTGTTTGTCAAGAGGAAATGTTATACTCAACAAAATCTAGCTTTTGTGAAGTTGCTTATAGAGCTCCGCACCGTCCAGCAGCTCTCCGGCGGCATCCAGCGTGGCCTCCGTAATGTGCTCCCCGGATGTGAGCCGCGCCAACTCCTCTTTCCGGCGGCTGCGGTCCAGCCGCTCTACCTGGGTATAGGTGCGGCCAGCCCGCTCCCCTTTCTCTACCGAGAAATGAACGTCCGCCATAGCCGCCAGCTGGGGCAGATGGGTGACGCACAAGACCTGCTTGCTTCTGGCCACGTCGGCCAGCTTTTCCGCCACCTTCTGGGCCGCCCGTCCGGATACTCCGGTGTCCACCTCGTCAAAGACCATGGTACCCACCTGATCGTTCTCTGCCAGTACATTTTTCAGCGCCAGCATGATCCGGGCCAATTCGCCGCCGGAGGCGATCTTCTGGATTGGCTTCAGATCCTCGCCCACATTGGCGGACATGAGGAACTGCACCTCATCCATACCGGTTTCGTCCATACCGTACGCCCCCGCCTTGGGCTGAAATTGAACCTGAAAGCGCACCTTTGGCATATCCAGCTGGGCCAGTTCACTCTGGATCCGCTTTTCCAAGGCTTTGGCACATTTCTTTCGGGCAGCACTCAGGACATTGCCCGCCTTACCAGCGGCGTCCAGGGCCTTGTCCCGCTCCTTCTCCAGCCGGGCCACTTTATCTGAAGAAAACTGGATCTCATCCAGTTCTTTTTTACAGCGCTCCAGATAGTCCAGCATCTCCTCCACTGTGCCGCCGTATTTCTTTTTCAGACGATGGAGCACATCCAACCGGCTCTCAATTTCATCCAGCTCTCCTGGCTCAAAGTCAAAGCTCTCCCGCAGATCGCGGATCTGCTCGGCCAAATCATCGGCAGCACAGCGCAGCTCCGTCAGCTTGTCCAGAAGCTCCGATGCCTGTGGGCTGAGCCGGGCGGCGGTATGGAGCGCATTCTCACCGGCGCCCAGCAGAGCGGCCGCCCCATCCCGTTCCTCGTCGCCGGACAACGCCAAGTGCGCCCCTTCCACCGACTCAATCAGTTTACCAGCGTTGCGCAGCAAATCCCGGCGGCAGGTCAGTTCCTCCTCCTCGCCCGGTTGAAGCTGGGCCCGCTCCAGCTCACTGATTTGATATTGCAGGTTGTCAATCCGTCTGGCTTTTTCCGCTTCGTTCATCTGCAGCGCAGAAATTTCCCGGGTCAGAGCGGCCAATGCTTCATAGGCGATCCGAAAGGCCATCCGCTCCTCCTCTGTTGCTCCAAATCCATCCAGGTATTCCAGATGACACTTCTCGTCCAACAGCTGCTGCCCATCATGCTGGCCGTGGATATTGAGCAGCTGCCTGCCCAGCTGCCGCAGCTGAGAGACCGTGATAAGCCGGCCATTGAGCCGACAGATATTTTTTCCGTCCGGCTGGATCTCCCGTTGAATGAGGAGATTCCCCTCCTCGTCCGGCCCGCAGCCGTTTTCCTGAAACCACGGCAAGTCCGGCAGCGCGGTAAATACCGCGTTGACCAAAGCCGACTTCGCGCCCGTCCGGATCAGGTCCCGGCTGGTTCGCTCTCCGATAATGGCCCCGATGGCATCCACCACAATGGATTTTCCGGCGCCGGTCTCACCTGTCAAGGCATTGAAGCCGCTGTCAAACTGAATATCTGCTGTCTGGATAACCGCGATATTTTCAATGTGGAGCAGAGAAAGCATAGTATCACCTGACCGTCCGGGTTCTCATGGGCTGACGCCCCTTTATTTCAGCATGGAATGGATTTCATTGCAGAATTCGGCGGCATCCTCGTTGGTCCGCATAATCAGAATTGCGGTGTCGTCCCCAGCCAGACTGCCCACCAGATTGGCGATGTCCATGCCGTCAATTGCGGCGCAGGCCGCTGAGGCCAGACCGGGCATAGTCTTAAGCACTACAATATTTTGCGCAACGTCAAAAGAGGTGACGCCCTCTTTGAAAATGGTCCGCAGCCGCCCGGCGAAATTGAGAGATGCCTTGCGTTCCGAGACCGCATAGCGGTACGCTCCATAGCTGGTCAGCTCTTTGATCAGATGAAGCTCCTTAATATCTCTGGAGATCGTCGCCTGGGTAGACTGAACCCCTCTGGCCTTCAGTTCTGTCAGAAGCTGATCCTGGGTATCAATATCCTGCTCCTCAATAATCCGCAGAATCTCCTGTTGCCGCTTTGCCTTCATGCTCAAACACCACCCAACTTATGATTCAAAATCTCATAAAATGTGCGTCCGGTCACGCGTACCAACTGCGTTTTGGATTTGGATTCCCTGGCTTCCACCACGTCGCCTCCGTTGAGCCGGAACGCCTTTCCCCCATCTACCGACAGATAGGTGGTCTTGCGCACCATCCGCCCCAGCTTGACGGACAGCAATCTCCCACGCCCCAGTACAAAGGAGCGGGCTGACAGCGCATGGGGGCAAATAGGGGTGACAATGATATTTTCAGCTGTTGGCTCTACGATAGGCCCTCCGGCAGACATGGAATAGGCAGTAGACCCTGTAGGTGTACTGATGATCACACCGTCCGCTGAAAAACTGGAGATCAGCACCTTATCCCCATAGACCTCAAGATCCACGACACGGGCAACGGCCCCCTTTGTCACAGCGGCATCATTCAGAGCCAAATCACTGTAAATGATTTTCCCTTCACGGCGCACCACTACATCCAGCATCATGCGGCTCTCAATAGTATACTTCCCTGCTGCCAGGCGAGAAAGCATGGACAACTCTCCCTGCTCCAGCTCTGCCATAAATCCAACGCTGCCCAAATTGACACCCAATACTGGTACATGGCAGGCATTGGCATCCTTGGCTGCATGGAGAATGGTTCCATCTCCTCCAAAACAGATCAGCATGTCTGCGCTTTTCAACTCTTCCTGCGTATTTTTAAAACGGATATGCTTCGGCAGATCCAGGCTCCCCCCTTCTACTGGAAAGGGCAAACACATTACAGTCTCCACGCCTACACTCCGCAGAATCTTTTCTGCCGCCTGGGCGGCCTTCAGGCCTCGGTCCCGATAGGGATTGGGGCTCAATACCACTTTCATGCGCCCGTCCCCTCCAACGTTTGATGAGACTGCTCCACCAGTGTCGACAGTTCTCCAGACCAAGTGCTCTCTGCCCCCGCCTGAAGATACCCAAGATATTCAATATTACCTTCTGGCCCACGGATTGGAGAAAAGGTAATATCCTTTACACCAAATCCAGCTTCACCGGCATGAACCAAGAAATGCTCCAGCACTTCCAGGTGGACTTTAGGGTCCCGTACCACACCCTTCTTCCCCACCTTTTCCCGGCCGGCTTCAAATTGCGGTTTGACCAGGCAAACGACCTTGCCCCGCTCCTTTAAAATCCCTCTCAGGGCGGGCAGGATCAGCCTGAGAGAGATAAAGGATACATCCACACTGGCAAAATCCAGTTCATCGGGTACCTGCTCATGGGTCAGATAGCGGGCGTTGGTCCGCTCCAGGCAAACCACACGAGGGTCGCTGCGCAGACTCCAAGCCAGCTGCCCATAGCCCACATCCACGGCATATACCTTTTTAGCCCCATTTTGCAGCATACAGTCGGTGAAACCGCCGGTAGATGCGCCGATATCACCACAGATCGCCCCCGCCAAGTCGATCTCGGCAAAGGTTTTCATCGCTTTTTCCAGCTTCAGGCCGCCGCGGCTGACATAGGCCAGTCCCTGCCCACGCACCTGGATATCTGCATCCTCCGGCAACTGGACACCTGCTTTATCCACCTTCTGTTCGCCAACGTAGACCTGTCCGCTCATAATGATGGCCTGGGCCCTCTGGCGGCTTTCGACAAGACCCCGCTCCACCAGCAGAACGTCCAGCCGCTTTTTATTGCTTGCCATAGCCGCAGACCTCCAATGCCTGTTGATATAAATGTGCCCCGTCCAATCCGCATAGCTCCTGTAATTGGGAGACTGTACCATGGGTGACAAACGTGCTTCCCGTATTGACCAAGGCACTGCGCTCTACCGAAATTCCCCGCAGAGCCAACTCTGATAAAAGGCGTTGCCCTACACAGTTAGCCATGATGCTGTCTTCTGCGCAGAACAAGCGTTTTGTCTTTTTGACCGAGGCGGCAATCGGTTCCAAATCAATGGGTGTAATGCAATTTAACTTCACGATGTCAGCATGAATGCCATGCTCGGCCAAGCGGTCAGCACACTCCAAAAGCTGGTTGATCATCATCCCATACCCGATCAGGGTAATGTCCTTACCTTCCTGGAGCAGACAACTCTTTACAGAACCGGTATCCGACTGAAACGTTCCCTCATTCCCTTTCGGATACCGAATCGCAACAGGACCAGGCACTTGAAAAACAGCATAACGAAGCATAGAGCGCAGCTCTTGGAAATTGGATGGGCAAAGGACTGTCATCCCAGGAATGGTATCCAGAAATGCAGCATCAAAGACGCCATGATGAGTCTCTCCATCCTCCCCCACAAGCCCGGCACGGTCCACCGCCAGTACGACGTGGAGTTGCTGGAGGGCTATGTCATGGATGAGCATATCATAGGCCCTCTGCAGAAAGGAAGAGTATACCGCAAAGACCGGTTTCATTCCCTGCTTTGCCATCCCTGCCGCCATAGCCACCGCATGGCCTTCCGCAATTCCAACATCAAAAAATCGTTCTGGAAATTGCTGGGCAAACTGGTCCAGTCCTGTGCCGCTCTGCATTGCTGCCGTAATGGCGCAAACAGCCCCGTCCTCCTCTGCCAGCTGGCACATGGTCTGACCAAAGACGGAAGAAAAATTGGGACCGGCCGGATGAAGCAGCTCCCCCGTCTCCACGCAGAACCGGCCCACACCGTGGAATCTGTCCGGATTGCGCTCCGCAGGTGAATAGCCTTTTCCCTTTACAGTCCTGACATGGAGCAACACAGGCCCATCCAGTTCCTTGGCATAATTCAGCAACCGGGTCAGGCGCTTGACATCGTGGCCATCCACCGGCCCCAGGTAGGTAAAGCCCATATCTTCAAACAAGCTACAGGGCAGCAGGGTCTCTTTAATGGCAGTTTTCACCTTATGCGTTACATTGTAAATATGGCCGCCCAGAGGTAATACGCTCATCACCTTGCGATAGCCCTTTTTGAAGCGAAGGTATTGGGGTTTCAGCCGCTGGCGGGCCAAATGATCCGCCACTCCACCCACGCTTTTGGTAATGGACATGCCGTTGTCATTCAAAATAACGATCAGCGGTTCTCCACTGTCTCCAGCGTCGGAAAGCCCCTCGTAGGCCATACCGCCAGAAAGAGCGCCGTCGCCGATCAGCGCCAAAACATGATACTTCCCTTTCTGTAAAGTCCTTGCCCTTGCCATTCCGATCGCCACTGAAACGGAGTTGGAGGCGTGACCGGCCACAAAGGCGTCGCAATCACTTTCCGACGGCTTGGGAAAACCGGCAATGCCGCCCAAGGTGCGCAGCGTCTCCATAGCCTCATTGCGCCCAGTCAGAATCTTATGGGCATAGCACTGATGCCCCACATCAAACACCAGACGGTCCTGACTGGTGTGGAACACACGATGGATCGCCACAATAATCTCCACCGCGCCCAGGCTGGAGGCCAAATGGCCTCCAGTGCGCGACACAGTATCAATCAGCCTGGCCCGCAGCAGTTCACACAGCGCGGTCGCCTCACTGTCGCTCAATCCGCTCAAATCATCAGGGATATGATCCAGATCAAAAATGCTAACACCTCCCGGCCTGTGCTAAAGCCCGGATTTTCTCTTACATAGAAAGCCAGGCACCGGCCAGCCCGATTGCAATGCCCAGCAGGCCACCCATCAGCACCTGAAAGGGTGTATGCCCCAAGAGCTCTTTCAGTTCCTTGCCAAAAATGGCGGGCTTCATTTCAGTCCAATGCTCCATGATATAGTTCAGGATCTTGGCCTGTTCCCCCGCCGCCTTCCGCACATTGGCCGCGTCGTACATCACGACAATGGCCACTACTGCCGCGACGGTAAAAACCGGCGACGCCCAGCCATACATATACCCCATGGAAGAGGCGCATGCACACACGAAAGCGGAATGGGAACTGGGCATTCCGCCGCTGGACAAAAAGTGCCGCCAGTCCAGCTTGTGCTTGGTAATCAGGGTAATCACGAATTTGATCACCTGGGCCACAGCCCAAGCCAGAATAGACAAATTCAAAATCAAATTTCCGGTGAAAAAATCTACTACATTGCGCATATTCTCCTCATTTCTCCCGACTGGCCAGAGAGGTTGCCAACCAGCACAGGCCCTCTCCTTCCAGTCCAAAGCAGGTCAATGCGTCCACAGCCTCGTTTGTCAGCTTCTGTACCAGTTCCTGGCAGGTTTCCAGACCCTTCAATGTTACAAAGGTGGTTTTCTCACTTTTGGCGTCAGAGCCTACCGGCTTCCCAAGGGTTTCCGTATCTCCCACCACATCCAGAATATCATCCTGAATCTGAAAGGCCAATCCGACACACTCGGCATATCGCCGCACGGAGTGCCGCTGCTCCTGAGAGCCGCCAGCCAGAACACAGCCCATTTCAGCCGCGGCGGCAATCAGCGCCCCGGTTTTCAACCGCTGCAGTTCTTCTACCTCATGCAGGCCCAGTGAATGGCCTTCACCAGCCATATCCAATATCTGACCGCCCACCATGCCGCGGCCTCCGGCCGCCCGGGCCAGGATACCGGCAGCCTCCAACACCCGTTCCGGCGGCAGCTTGACCGATGGATCCAGCATAAACTCAAAGGCCGCAGTCAGCAGCGCGTCCCCAGCCAATACCGCTGCGGCCTCCCCATACACTTTATGGTTGGTTGGGCGGCCCCGGCGCAGATCATCGTCATCCATACACGGCAGATCGTCATGAATCAGGGAGTAGGTATGGATCATCTCAATCGCACCGGCAAAGGGCAGCGCCTCTGCAGGCTCACCCCCGCAAAGACGGCAGCACTCCAGCAAGAGAACCGGCCGGATCCGCTTGCCGCCTGCCAACAGGCTGTAATACATGGCGTCATAGAGGTCGCCCCTGGGCTCCCGCTCCCGGAAGCAGTCCCGCAGCCACTCCTCCACCAACGTACGATGCTCCTCCAGACGCTGTGCCGCGTTGCTCATTCCTGACCCTCCTCAAAAAAGGGCGCCTCTTGGGGTGCACCATCCGGACCAGCCAACAGCTTGCTCACCTTTTGCTCGGCGCGGTCCAGTCTGGTGGAGCACAGCTTCACAAGCTTTGTTCCCTCCTCAAACAGAGAGAGCGACTCCTCCAGCGGGGCGTCTCCGCGCTCAAGCTGGCGGACAATCTCCTCCAGCCGGTCCATTGCCTGCTCAAAGCTTATCTTCTTCTCTGCCATACCAGAAACGTCCTCTCTCTTATTCTTACTCATCGCACCTGACAGGAGATCTCGCCGTCCGTCACCCGCAGGGATAGTGTATCGCCAGCTGCTACATCTCCTACTGAAGAGACAATCTCCCCATCTGTGTTCCGGGCAATGGCATATCCCCGACCCAAAACCTTTAAGGGGCTGAGCGCATCCAACCCGGCGGACAGCCGGGCAAAGCGTTCACGTTCCCGCCCAGCAGCGGTGGAGAGCCCCCGGGCTAACTGCTGCCGCTGGTAGTCCAGCCGCATACGGCAGTCATCCACATAGGCCATGGGATTCTGGAGGGTCCTGCAGCGCGTTGCCTGCTCCAGTTCCTTTCTGGCCCGCTCCAGCCGGCGGCCGATTGCTTGGGTCAGCCTGGCCTCCGTCTGCGCCAGCCGGGCCATGATCTCCTTCTGATCCGGGACCGCCAGTTCCGCGGCGTTGGATGGAGTAGCCGCTCTTTTGTCCGCCACAAAATCCGCAATTGTGACATCGGGTTCGTGGCCCACCGCCGAGATGACAGGAATGGCGGAGGCATAGATTGCCCGGGCCACCGGCTCCTCATTGAAGGCCCAAAGGTCCTCCATGGAGCCCCCTCCCCGGCCGGTAATAATCAAGTCTGCCACCTGATTGCGGTTCGCCCAGGCCAGGGCAGCGCTGATTTCTCCCGCAGCCTCTGTACCCTGGACTCGTACCGGCAGCACCACGACCTCAGCCAATGGCCAGCGGGCGCCTAAAATCCGCAGCATATCCCGAACCGCTGCCCCCACCGGAGAGGTAATCAGCGCAATCCTGCCGGGAAAACGGGGGATAGGTCGTTTATGCGCTGGGTCAAACAATCCCTCCCGGTACAGCTTTTCCTTCATCTGTTCAAAGGCGACATGGAGATCACCCACGCCCTCCGGTGTCAGCGAGGTACAGTAAAGCTGGTACTGCCCGCCCATGGGAAACAGTGAGACATGTCCGGAAGCAATCACTTTCATTCCATTCTCAGGCCTGAACCGCAGCCCCGCCGCGTCCCGCCGGAACATGACGCATTGGATGGTTCCTCCGGAATCTTTCAGAGAAAAGTAGTGATGCCCGGAGGAGTGCGCCTTATAATTGGAGATCTCTCCCCGCACAAAAAGGCTGGCCAGCACCCGGTCCCGGTCCAGCAGCCCTTTGACATATTGATTGACCTGTGTCACAGTAAAGACCGGTGCCTGCGTCATTCTTTCCTTTCACTCTCCCACAGACGATGTGTCAGAATCGCGACTCCCATGGCGTTGTCCGCTGCATAGCGCGGCTGCGCAAATACTGCGCCGCAGGCCTGCTCCATCACCGTGCGCAGGCGGCTATTGGAGGCCACGCCGCCGGAGCACAGGACGGGCACACCGGGATACTGCGCCAGAGCGGCCTGCGTCGTCCGGCGCACCACGTCAGCCACCGTCTCCAGCACAAATCCGCAGATTTGCGCCGGGGCATCTCCCCGTTCCGCCATAGCCCGCACTTTATTTTCCATCCCGGACAAAGAAAACGTAATGTCATTTAACTTTACAGGAAATTTCTGCCCAATTTGATCCCTTCCCAACTGATCTACCGCCTTACCCGCAGGAAAATCCAGCCCCAACAGAACGCCGGTGCGGTCAATCAGCTGCCCGGCAGAGATGTCGCTGGTTCCTCCGATTCGCCGGGCGGCCACATTGACACCGTCAGGCTCCACATACAGCAGTTCGGTGGTGCCGCCGGAGAGGTGCCATGCCAGCATCGGCCGCTCCAACAGGTCCAGCCGTCCGGCAGACCACGCCGCCGCCGCCAGATGTCCCTGCTGATGGGATACCCGATAGAAGGGCACGTCCAGCGTCAGGGCAAGCGCTTGACCCAGACTGTCTCCTGCCAGAAAACAGGGCATGTAGGAGCCTTCCACCGCTCTGGGCCGGTTGGAGGCTCCTATAGCCGACAGGTCCTCCAGCCAACCGGATTGTCTCAGCTCGGCCAGACGCTGGGGGAGCGCCTTCACATGCTGGAACAGGGCGTCGCTCTGCCGCAGCCCCAGCTCGCCCGGTCGGACGGTCAGCAGCTGCCCAGCGTTCTCTCCCCCGGCTCCGTCAAAGACTGCTGCGGAGGTGGTATAGTTACTGGTATCGAGCCCCAATGTGCGCATCATTACGCCTCCGGAGTGGTCTGAGCGCCAAGTCCGACCGGGTCCGGTAGGTTTTCTCCTCTCACAAAAGAGCCCAGGATCCCATTGACAAAGGAGACCACCTCCGGCTCTTCATAGTGCTTTACCAGCTCTACCGCCTCATTGATGGCAGCGGCATTGGGAATGTCCTGCATATACAGCACTTCGTACATGGCCACCCGCATAATGGCTACCGCTACTCGGTTCATCCGGGAGAATTTCCAGCCAATGGCGTACTTGGAAATATACTCATCCAGCTCCGGCGTATGCTCATAGACGCCTTTGACCAGCTTGGAGATATACTCCCGCTGAGCCTCATTGGGAAATTCAGAGTAGAGGGGCTCTTCCTCCCCGATCGCCGCAAAGGTTTTGCGGTTAAGGGCTTCCGCAAGCAGCTCCTCTGCCGTCTGGTCGGTAAAACCCAATTCAAATACAAAATGGACCGCGATCTCGCGGGCTGCCGTTCTGGTCATTGCAGTTCCTCCATCGCGGGCGCAGCCCGCAGTTCATATTCAAAGATACTGTTATTATACAACAGGACTGCATAAAAAGGAAGGAGCAAATTAAGCCGGCGGACAGATAACCGGCAAAAAAGGACGCCCGAATGGGCGTCCTTTCCTGTTTACCTTGCCATATGCCGTTATTTGCCGCTGTCGCGGTCAAAGGCGACCCCCGCCACATGGACGTTGACACACTCCACTGTGAGGCCGCTGGTGTTTTCAATGGCGTGATATACCGCGTTCTGCACCTCTTTGGCCACATCAATAATGGTATAGCCATACTTGATCAGGATGGAGAGGTCCACCCGGATGATCTCCTCCTCCACGGAGATGTGGATTCCCTTGGACAGATTTTTCTTACCGCCCAGCAACTCAGCAATGTCGCTGCTGAGATTGGTGGAGAGGCTGCCCACTCCTTCTACCTCCATCGCGGCGGCGGCAGCGATCACCGCCAATACTTCCTCAGATATATGGATGTTCCCCAGCTCGTCGGGGCGAGAAATATACTCTTTCCCATCTGCCATGCCAGACACCCTCCTTTTGTGTACTATGAAACCATTGTACCACAAAAAAGAGAAATTACAACCGCTTCCTTTGATTCCGTTCAGGATAACTCAGTCTTCAGCGGGAATAATTTTGACCTGACTGGCGGTGTAGCCCGTTTCATCGGTGACGATCTCGGTAATCTTGGCCACGTCCGCGTCGGTCAGTTCCGCCCCTCCGGTGGAGACCACTACGCTGACGCTCCCGTCGCTGATAAAGGCGATGCAGTCTGTGTACCCTTTGGCTGTAACCAGGTTTTCAATCTGGGCCTCCGACACGGTGTAGTCCGCCAAAGTCTGGATGGCCATGGCGGTATCCTCCTTCATGGCGGCGTCGGCGGATTCATCTGACGCCGCGTCCTGCAGAATAGCTAGTGCGTTGTCCCGGGCCTGCTGCCGGTTCAGCCGGGCAGAGGCGAAGTACCCGCCGGTGGAATCGGTTTCCGATGCCGTAGGGCTGGAAGAGGCGGACGGAGCGGGAGACACCGCTCCCTGCAGCAGCGGATCGGAGGTCTGGCCGGAAACCAGGGCTGCCTGCCCCAGCGTTTTCCCCGCGTCTGCCGACTCTTGCCCCTGATAGGTCCAGTTGAGATAGACTGCCGCACATACAAAGAGCACGATAGCCGCCACCACAGCATTGCGTTTCCATACTTTCATCTTGGTTGCCTCACTTTCCTTTACATACTGAGATCTTATCCGCACCCAACCCCGTCAGGGCCGACACCGCTTCTACCAAACGCAGCCGGACCTCCGGGTCGTCTCCTCCTGAGCATACCACAAGAGCCCCCTGATATTGGGGCGAAAGCTGCTGAACCACAATGGCGTCTTCCCGGCCGGATCCCTGAGACAGAATCACAGAGGACAGCTCGGACTGTGTGCCCCGGTCGTCCATAGAGGTATCCACATCCTGGGCCAGGATATCCTGAGGGCCGCTCTTGAGCGTCAGCACCACCTGCGTCTCCCCCACCCCCTGGATCTGGGATAGAATCTGCTCCAATCTGTCCTCCAGTTCCGCTGTGGAAAAGGCATCATCCTGCTTTGTTGTCTGAGAGGCGCTCTCTTCGGCCTCCTCTTTCTCTCCCCACAGCGGCGGAAGCAACAGTAAAACCACACCCACCAGAATCACCAAGAGCACATATTTATATTTGAAGACGCCCATTATCAAGCGCTTCTTCCATGCAAGCAAATCCGTTCCCTTCATGACGTGCCTCCGCTTTGGTAAGATTGCCGCTCCGCCGGGATTGCGAAGTCCACTTCGATGGCTTGTGTCAGTTCCGCCTGCTGCTCCTCACTCAACGAGCCAAATACCGTTACGCTCTCCGGAACAGGCCAATCCCCCTCCTCCCCAACCTCTACCGAGATCTGGCACTGAATACCCATTTCTTCTGCCTTGTCCTGTATATATGCATTGGAGCGCTCTTCTATGATGCCTTTCATCAAGCTTCGGTTTTCCTCCTCCAGTTCATCACTGTACGTGCTCAGTTCCAGCCTGTATTCCGTCAGGGCTCGTGTCAGGGCATCCTGATCCAGCGCCATCAACGGATGAAGCATGGCAATCAGCAAAACGAGCCCCCCTGTCAGCCGCCCCACCTTGCGGACAGCGCCCGGCGGCGTTAGGCTTTCCGCCAGAGCCGCCACCAGAGCCACGCAGGTAATCCCCAGCAGCCACTGTCTGATGATATCCAGCATCCGCTCACCCTCCCGCAGCTGCCGTTACGGCAGAGACCATAGATATCAGCAGCAGTAAAGCGCAGGCACCTGTCATTCCAAGCACCAGGCCGAATGCTCCGCCGATCTGATCAATCAGCCCCGCCACCCTGCCGCCGGACACCGTGGCGCTGAGCGCCGCCGTCATTTTATAGGCCAGATAATGGATTCCCAACTGAAGGAAGGGAACCACGCACATACCCAGCACCACCAGCATACCAAACACCCCTACGGCATTTTTCAGGATGCCCGCGCTGGCCAGCACAGTCTCCGCAGCATCGGAGAGGATGCCGCCTACCACGGGGACCATACTGGACATGGTGAACTTTGCCGCCTTGACAGCAGCCGCATCGGCGGTCCCGGCGATGGCTCCGCTGATGGTCAGATACCCTACAAACAGGATCAGCACGGCGCTGAGAACGGAGGTCACCACCCATTTGATGGTGACGGCCATCCGCTTCAGGCCCTCGTTGCCAATGGCGGTATAGGCGACACAGGCCGCCATATACAGATATAGAAGGGGCAGCAGCAAACTGGTAATCAGCGTGATCAGCACGTCAGAAAAGAGCATGGTAGCCAGCTGACGGGCAGCCGCTGCTCCCGGAGAACCGGAGGCCGCCACTGCCGCCGTTACCGTGGGCAGAAGCAGCTTGGAGAAGGTCTCCATCTGCTCCAGAGCTTCCCGTCCCATGCCAATAAGCGAGTTGGCGTCAGCCACTGCCACCGCCGCAATCGCCATGGCCCCAACGATGGAGACTACGTCTACTGTGCTCCCACCCGCAGCGCAAGTTCCCTCTGCCAAGCCGCACAACAGCACGACAGAGAGCAGCAGCACGCCGCTGCGGAGCGCTTTTCGTACCACACCGGCGACCTGACCGCTCCCGGTGTCCAAAATACTCTGAATCCCCTCCTCCAGGTCCAAGCCATCATCCAGTTCCATCCCAGGCGCCCACTCCTCTCCAGCCGCCTGGAGTCCATCCAGATCCAGCGCCTCGGACTGGGCCGCCGGGATATCCATATCCGCCGCCCATGCTGTTCCTGTCAGCAGTCCCAGCGTCAGCAAAAGCATGACAAGCCGCCTGATCACGATTTCTTTTCCCCTTTCCACGTCCCGCGGCTGGGCTACAGCAGCTCAGATACCGTATCCAGCACCGCCCGTATCAGCGGCAGCGCTACATACAGTGACAACGCCGCTCCCGCCGTTTCCACAAAGGCCGCAATACCACTTTCCTTGGCATCCCGGCAGACTTCCGCCGAAATTTTGGTCAGAATCCCGATCCCCACAGTTTTTATAACCGGGTCCAGCACGGCGGGCGAGAGCCCGGCCCGCTCACCCAGTTCTTCCAACAGCGCCCAAATTGCCTCCACAGCCCCCAGCGCCTGTCCCAAAATCAGCGCACCCGCCAACAGTGCCAGCACCAATCCGATCTCTCTGGCATTCTGGCGAACCACCAACGCACAGAGGGCAGCGGCTACGGCCAGGGCCGCAATCTTTCCCACCGCCTCCATCTGTTACAGACCAAACAGATCTTTTACCAGTTCGAACAATTCGCTGATCTCCTGCACCACCATCATCAGCACCACCACCAGACCAGCCAAGGTGGTCATAGTGGCCTGCTCATCCCGTCCGGATCGGGTCAGGACCTGATTCAGTACGGAAATCAGAATTCCAATCGCCGCAATTTTAAAAATTAAGTCCACATTCATGATGTATTCTCCCTATATCAGAAGAATGGCCAGGAAAGCGCCCGCCGTCAGACCCAAGACCTGGTCCATCCGTCCCTTTCGTTCCCGTTCCAGTTCCGCCAGTTCCGCCGCCGCTTCCAGTTCCGCGCCGGCCCGCTTCAGCGCCGTGTGCAGACCCTGCTCGTCATATTGCCCCAATACGTCGCCCAACTCTTGCAACGCGCGCAAGCTGCGCTCATCCAGATCCAGGTCTGCCGTTCTCAACGCATCCCGCCAAATCTCGGCTACCGGAACGGCTCCCAGGGCGTTCAGGCCTTCCACACATTGGGCAAACAGCTCCCCCACCGGGCCTTTGTAGAGCTGGGAAAGTGCGGTAAACAACTGCGGCAGAGGGGTTAGCCGGAAGGTGATCTCCCGCTCCATTTGCTCCAGCGCACGCATTAACTCCCGCAGTACCCGGGGACGCCGGGCCAGCCGCTGAGCCGCCAGAAAGCCCGCCATGGCCGGTCCCGCTACCAAAAGGGCCGCACCTACCAGCCTCAGCATAGTTCTGTCACCTGGTAGCGTCTGGCCAGTCCTTCCCGGCGGATCACCACCAGCCGGCGGAATATCTGCCGCCCCAGCAGTCCCCGGTACAGCGGACGTGTGTTCAGGTCCTCCAACCCAATTCCATGGGCGGTGCACAACAGAACCACGCCGCAGTTAGCCGCCAATTCCAGGGCCGCACAGTCCTCCGGCGCCGTAATCTCGTCTGCCGCCAGCACCTGGGGGTTAAGCCCCCGCAGCAGCATCAGCAGCGCCTTTTCCTTCGGACAGCCGCTCATAATATCGGTATGACTGCCAACAGTCAGCTGAGGCACCCCGTTGCACATGGCAGCCACTTCTCCCCGTTCATCCGCCAGTCCCACCCGTAGCGCAGGGCATCCATCTCCATCGGAAACGCTGCGGATCAGGTCCCGGAGCAGAGTAGTTTTTCCGCCTCCCGGCGGTGAAACCACCAACGTGCTTTGCAGCATATCGTCCCGCCACAGCCTGTCCAGAATCAGACGAGCCACTCCAGGCACCTCTCTGGCCACACGGATGGCCAGAGAAGAAATCTGCCGCAAATTCCGCACCTGCCCGTCCTGCATCACGCCACTGCCGCAGATACCGATACGGTGGCCACCGTCCACCGTAAAAAAGCCATTGCTGAGCTGAGCCTGAGCAGTGTGTACCGAGGCATGGGTGGCGATTTCCAGCACCAGCTCCAGATCTTTGCAGGTCACTGCTTCCGCTGCTCCAGGCACAGGCCTTTCCCCCTCCGGAAAGGTTGCCGTCATAGGCCTGCCTGCCCGCAGGCGCAGTTCCTCTGCTCTCGCCTGGTCAGCCTGGCACAGTCGCTCCGCCGCCTCTCGCAGCCTGGGCGGCAGCAGAGCGGCCGCCTCCAGATAGCGCTCCGCCGCTTTCTGTTGGGTCATGACAACTCACATCCTTCTTTCGTGTCTGACCCATCCTATGAGGGCACGTCCTAATTTATGCCTGAAGAAAAGGGTGCTGCCCGCACCGTATTTCTATGGTAAATACGGGTTGCAATTCTACTGAAGAGGAGTAGAATAGCATCGTCCTGTTATTTTTCTGTAAAGAAGTGTGGCATATGGAGGAACTGGTACAGGAGAAAAAGCAACCGCTGTTCAGCCGCAATGCGTTGGTCCGGCTGATCATTCCACTGATCATTGAGCAGCTTTTGCTGATGACCGTTGGTATGGCTGACACTGTCATGGTCACAACCGCAGGCGAAGCCGCAGTCTCCGGTGTCTCTCTGGTGGACAACATCAACACGTTGATTATTCAAATTTTTTCCGCCCTCTCCACTGGCGGCGCGGTGGTGGTATCGCAGTACCTGGGACGTCAGGAAGTGGAGCAGGCAAAGACCGCATCCAAACAGCTGCTCTATACCATGTGCGCGGTATCCCTCCTGCTGATGACAGCAGCGCTCCTGTTCCGGCAGCATATCCTCTCCCTGATCTTCGGCCGGGTGGAAGCCGATGTAATGACCAGTGCGCTCATCTATTTCCTGCTTACCGCCGCCGCCTACCCGTTTATGGGAATCTACAACGCCGGAGCCGCCCTGTTCCGGGCCATGGGCAACAGCAAGGTATCCATGTTCTGCTCCCTGATCATCAATTTCATCAATATTGCGGTAAATGCAATCTTCATTTTTGGATTCCACTTTGGCGCTGCCGGAGCCGGTATCGGGACCCTGGTCTCCCGTATTGCGGCGGCCGTTATAATTATGACTTTGCTGAACCACCCGGACCACCTGGTACGTGTGGACGGCCTGCTCCGGTTTCAGCTTAACGGCGGTATGATCAAGCGGATCTTGTTTATCGGTATTCCCAACGGACTGGAGAACGGGATGTTCCAGGCCGGAAAATTGATGGTACTCAACCTGATTACCACCTTCGGCACCTCCGCGGTAGCCGCCAACGCCATCGCCAACAGTGTGGCCGGCGTGGTCAATGTGCCGGGCATGGCCCTTGGCCTGGCCATTATCACAGTGGTCGGCCGGTGCATGGGCGCGGGAGCCACCGACCAGGCGGTTACCTATACCAAACGTCTGGTTGGAGTCTGCTATCTCTTTATGCTGGTTATGAGTACCGGTATGTTTTTTCTGGCGGATTTTCTGGTATCCCTGTTCAACCTCAGTCCCGAGGCAGTTGGCATGGCCGCTCAGGTACTGCGGATTTGCGCGGTGGGCAACGTCATCTTCTGGCCCATGTCCTTTACCCTGCCCAACTCTCTCCGTGCGGCGGGAGACGCAGTGTTTACCATGATGGTCTCCCTGTGTTCCATGTTTGCCTGTCGCGTGGCTTTGAGCTATGTACTGGCCTGTTCCTGGGGGTTAAACCTGGGGCTGGCTGGCGTCTGGCTGTCCATGGTAGCGGATTGGATTGTGCGGTCGTTCCTCTTCCTGCTTCGCTACTGGCGGGGCAGCTGGAAAAAGATTAAGGTAATTGAATAAGAAAAAAGCCAATCCATACGGATGGGCTTTTTCTTATTCATTCTTTCTTTAACGCTGTCCCTTGTCGTAGGGAATACCTTCCGCTTTAGGTGCTCTGGACTTTTTGGAGGTAAAGGCCAGCACGATCAGCGTGATCAGGTAGGGCAGCATCCGATAGAAATGGGGGCTGATGCCCAGCTGTGCCAGCAGGAACACGCCGTCGCCATTGATGTCGATGCTGGAGTAAGAGGCGGCAATGCACTTGAACAGGCCGAACAGCAGGGCGGAACCGGCAATATTCAGCGGCTTCCAGTTGCCGAAGATCATGACCGCCAGAGCCAGGAAACCGAAGCCGGCCACATCGCCGGTGGAGGCACAGTTGGCGGTGGTCATGGCGTAGACAAAACCGCCCATGCCCGCCAGGGCGCCAGAGATGGTGGTACCGGCATAGCGCATCTTGTACACATTGATGCCCAGCGAGTCGGCCGCCTGGGGATTTTCGCCGCAGGAGCGCAGCCGCAGGCCGAAGCGGGTCTTGTAGAGCAGAATGGACAGCACCACAAACAGGAGGATGCAGATATAGGTAGCCAGATAGGTCTTATCAATAAAGGTAGAGCCAAAAAAGCCCATATCCTCACTACGGCCATAGCCAAAAAAGCTCTTCTTGATCATGAACCAGCTGGCGGAATCGCCTTCCGCCATCTGCAGGGTGTTCTGGTTGGCGATGATACGGATGAAAAACAGCACCAGGGCGGGGGCCAGCAGGTTCAGGGCGGTGCCGCCGATGGTCTGGTCTGCCTTCAGGTTCACCGAAGCAAACGAGAGCAGCAGAGAGAACAGCGCCCCCAACACCGCCGCCACCAGCATGGCCAGGAGCATGAATCCCTGAAGCGCCACCCAGTCTCCGGCTGCCTTGGCCTCCGCAAAGGTACCCGCCTTCTGAGTCAGGTTGACAAACAACACGCCCGCAAAGGCACCAAAGATCATAATACCTTCCAGCGCCAGGTTAATAATACCGCTGCGCTCGGCAAAAACGCCTGCCAGGGCTACAATCATCAGGGGAACGGCATAGATCAGGGTTTGCTGAATCAGGAATGTCATACCCCGTCGCCTCCTTTCCCTTCTGCTGCGCCGCTTTCATCCGGCGGCGGGGCGGCCGGTGCGGGCTTTGCCTCCTGCGCAACCGGAGCCTTACGCTTTTTGCGACCGTTGAGCAGCATCTTAATGACCAGAGAGAATGCGCTGAGATACACGATTACGGCAATGATAACGTCCGTGATATATTCGTTATACGCCGTCAAATTGGTCAGCTGCAGACCGACAATGTCCAGCATGGACATGAAGCAACCGGTGAAGATCACAGCGATGGGGTTGCTGGCTGCCAGCAGGGCTACCGGGATTCCGTTAAAGCCGGTAGCAGGCAGCGTTTGATAGGTGGACCAGAAGAATTCCGTATTGCCGGAGAGGTAATACAGAGAGGCCGCCGCTCCAGACAGCGCTCCGGCGATCGCCATAGACAGCACAATATTCCGCTTGTCCGCGATGCCGGCATAGCGGGCCGCGTGCCGGTTGGCGCCGCAGGCCTTCAGCTCATAGCCCAGCGTGGTCTTATTCATCAGAATATAGATCAAAATTGCGATGACAATGGCGATGATGATGCCGCCATTGACCTGAGAATTGGGGAAGATTTTATCCAGCCCCATTTTAGCGGTCTGTACGCCATTGAAGGAGGTTTTGTAGATATAACCGCTCTTGGTGTTCTCTACCAGGTTACGGAAATTACTGCCGTCAAACATCCAGGTCACCAGATTGGCTGCAATCCAGTTGGTCATAATGCAGGCCAGCACCTCATTGATATTGAGGAAAGCCTTGACCAGGCCGGGGATACATCCCCACAGCGCACCCGCCAGCATACCGCCCGCAAAGGCAATGATCCAGATCAGCCAGGTGGGCACCGACTGGGAGGGAATGCCCAAGGCCAGCATCAGAGTGGCCGCGGTACCCATCAGATATTGCCCGGGTGCGCCGATGTTGAACAGACCGGTTTTAAAGGCCACCGCCACCGACAGTCCGGTGAGGATCAGAGGAGTAGCCCGGAAGAGCATATCGCCCATGTTGGTGGAGTTAAAGCCAAAGGTCAGGGCGCCCGCCGCATTGCGGCCCGTACTGAACAGGCCGCCGAATACCAGCCGGATGCCCTCCATAGCTCCGCTGATGCCCAGGTTGGAGTTGCCCAGGCCCACGATCACAATGATGATTCCCCCCACCACCATGCCGATGATGATGGAAATTAAGGAGGCCAGCACAGATTTGGTGCTATCCTTGCGCCACAGCTTGCCGAATTCCTGCTTCATGCGCCCTCTCCCTCCTTCCCCATCCGCTTGGCGCCGGCCATATAGAGGCCCAGCTCCTGTACGGTGGTAGTTGTGGGATCCAGCTCGCCCACAATTTCGCCTTCATACATGACCAAAATACGGTCAGACAGGCTCATTACCTCGTCCAGCTCCAGCGAGACCAGCAAAATGGCTCTGCCCTTATCCCGCTCCGCTACCAGCTGCTTGTGAATATACTCAATCGCGCCCACATCCAGGCCGCGGGTAGGCTGAACCGCCACAATCAAAGGCTTGTCCCGGTCCAGCTCCCGGGCGATGATGGCCTTTTGCTGGTTGCCGCCGGACATACTCCGGGCTATGGTCACCGGCCCCTGGCCGGAGCGCACATCATATTGCCCGATCAGCCGCTCCGCATACTCCCGCACAGCGCCCTGCTTGATAAAGCCCATATGCTGGAACTGAGGCTCCCGGAACCGCTGAAGCACCATGTTTTGCTCCAGTGTAAAGTCCAATACCAGACCATGTTTGTGGCGGTCCTCCGGAATATGGCTCATATCCGAACCCCGCTGGCGAATGGAGGCGTGGGAGATATCGTGGCCGCAGAGCGTGACCTTGCCGCTGGAGCTTTTCTCCAGACCAGCCAGTCCATAGACCAGCTCACTCTGGCCGTTTCCGTCGATACCGGCAATACAGACAATCTCCCCCGCCCGTGCGGTAAAGGTAACGTCATGTACCGCGTCCCTCTTATGGCTTTTGGAGGGGATGGACAGGTGCTCCACCTCCAGCACCGCCTCGCCAGGCTTGGCAGGCACCTTCTCCACTTGGAGCTGCACCGGCCGTCCCACCATCATATTGGACAGGGACTGCTTGTCCGTATCTTTGGTATCCACAGTGCCGATATACTTGCCCTTCCGCAGCACCGTTACCCGGTCGGCTACCGACATGATCTCATTGAGCTTGTGGGAGATGAAGAGGATGGACTTCCCTTCCTTGGCAAACTCCTTCATGGTAGCCATCAGTTCGTCGATTTCCTGAGGCGTCAGCACGGCGGTGGGCTCGTCAAAGATCAGGATCTCGTTGTCCCGATAGAGCATCTTCAGGATCTCCACCCGCTGCTGCATGCCAACTGTGATATCCTCCACCTTGGCATCAAGATCCACCTTCAGGCCGTACCTTTCCGAAAGGGCCTCTACTTTTTTCCGGGCCTCCTTCTTCTGCAGAAAGCCCAGCTTCGTGGTCTCCGCGCCCAAAACAATGTTCTCCAGAACGGTGAATACATCCACCAGCTTGAAGTGCTGATGCACCATGCCGATGCCCAGCGCAGTGGCGTCGTTGGGATTATTGATCCGCACGACCTCACCATTCTTTCTGATCTCCCCCGCTTCCGGCTGGTACAAGCCGAACAGCACGCTCATCAGGGTAGACTTTCCCGCGCCGTTCTCTCCCAAAAGCGCGTGGATCTCCCCTCTCCGAAGCTGGAGGGTGATATCATCATTGGCGATGATACCGGGAAATTCTTTGGTGATATGGAGCATCTCAATAATATTCTCTGCTTCCATCATCCGCATCCCGCCCCCTTTGCGTAATATGGTACTATTATATAATACCAGTAGGAAAAATACAAGAAATTTGTCTAATCTCCTAAAAAAGAAGCGGGAGCCCATACGTGCTCCCGCTTCTCTGCGCTGTAATCAGATTAGATCTTGTTCAGGTTCAGGTTGCTCCACTCGGTAGTCTCCAGCTTGGAGAAGTCGTTGTCCACCACCAGGGTGCCGTCCAGCATCTGCTGATACAGAGCCTCGTACTCCTCCACGGTGAAGGTCTCAAACCGCCAGGACTCGGCAGCGGTGGGCAGCTCCACAGCGTTGTCCTTCACGCCCAGAGAGGTGCCGGTGCCGCCGATTTCCTCGAAGGTGCCGTCATAGACGTGACCCACGGCCCACTGCACAGCGTCAGACAGGCCCTTCATAGCGGAGGTAACCACGGTGTCGGACTCAGCGGACTGGTCCACGTCCACGCCGATCACATAGCCGTCATTGGCAGAGGCGGCAGCAGAGATGGACTGGAACATGGAGCCGCCGCAGGCAAAGACGATCTCGGTGCCGTTGGCATACCAACCGCTGATCATGGTCTGCAGCTCGGTGGAGGCGGAGAAGGTGGCGCCGTACTCCCAGGAGTAGTTCATGTCAACGGTAATACCCAACTCCTTGGCGGCGTCATTGGCGCCCTGCACGTAGCCGTAGCCGAACCGGCAGCAGGCATCGTTGGTGCCGCCGCCACCGCCGGAGAAGCCCAGCTTGGTGAAGCCGTCCTTCACAGCGGCATAGCCGGCCAGGTAGCCAGCCTGCTCTTCCTGGAAGGCGATGCCGGCCACATTGGCCAGGATGTTGCCCTCAACAGCGGGATCGGGATCGTCGTCCAGAGGATAACCATCAATAAAGATGAAGGGAACATCGGGGTAGTCCATAGCGGCCTGGCGCAGAGCAGCCTCCTGCAGGTAGCCGGCACACACAACCACCTCGGCGCCGCCTTCCACGGCGGCCTTCATGGCGTTGTAACGGTCATCGTCGGTGGCCTCGCTGGAGTTGGCGGGCTGATAGTACTTGTAGGACAGGCCATTGGCGGCAGCATACAGCTTCACGCCGTCAAAGGTACCCTGGTTGAAGGACTTGTCCTTCAGCTGGCCCACGTCGGTAACGAAAGCCACCTGATACTTGCCGTCCTCAGAAGTCATGGTGTCGGGGATGGAGTCGGGATCAGTGGCAGCCGCGCCGCCGGTCTCCTGGGGAGCCTGAGACTCGCTGACAGGAGGCGTGCTCTCGCCGCCAGGGGTCTCGGTGTTGCCCTGGGTACCGCCACAGGCGGCAAGACCAAGGACCATGGAGCCGGACAGGAGCAGTGCAAGGAGCTTCTTGTACATCTTCAATGTAATCTACCTTCCTTTCACAAAAATCGCCCAGTCTGGTCCAGACAGTTATGATGTCTCTTCCCTCCTGAGCTACAGAGTTATTATACCGTATCGCCGGTTACATAGCAACCGTCTTTTTACAAGATGACCAAGTTTTTTATCCGTTCTTTGCCGTTTTTCACACATCCCCTGGAACAGGCAGGAAAAAATACCGGGAAATCAATTTATGATTTTCCGGTATTTTCCAATTATTAGTATCCCTGAGGAGTCTGGCCCTTTACCAGCTTCACAATGGCAGAGGTACCTAGGCGGTCAGCGCCCAGGTTCAGAAAATCCTCCGCATCCTGAAGAGTCCGGATACCGCCGGCGGCCTTGACCTTCACATCGGGACCAACATTGGCCTTAAACAGGGCCACATCCTCCCGGGTGGCGCCGCCGGTGGAGAAACCGGTGGAGGTCTTGATATACTCCGCCCCGGACTGGGTGACAATCTGGCAGAGCTTCACCTTCTCCTCCTGTGTGAGCAGGCAGGCCTCCACAATCACCTTTAAAATCCGTCCCTGGCAGGAGGCCTTCACGCTCTTGATCTCTTCCAGCAGGTCGTCCCACCGGCCATCCTTGGCCCAGCCGATGTTGATTACCATGTCGATCTCATCGGCCCCATTGCGGATGGCGTCCTCTGTCTCAAACACCTTGACCTCCGTGGTGGAATAGCCGTTGGGAAAGCCGATAACGGTGCAGATTTTCAGATCGTTGCCCACATAGTCGTTGGCCTGCTTGACGTAGGAGGCCGGAATACAGACCGAGGCGCAGCCAAATTTCAGGCCATCGTCACACACCTCTTTGATCTGCGCCCAGGTAGACTCCTGCTTGAGCAGCGTATGGTCGCAATGGGCCAGGATTTCTTTTACATCCATCATGGTACCGCCTTCCTTTCCGCACTTACTTCACTTCAATCAATTCATAGGAGCGAGTCCCCACGCCGATCTTCTCACAGTGGGCCAGACACACCTTCCAATCCGTAACCGGCATACTGTTGATAAAGTGGTCGTGGTGATCGCAAAACCCCTCCTTGTGCATCTCCTCGTCCAGATGGGAGCCGGGAATGGGCGGCTGACGCAGGCAGGCTTCGGCGCAGGCCTGATCCAGAGCCACCGGGTCAAAGGAGGCAAACATACCCACATCAGGCACAATAGGCAGATCGTTTTCTCCGTGGCAGTCGCAGTAAGGCGACACGTCCACCACCAGACTGATGTGGAACTGGGGCCGCCCGTCCACCACCGCCTTGGTATATTCCGCCATCCGGCAGCTCAGCTGCTCCATGGCGGCATCGCTGCCGGCGTGGATGGCATCAAAGTTACATACCGCAATGCACCGACCGCAGCCCACGCACTTGTCCCAGTCAATGCTGGCCTTCCGGTCCTCCCCATAGGAGATGGCGCTGTGGGCGCATTGGGTGGAGCACTTCTGACAGCCTACGCAGCGGCGGTAGCTGATGCGGGGCTTTCCCTCCGCGTGCTGTTCCATCTTGCCCCGCCGGGAACCGCATCCCATACCGAGATTTTTAATGGCGCCGCCAAAGCCAGTCTGCTCATGGCCCTTGAAGTGGGACAGCGAAATAATCACATCCGCCTCCATAATGGCCTTGCCGATTTTAGCCGTCTGAATGTATTCGCCGCCTGCCACAGGAACTTCCACATCGTCGTTGCCCCGCAGGCCGTCCCCGATGATGATCTGGCAACCGGTGGACATGGGAGAAAATCCATTCTCATAGGCAGCGTCCAGGTGCTCCAGCGCATTTTTCCGCCGTCCGGGATAGAGAGTATTGCAGTCCGTCAGGAAAGGCACCCCGCCCATACTTTTTACTACATCAGCCACTACCTTGGCATAATTAGGCCGCAGAAACGCCAGATTGCCCGGCTCGCCGAAGTGCATTTTGATCGCAACCAATTTCCGGTCAAAATCAATCTGATCAATCCCCGCAGTGCGGATCAGCTTTTCCAGCTTATTCAGCAGGCTGGTTCCGGGCTGGCAGCGGAGATCAGAGAAGTAAACCTTCGCCTGTTCCATTTCCCATATACCTCCTAGAATCCAAATGTTAGACAAGCCATATTTTATACCGACTTTTTCTTTCCCGCAAGAGTTTTCCATTCAAACATCATGAGAAAAGCGCAGCCCAGAGGAACCAGGCTGATCAGCACGCCTTTTTGCCCCATGCAATCGGCGCACAGCGCACCCACCGCCGCTCCAGCTACGAAAAAGAGGATAATCCCATAATACTGGGCCGCCCGCCGCCCATGGTCTCTATCTCCAGTGCGCAGATACTGCAGCATCCGTTCTGTCCCGCTGCGAAGATTTCCGGTACACATGGTGGTGGCAAAGGCGTTGCCATGTACCTTACGAAAGCTCTCCACCTGGACTGCGCACACAAATGATACCGCGATATTGGCCAGATTATCCATCTGCAAGGGCAAAAACGCCACGCCCGCCAATAAAACCAACTCCAGCCCCACCGTCATCTGCCGCCAGTGTATGCCGCTTGCATGACGAAAGCGGTATTTTACCAGATCCGCCACGACCACACCTCCCGCAAACGCCAGAATGGGGATGAGGTAATGCAGCGCCAGCGCCCACTGCCCCTGGATCATCCGCACACCCAGGAGCACAATATTGCCCGTCTGTGCGTTGGCAAATACACCGCCTCGTACCAGGTAGGTATAGGCGTCCAAAAATCCACCCGCCACAGCCAGCAGGGCGCCCAGGCGAAAACTCTCAGAAGTCTGTCCCATAAGCACATCCCCCTCACGCACAGACCGGGGCAGGTCTCACACCCTGTCCCGGTCCGTCCTCTTTTTCTATCAGGTTTTTAAAAGGGTAGGCCGAGTCCGCCTGTCAGCTGCTGCATAGAGGAGGCGGAATCGCTCTCCGCCGCCCGCAGAGCCTCGTTGACCGCCGCCACGATCATATCCTGCAGCATCTCCACGTCCTCAGGGTCCACCGCGTCAGGATCAATGGTCACGCTTTTGAGCTCGCGCTTACCGGATACCACCGCGGACACCACGCCGCCTCCGGCAGCGGCGGTATAGGTCTTATTCTCCAGCTCCTGCTGCATTTTCATCATGTCCTGCTGCATCTTCTGAACCTGCTTCATCATGTTCATATTCATGCCGCCGCCAAAGCCGCCCATACCCCGGCTGTTGAATCCCTTTGCCATTTGGTCGCAACTCCTTTATTCTTCAATAATAATATTGTCAAACTGCCGGCCAAGCGCCAGCAAATCGTCCAGGTTATCATGTTTTTGCCGAGCGTCAACTTGTTCCGCAGGGGCTTTTCCTACCTTGACCGCACACCGCACTGGCTTTCCAATCTGGGTTGAGGCCAGGCGTGCCAGCTCTTCCAGAATGCTGGCCTTCCCAACCATATCCTTTATAAACTCGTCAATCACCCATAGGGTAAGTACGCCATCCTCGATCCGGCCCTGTACGGACGCCGGATTGCTCAGAAATGGATATTCTGCAGGAAATTTACCGCGGATACCGGTAACCAAACCAGGCCATAACGTCTCGCCGGATACAGCCTGTTCTTGCGGATAGTTGATTTCTTTCGGCTGTTCAACCAGCTTTGCAGGCGGCTCCCCGGAAAGCAGAACCCGCTCCCCAGGCTCCCCAGGCTCCTCAGGCAGCGGCGGGCGCTCCTCCTCCCAGGGAGGATTGCCCGCATCAGCCGGAACCGCCTGACGGGTTTCTCTCCGGGTGCCTGAATTCTGTGGACGCTTCTGTGGAGTGGCAGGTACCGCACAGGCTGCCGGAACTCCCCCGGCCAACAGCTCCTCCACCCTGCTCAGTCGGGCATTCAGGGCAGACATACTCTCATCCAAAGAGGGCTCACACAGTCGGATCAGACACAGCTCCGCATCTGTTCTCCGGTTCCCGCTGCGCGGTAACTCGGCAATAGTGCTTTGCAATAGTCCCAAAATCTGCGCCAGGCGGGCGGTTTGAAACAGATTGGACAACTTGCGCATGGTGTTCTCATCATAGCCGCCGGTGAGAAGCGGCGCACCGCCCTTAGGCGCTGTTTTGCGAATAAGCAGATCGCGTGCCAGTGCGGCAAGCTCATTCAGCAGGCTGCCTATCTCTTTCCCTGCACCATAAAGCCGTCCCAGCGTCTCCAGTGCTCCGGCCGTATCCCCATTTCCGATCTGTTCCATCAGTCCGGCGGTTTCCAGATTGCCTGCCAGGCCGAGGGCATCCAGCACCTCCTGCTCGCCAATGGGCCGATCTGCCACCGCGCATTGGTCCAGCAAAGACAGGGCGTCGCGCAGTCCGCCGTCTGCCAGCCGCGCCAGCAGCGCAGCTCCTTCCCCCCGCAGCTCCAACCCCTCTTCCCTGGCTACATAAGCCAGCCGCGCAGCAATGTCTCCAGGCAGGATCCGCTTGAACGAAAACTGCTGACAACGGGATTTAATGGTAGCCGGGACCTTATGCAGCTCTGTGGTCGCCAGAATAAACATCAAGTGTTCAGGGGGTTCTTCCAGGATCTTCAGCAAGGCGTTGAACGCCGCGGAAGACAGCATATGGACTTCATCCACGATATATACCCGTTTCCGTACGGCGGCAGGCGTATATACCGCTTCATCCCGTAGGGCGCGCACCTGGTCCACACCATTATTGGAGGCCGCATCCAGCTCCAGCACATCCAGAATAGACCCATTTTCAATGCCCAAACAGGAGGGACATTGATTGCATGGGTTTCCATTGACCGGATGTTCACAGTTTACCGCCCTGGCCAGGATCTTGGCGCAGGTGGTCTTCCCTGTGCCGCGAGTCCCGGTAAACAGATAAGCGTGTGACAAACGCCCGGCTGCCACCTGGCGTTTTAGCGTCTCAGTAATATGTCCCTGACCTACCACATCATCAAATGTACGGGGCCGCCATTTGCGGTACAACGCCTGATACAAAACCAGTCACCTCAAAATCCACGGGTTGTTTGCAAAAGGGAAAGGAGCGGAGGAGGCGGAAAACCGCGTTCCTTCGCCCCTTTCCCAGTACGTCCAGTTCATGGCAAGACCGCACACCAACCTTTGGAAGCATCGCTATGACCGTTACCCTGACAGCCGGCTCAGGAGCGGGAACCCCGCGGCACAGATCGCGGTCCGCTTAGTGCTGCTCGGTTCCCCGCCTGACACGGTTCACGGGGCGACCTTGCGCGGGACCGATCCATCATCACTACTTTTCAGGGTCAGACAACACAGCGCTGTTCCGGGGGCTGGGATTCATCCCTGCTATAGCGGGTTGCAGGTACAGGGCACCGCTAACTCCCCGACTAGTGCGGCCTTGCCGCGAACAGGACGCATTTCAGCGTATTCCTGCGGAAGGCTGACTTTGATATCATACATCATTTTTGAGCATTTATCAATATCACTTTCACATTTTTTAAAAAAGGACTTTACAATCCAATAAATTATGCTATAATAGCGTGGTGTCAGCAAGCTTGTTTTCTTAAAAGGACAATCAATTTATGGTATAGCAAGTTAGAGGATACTGTTAGGTTTCCTCCGCAAAATCGAATATTTCGAAATCTGTTTTTCATAACTTTTTTGATTAAAAAATAGCCAATATGGGCCTATAGCTCAGCTGGGAGCGCAAAGGGTTCGGTTTTCTGCCACATCTATAATTTCATATTGCTTATTCTTCTGTTCCGCTTTTGGAACTGTTGATTTGGGCCCGTAGCTCAGTCTGGGAGAGCGTACGGTTCGCATCCGTAAGGTCGAGGGTTCGATCCCCTTCGGGTCCACCACACTCGGGAGATCTCGTTTTGAGATCTCCCGAGTTTTTTCATGCTTTCAGGATGCACGATAGTACACACTCTTGTCCCCTTCCGGATGTAGGAAGTCGAAGAACTGTGTGATACTGATTTTGAATTCCACTTCGATTTCAAAGTTCTTCCCGATATTCACCCGCTCAATGAGCTGCCGCAGGATCATCTTCTTTCCCTCAATACTACTCCCCGCATACAGGTCGGCCCAGGACATAATCTTGTCATACTCCTTTTGGACGGCAACGGCAGAGCTTTTCAGATTAGCCGCTTTTTCCTTAGCCTGTTCCAATTCCTGTGCCAGCGCCGCCAGTTTGCTTCGGGTGTCCTCTATCATCTCGCCAAGGATGTCCGCTCCAAAACTGCCAGTCCCATTGATGGTCTTGATGATCTCTTTCTTGTAGCTCTCCAGTTCCCGTTCTGCGGCGGCGTGGAGTTTCTCCAGATTTGCTACTGAACTGTTTGCCAGTTGGAGTTCTTTCTCCCGCTGCTTTTGAATGAGCTGGCTCCTGGGTGCAGTCTTCATCCGCTCAAAGAGTTGGATGACGATCTTATCAATAATGCCGTCCAGTTTCTCGCCGGAGTATCCGGTCTGACCATCACAGTCCTGAGGATGGCGGATCTTGTAGTGGCAGGCGTATCGGATACGGGTTTCCCGCTTGGGCTCACCCTTGGCGCGTCTGCCGCTGCTGGTGGTCAGCACCAGCTTGGAACCGCAGTGGGCACAGTAGACCATCCCGGAGAGCAGCGCCTTCCCCTTGGAGTTAAAGGGCACTTCATTGTGGTGCATTGTCCTGGCCCCCATCAACTCCTGTGCTCGCTCATACAGATCCAGCGGAACAATTTGCAGCTCTGGAAAGATTTCTGAGCGTGTTTCCCCACTGCGCAGGATTCCCACATACATGATGTTCTTCAGCATTTTGATGATGGTGGTATTGGCGAAGTTGGTCCCCTTTCGATTGAGATAGCCGTTGTTATATAACCACCGGGACAACCGCTGTGCGCCGAACCCCTCATAGACATATTTTTCAAAGATGATGCGCACCACCGCAGCTTCATCCGGGTCAACCAGAATCTCGTTGACTTCATGATTCTTTTTATTGAAGCGCCCCTGCTTTTCCAGGCGGTATCCATAGGGGACGATCCCGCCCCGGAACCTCCCCTCCTGCACGATTTGCGAAAGGCGTGTCTTTGTTCGGGCAGAGGTTTTGAGGCTCTCGCCGGAGGCCTGCCAATAACGGATATAGTTCAGCAGTTTGTCGATATGATCGTCCATCTTCTGTTGCCCTTCCATTGCACTCCACACTTCGATTCCGTTGCGGATGAACCACTCTACCACGAAGGGCGTCTCATCGTCCCGCCGTCCCAGGCGGTCGAACATGAACACCAGCAGGATGTCAAACTTCCGTTCCTCAGCGTCCTGGCGGATCTCCTGAATCGCGTCGCGGTCAGCAGCAGCCACCTTGAAACCCGAGACACCTTTTTCTGCAAATTCTTTGATAATCGTCCATCCCTGGCTCTCCGCAAATTCACGGCAGTATTGTTTCTGCATCGGGATATCATCTTTTTCTACCTGTCCTTTAGTAGAGACTCGATAGAGGCAGTATACTCGCTTGTTTTTTTCCATGATTGCACCTTGTCCTTTCTGGTATAGGACTGCGGTGCATATGGTTTGCTCAGATTAAATTGTCAAGGTTCATATGCACACACAGTATCCCACACCACTGGTAAAAAGTCTACTGAATCAAGCAGGCTTGTTCAGGTTTTCAAAGTCCTGTGCCATCAACAGCGTCTGCTCAATTTCAGACACTGTGTCAGGCTTTGTGATGGTGTTTTTGAAGCGGAGAGCAACAATCAGTCCGTCCACTTCCATCGTGATATATTCTGTCGGCTCAGAGTATCGGGGATGCTCCCGATCATACATTGCCTGCTGATAACTCATGTGATCATCCTCCTTTACATAGTCTGCTGCCAAGTTTGTTCTTCTTCGTGGTCGTCCTCGGCGTGGCCTTGGGCGATTTTCTTTTGCCGTTCTTTCCGGAGGGCCTTGCTGTCTGCGTGGTAGTTCGTGGTGGTGGCATCCCTCACGGGAGCATTGTCTTGGCCGCGCTCCAGAGCGTGTCCAAACTGGACCACGCCACCCACAGCACTAACCCAGTCAGCGCCAGGGCCGCCAGTCCCAACAGCAGACTGGTCCATGGAATGTCCGGCAGACTCGGTCTGGGCAGTCTGATGCTGGGCAGAGAAAAACGCTTCTCGTTCCGCTTCCCAGCCTGTTCGCTCATCTTCTCCAGATGCTTCACCGCTTTCAGCAGCTCGTCCATCTGCGTCCGGGTCGGGAGCTGCGCCAGCAGTTCGCTGACTTTCTTGAGATAGCCAGTCTGTCTCTCGGTGTGGTCCCCCAGTGCATAGAGGCTGCTCAGCAGTTCCTCCCACTCCGCTTTCGTAGGATGGTCTTCGGAAGGCGGTGTCAGCTCCTGCGCCGGAGGCTGCGGCGTGGTCTGTACCATCTGCGCAGGTCGGTTCTTCTCCAACAGCTCGTCCATAGATAATTTCTTTTCTGATCCTGAATTCATATTCCATATTCTCCTTTAGATATTTGTCACCGAACAGCAGACGGTCACGGCACTGCCAGCCGCTGGGTGTGGTGTAGGTGATGTTCCGCCGGGAGGTTTCCCAGCGTACCTTGTAGCCCTCGCTCTCCATCAGTGCAATGAACTCCTCACGGCTGGAGGCGTGGCGCATACAGTCGTTGATGATATTCATGAGCTGCAGCTTTTTGCTCTGGCCACGGGCTGCGGTGTGATACTCACAGATGGACATGGTTTTGGTTTTCTCTTTCCTGTCCGTTGGCTTAAACACAGGGAGAGAAAATTCCACGCAGACTTGATCGTTGCGCTGTCGCAGTTCCTGAAGCTGGTTCTTTGCGATGTGCAGTTTCTTTCCAGTATCGAAGTTGACCGAGTTGATGAGAAAGTGGGAATGGATGTGTTCCCGGTCTGTGTGGGTGCAGACCAGGACTTCATAGCCCTCATAGTACTCAGCCAGCTTCAGCGCCGCCGCATGAGCGGTGACCGGGTCGACCGCTTCGCCTTTTGGAAAGCTTTGCACCATGTGGTAGAACAGTACGCCGTCGGTTTTGTGATGCAGCCGCTTTGTGGTCATGAAGTCTGCGTAGACAGATTCCGGCTGGCAGTTGATGCCTGTGACCAACCGCTGCCCCTCGAACTCAGTTTTCTTATCTTGCATGGTGTACCGCATTACGGCTCCCATACATCCGGTGGTCTGGCCCCGCTTGTAGTTGGTGAAGCTGATAATAGCCATCCCTCATCACCGCTTTCGTTCCAGGATCAACCGGACAGCAGCGCAGAGTTCAGAGAACGCCTGGCGCACGCTGTCCAGGTTGATCACCGTGACGCGTCCCATGTGCGCCAGGGTGACGAGCTGATTCAGATTTCTGCCGATGGACTTCAGTTCCTTCAGCACTTCTTTCAGTCCGTCAATGACTACCACCTGCTTTCCCAGACAGCAGGCTGTCACATAATCGCTCATAGACATCCCGGAGCGTTTCGCCAATTCCTTGATGGTCTCCCTGTCTGCGGATGCCATCCGGGTGCTGAATTTGATATCTTTTTTCATGTCGTTTCCTCCAAATCGCAGATAAAGTGGGTCCGGGCTTCTGCCCGGAAATTATGCGGAAGGCGGACGGCGGCTGTGCCGACGACCAGACAAACGCGATGCTGGCCACCTCCAAGGAGGTGATTTCCCCGCGCCGGACGCCCGCACTCCTTCTTCGGCCACAAGCGGCCCAACACGGCGTTTTCTTGCTTTGCGGGAGTTTACTCGCCGCGCCTGGAAACCGCCCGCAAATCGCCGCACAGCGCCCCGGCAGGGTCAACAGGGTCGACCGCTGGGACACCCTGGGTATCGTCACTTTCGGCACGGCGCAGCTCAATGAGCCGCCTTCCGTTGCTGCGGCGCACCACAGCAGAAATACCGATTTTCCTTAGTGCATCAAGGTTTTGCAGGATCTGTCTGGATACTTTCTTGGGTGACATGCGCTCCACACCCACAGGGTCGATTCGTTCAGACAGCTCTGTGGGAGTGCCGATAAA
Source organism: Flavonifractor sp. An306 (assembly GCF_002159455.1). GTDB lineage: Bacteria > Bacillota > Clostridia > Oscillospirales > Oscillospiraceae > Flavonifractor. The sequence goes on from NZ_NFIQ01000026.1 coordinate 36,834, forward strand.
TTCAGTTCGGTCACGCATCAACTCAGAGAGGAGATAGACGATGCGGTCGCCCAGCAGTTCCGGCTGTGTCTGGCTGTCCGACACCAGCTCCCACACATTTTCACCGTTGCGCTCCAGTGTCAGCTCCCGGTATTCAATGTCACGGCCAATACAGAAAAGCTTCGCTCTTCCGCTGCCCCGCCGTTCCTCCACCAGCGTGAAGCTGGAATCCACCGCACCGCTGATGGCGGTCGTACCGGAGATGCGGTTGAACACATCGTCAGCGCTCTCCTTGCGCAGATGATGGATCAGCAGGATGGCGATGCCGTGGGCATCCGCAATCCGTTTCAGTGCAGAGAGGTCTCGATAGTCGTTGGCGTAGGTGTTGTCGTAGTTGGTCCCTCGGATCATCTGCAGCGTGTCAATGATGACCAGCACCGTGTCAGGATGTTCAGACAGGAAGGTGCGGAGCTGCTCCTCCAACCCCTTGCCCAGAATGTCGCTCTGGGTCGTGAAGTGGACATTGGCGGGGGCATCCTCCGTAATCTCGAACAGCCGGTTCTGGATGCGGAGGGTGGAGTCCTCCAGGCAGAGGTAGAGGGTGGTACCTTGCTTCACGGATATCCCCCAGACGGGTTCGCCCTTGGCCACCATGACGGACAGCCACAGGGCCAACCAGGACTTTCCCACCTTGGGAGAGCCGGCAAGGATGTGCAGCCCCTGGGACAGCAGCGTGTCCACCACGAAGTTGAGCGGCGTCAGCGGCAGACTCATCAGGTTCTCGCCGTCGATGGTTTGCAGTCGTTTTGTTTTACTCATTAGGATCATCCCCTTGTAAAAAGATAAGGACAGAGACCACGCGGCCATCGTGGCTCTTGTCCTTTCACTTGATTATTGGGGGGATTTTGATAAAATGAGAATATCGCAAGACAGGCAGAAAACAGATATAGGACAGAGGAGGTGGCCCTATGCCACTGGGGATCCAACAGAACAACAATCTCCTGCACCTGACAATGGATGTCTGGCAGGATCAGATCTTTTTCAATGAGACCGTCTACCCGGCCGGCCACTTTGCTGCCGGACTGTTGAATGTCCCCGAGGAGGCTATGCAGGCATTGGTCACCCACGGCGGGGCCATCAGCCATCAGATGGAGGCCCTGGCCTTGGCTGGGCGAGGTGAATTTATCAACCTGCTGGATGGGACCTGTACCTCCCTGGAGAAGCTGCTGGATGCCCTGTGGCACTGTCCACCGTATAGCTCGATGGACAAAGGGCAGGAGCAGCACACATTGGAGGTGCTGTTTTCTCCGGCATCCCACAACGACCTACTGAAGCCGGCTTCGCCCGTCCGGGAATTTTTCTTCCGCTATCTGGTGGCTGCCTTCAGCATCCCCCTGGGCATCCATCACTTCACCGTGGCGGCACGATATTTTGAGGAGGGCTATCTGCGGCGGCTGAAGAAGCGGACGGAGACCTACTTCGCTATGGCCGCCCACGACTGCTTCAACAGCGAATGGTTCTGGAGTATGATGCGCGATTTGCCGGTACCGGATGTCGAGCCATTCACCATCACACCGGATCTGAGATCCTCCTATGTCTTTGCCCGACACCCGAAACAGGAAAAAGAAACCGTATTTGTGAACCGGTATTTCTTTGACCATGCCATCAGCTTCTACATCTTTGACCTGATGAACGGATTGCAGCACGGCCATGCCCCCAGCCGGTGCTGTGGCTGCGGGACATACTTTCTCACCACCAACGGCCACATACCGAAATACTGCGATGGCATTGCGCCTCAGAATAACCGCATGACTTGCCGGCAGTACGGCGCCATGATGCGGCAGAAGGAGCAAAACAAACAGCACCCGGTCTATCGCCTGTTCACCACCCGCACCAACACCATCCGCAAGCACCACCAGAGAGGAAAGATTTCCGACGAGCTGCGCAATGAAGCGCTGTATGTGGCGGAGAACCTGCGGGATAAGGCGCTCATGGACAACGACTATGCCGCCAGCGGCTATGCACACGACATGGAGCAGGAAGCGATCTATGCCCAGGCGAGAGCGCGCCTTGCCCGGGAGGACGGGCCATGAGCATGTACCGCTGCGATGATCTCTGCCTCAGCAACGAGGAGCTTGCTCTGCGGATACAGGACGGCGATCCGCAGGCCGCTCCGCTCCTGCTTTCCCAGAACGAGGGATATCTGACCATGCTGGCCACAAGCTACTGCGAGCAATTTTCTCAGGACTTTCTGGTGGACGACCTCAAGCAGGAGGGGGCACTGGCACTGCTGGGCGCGGCGACGCGGTTTGATCCCTCCTATGGAACAAAGCTGCTGACCTATGCGACCCCCGCCATTGAGACGGCCATGCGGGACTGCGCCGCCCAGGGTTCTTTCTCTCTGTCGCTCCCGATGGACCGTTACCACCAGCTGCGCCAGGTGGCATTTCTCTATGCCACCCATGAGGGGGACATAGAAACAGATCTTCTGCCGGCCATTCAAGAGAAGCTGACGGTCTCCGCCAAAGTCGCCAGGCGTCTGCTGGAAGAATACCGTACCGTGTTTCAGGTTGAGTGTTTGGGCGAGGGCGTCTTTGACCTGGGGTATGGCGGCGACCCGGCCAGGGCCTACGACCGTTCCATGCGGCGGACGCTGCTCCTGCAGCGCATGGGGGAGGTGCTGAGCCCCAGAGAACTAAATCTGGTGCGCTGTTATCTGGGGATCGGTCAGCCCAACGAGCAGGGCATGACCTTTCAGGAACTGGCCATCCGGCTCAACTACAACGGACCCAGTGGTGCAGAGAAAGTGTATAAGAGCGCCATCCGGAAACTGAGAAAACAGTTGAACGATGGTGCTTACGGTCAGTGGCTCTCCATCCAGAAAGCCATTCACAAGGCCAGAGCAGAAGCAGAGACTGATTCTGGTTACTATGTGCCGCCGCAGACCACCTGGCTGGACGAAAAGGAACTGGCGGTGCGGTTTCTCTGTGAAGTTATTTCGCTGATCCATGTCCATGAGATAATCCGCGACGCATTGGAGCAGGAAACAGAATAAGCAGTGCGGCACCAGGCTTTGTCCTGATACCGCACTGCTTTTCATTTATCCCATGATCCCGATTTTATTACCGTTCTCGTGCATATCCTCGGCGTATTCCGCATGGTTGGGTCCCTGGCTTTCTATCCATCCAAAGCCCGGCACATAGACCATGTTGTCCGGAGCACTGTTAGGTGAAGCCGGGGCAGGTTCTGGTTCTTGTGGGGCTGTGACATCCTGTTCAGGTAGAACCGGTACTTCACTCGCTGAGGGCGTTTGAGCAGGCGATGGCTCCGGGGCAATATCGGCTTCCTCGACCAGTTCCGGCAGTGTTGCTTCCGACTTTTCTTCCTCTGGCGTTATAACTTCTTTCATTTCCGGCATCTTCGGAACTTCGGGCTGCGTAGCGATTACAGCGGCTGGCGTGGACGGTGCGGGTGTTTCCCCGACTGGTTGCTTCTGTGGCCACACAGCGGCACACAGGGGCAGACAGGCGGCGAACACTGCGACAGTGATGATTTGTTTCTTCATGTTGCTTCCTCCTCGCCAGACATGGAAAGAGCGCCCGATCTCTTCGCCGTACAGCGAGAGACTGAGCGCTCTTTTTCAAATTGATTCAGCTCCATAGAGAGCTGCCACGCCAGCTCAAATCCAGAAATAAAGCTGTCGATGGAGCGTTCCTCCGCCATCAGACTCTGGGCATCCATGATTCGAAGCACCAGCCGCCGTTCCGGCTTTTCCAACGCTTTGATCAGTGCTTGGTGGCATTCTTCCACTTCCTGCTTCTGCTCCGAAAACTCGGGTGGGGTATAGAAGCAGTCGTACAGGTCTTTGAGTAGTGTTTTCATGCGTTGCACCTCCTGGTAGCAACACACAATACCACAGGACGAGGAAAATAGCTATACGGTATGTTTGAGTAGGTTTATTATAGGTTGTACATTTTTACAGTCCGTTTTTTAGCACATATTTTGATGCATAATTATTATGTTTAACATTAGACTGCATTTTGTCACCGTAGGTTGCAGAGCAGGTGGTGGTAAAAGCGCATATTTCGTGATATAATAATTTAATTCACACTGACGAGACATCGACTGACGGAAATCTCTAAAATTTTCAATGTAAAAGGCACAGCAACATGTAGAGGGGGTTGCACTTTGGATACAAAAAAGTTAGACAAATGGGCGGACTTGCTGTTAGACACAGGCAAGCGTAATAGTCTCATTAATTTTAAGGACACAAGGGCGTCCACCGTAGAAGTGCTGTTGCCATCTGCCGAGACACTTTTCGAAAAAGTTGATGGGAGTGCCGCATTTGAGGTGTATGATCCAAAGATCATTGAGGACGATGATGATCTGAATGAGGATGATATAGCAGAACAGTTACAGCTTGAGGTGCCGGAAAATTCGAAGGAATCAGATGGACGAGATGCTTATCTTGCTCAATATTCCGGAAAAATCAAACGGCAAAATCAAGTCTTGCTGTATAATGCGGCTGGAAATCCACTGACCGCAATCAAAAACATCAATAAGAAGGCACGGGAGTTTATTGAAGAGACTGGCGTCAATGTCGCATATATGGCATTTGGTTTTATCCACTGGAAAGAAAGTGATTCTTCGAATTATATTTTCCGTGCCCCGATCTTACTTGTGCCTATCCAATTGGAGCAAGCGTCGGCAGTAGACCCTTATTTCATCAAATCGACGGAGGATGATGTTATCGTCAATCCGACCTTCGCCTATAAGATGGATGCAGAATATGGAGTAAAACTTCCTGATTATAGTGATGAGGGTCTATCTGTTTATCTTGAAAAGGTTAAGCGTCTGGTTGCAAAGCTCCAGTGGACGGTATCTTCTGAATGCAAAATCGGTATTTTTTCGTTTCTGAAAATCAATATGTATCGCGATTTGAAGGACAATGCCGCTACGATCCTTGCAAATCAGAATGTCCGCAAACTTTTGGGTGAGCCTGCTAACTTGCAAGGAGCGGACGCAGAAATCGGAGCTGCAGCTTCTGTTTCCAATCCTCTGATTGAGCTGCATAGTGTGGTGGATGCGGACTCCAGCCAAATAGAAGCCATCGAAATGGCAAAGTCAGGCAAGAGCTTCGTCTTGCAGGGCCCTCCTGGAACAGGTAAGAGTCAGACGATCACCAATATCATTGCAGAGTGCCTGGGCGATGGAAAAAAGGTTCTGTTCGTTTCTGAAAAGTTAGCAGCATTGAGTGTGGTCTATGACAAATTGAAGCAAGCGGGCCTTTCAGAATTTTGTTTAGAACTTCACAGTCACAAAGCCAACAAAAAAGATGTAATCACGGATATCTGCCATACACTTCGAGCTGACAAGAGCGCGGTTTCTTCGAAAGCGGACAGCGAAATTGCACTCAAAGAGAAGGCCCAGCAACAGTTGGACGCTTACGCGGTAGAGCTGCATAAGCCTCATCCGATTATAGAGAAAAGCCTGTATCAGCTTTATGAGGCCTACGCGGCGCTCAGATCCACGCCAGAGGTAGAATGGAATGTTCCGCAACTCACTGCGAAAGGTGAATCGTACTTAACAGAAGCTGCCGCCCTCTTAGAGCAGTATGTTGATTATATTCCTACGGTTGGATATGACTATAGAAAGAATCCATGGTACGGCTATATTAACCAGGACACATCCTATCAGGCTAAGAGCAGTGTCAAAAACAGCATTGCGACAGGGATACAATTTCTGCAATCCTTGATTCCCTTGATTCAGGAAATTTCCGATAGATATGGCATCAACTGCACCACAATAGATGATGCACGAACCTGGAAGGGCTTTTTCAGCACCGCCGCAACATCTCAAATTATCACTCCATCTCTGCTGAACAAAGAGCATTTTCAAGCAGTAAATTCTGCCTTAACCAAGCTGAGCGCACAGAGCGCCGAGATTCTCTCGTCCCGTTCAGTATTGGAATCCACTTTCGATGATGATCTTTACAAATTAAACGGCGCACAATATCACAAACAACTGACAAAACAGTTCACCAGTGCCTTTGCAAGGTTGTTTAATTCCGAGTACAAAAAAATCATAGCGGACTTACGGCTATGCAAGAAAGATGGAAAAAAGCTATCTTACAACGAGGCCGTCGCAGCAACAGAACGTCTCGCCTATTACCAGCAAAAGATGCAGGAATACTGTGAGGCCGAGGAGCCCATCAGAAATTTTCTGGGCGCTGCTTACAAAGGTGTAGAAACAGACTGGAATTATGCAGCAGAGCAAATGGGGGACCTGCAAGCATTATTCTCTGCTGGGGTATCCTTTGGTTTGCTGGAGGAGTATTCCGATTTTGTTACTGAACGCACTGCCTTTGCGGATTATGCCCAGCGTCTGGATGCTGTATTTGAGATTTGTGACAATGATGTTTTTGAGTATATCTCAAACTGCTTTGATCGGTCGCTCTTAGATATCGGTATTGTAAACTGTTCTTTGCTGTTGGCACGGTTCACTGACTGTTCGGATTCGATGGATAAGTTGGATAACTGGTGTCATTTCAGAACATTGCTTTCCAAGTTGGATGATGTGCAAACCGTGTCTTATATCAACAGTGCCATCAGCCGAAATATAGAGCCAAAATTTATTGTTGATGCTTTCAAAAAGCAGTTTTACTATCAGTGGATCAACTCGATTTTGTCTGGAACACCAGTCTTATCTGGGTTCAATCGAATCTCGCAGGACAACACGATCCGTACTTTTTCGGAAAAAGACACAGAACAATTTGAGATCAACAAAGCGAAGATCCGTGCAGAGCTTTCCAGCAAACGTCCCTCTTTGGAGTTAATCGCTCCCGGAAGCGCTTTGGCAATCCTGCTCCGTGAAGGTGAAAAGAAACGAAAGCAGAAGAGCATTCGCTCCCTTCTTTCCGAAACAGGAGAACTTATTCAGCGTATCAAGCCGTGCTTTTTGATGTCGCCCCTAAGCGTCAGCACATTCCTTGCTCCAGATGCCGTCCATTTTGATGTTGTGGTATTTGATGAGGCATCGCAAATTTTCCCACAAGACGCGATCGGCGCGATATATCGCGCTCAGCAACTGATCGTTGTGGGCGACTCCAAGCAGATGCCGCCCAGCAATTTTTTCAATGCCACCATTGAGGCGGGGGATACCGATGAAGAAAGCGGAGATGTGACAGATTTTGAATCCATCTTGGATCTGTGTTCTACTTCTATGCAGCAGCTTCGCCTACGTTGGCATTATCGGAGCCGCTATGAGCAACTTATCACCTTCTCCAACAAGAATTTTTATGACAGCGATCTTGTTACATTCCCATCTGCCAAAGCAGACACCTCCGGCATTGGTGTAGACTATTATCATGTGGACGGTGTCTTTGACCGAAAGAGCCACTCCAACAGAAAAGAGGCAGAGTTTATCGTTGATCTGATCTATCAAAACATCGAACGATACCCTGATCGAAGCCTGGGTGTCGTTGCGTTCAGCGTTGCGCAGCAGGATCTGATCGACAAACTGCTATCCAAGCGGCGGCAGAATACACCAGAAAAAGAATGGTTCTTTAAAAATGACGCAAAAGAGCCATTCTTTATCAAGAACCTTGAGACCGTGCAGGGTGATGAACGAGATACCATTATTTTCAGCATCGCATATGGTGCTGATGCCCAGGGACGTCTGCTGCATAATTTCGGCCCCCTGAACCGTGTTGGCGGCGAACGACGGTTGAATGTTGCTGTCACTCGTGCCAAATGCAATGTTCAGCTGGTTTCCTCGATGCACTATACAGATATTGATTTGAAGCGTACATCTTCAGAGGGCGCGAAACTGTTGCGGGAATATCTTGACTTTGCGGAAAACGGAAATATCGCCCTGGAGCGCGCCGTGAGTATCAATTCCTTTGAACAGTTCGATTCTGACTTCGAACTTGAGGTATGTGAATTTTTGCGCGCTAACGGTTTTTCTGTTGACACACAGGTTGGATGTTCTGGGTTCAGAATTGATCTTGGGTTGAAGATTCCGAACAGTTCTGATTATGTACTTGCAATCGAGTGTGATGGGGCGACCTACCATTCTTCCAGGAACGCTCGGGACCGTGATCGTTTGCGGCAGGAAATTCTGGAGCGCATGGGTTGGAAGTTCTATCGCATCTGGTCGACTGATTGGTTCAGAAACAGAAGTGTGGAGCAAAGCCGACTTTTGGAAGCTGCTACGGATGCAATCAAGCACCCTACACAAGTCTTAGCAAAGCCAGAAAAGGCACCTTCCGCAGAAACCTTTGAAAGTTTTGAAGAAGTTGCGGAAGAGAAACCCTTTGAGTTTTCACCTTACAAAGCCGCCGACATTCAATCTCTATGCCAGCAGTATCTGCCGCGCGATTTCAAAGGGATGGTGAAGGCCGTTTTGGAAGTGGAGGCCCCACTTTCTGAGGAACTGTTTCTGCGGCGTATCGTATGGTTATTCGGCCGGGAAAAAGTCACAAAGGTTGTTTGGCAAGACTACGAGCAAAAAATGTATGGATGTCAACGCTGTGGCATTATTCGACGGAATGGCTTTTTGTATTTGGAGAATGGCCAAGAAATTCAATTCCGAGGGCCGGGCGATATCGAACGGGACATCAAGCAAATCGCCCCGGAAGAATTGGCCGCAGGAATGCTGGAGATTCTGAAGCAAAATGTAACGGCTGACAAAAATGGATTGTACCGCTCTCTCGTCTCACAATGCGGTATAAACCGCGTGGGCAAAACAATCAATGAAATATTGGATTCCGCACTGCGCCTTCTTGAAGACACCATTGACATAGACGGCGACCAGCTTTCACTAAGGTGACATCACCTTAGGTTTCTGCGGACAACCGTGAGGGTTCGACCCCCACTAACCGTACCAAGCGCTGCTGGCATTCCAGCAGCGCTTGTCTATAATCTCATTGTCAAATCATAGGACATAGTGTAAGATAACTATGATCAGAGAGAAGGTGTTATTCGATGGGAAAAAACTTGGATCATTTGACTTCCGAGGAAATTGAGACTTTAATGCAACGGTATTATGCTGGTGAGTCGGTTTCCAAATTAACAAAAGAATATGGTATCTCTGTACGTAGTTCAGACCTATATAAGCTATTTCCACCAGAAGTTTTCCCTAATTACATTTGTGAGTATTGCGACGAGCCTTTAGTAATCAATCGTCCATCAAAAACCATGAAGAACTTACCAAAATATGAGCGAGACTTATACTGTCCAGTTTGTGGGCACAAGCCGTTTCAAACTCATTGTAATTGCGAGAATTGCCAGGAAGAAGAAAGAAATCTTCAAATGGAGCGGCTACAGCAGATAGAAGAAGTATATTCCAAGCCACGGACACCAGTTGATTTTGCATCTCTTTCTTTTGAAAACAAAGTATTTTTAGGCGCTATATGTAGAGCTTTACTCAAAGAAAACCTTTATGAAATTGCACCATTTTCTAATTCGGAAGTAATTTTAACGCCTACAGACCTTTTACTTAAAAAGCTATACTCGAGCCTAATTCACAACCAAGTTATAGCGGTGAGTCCACAATCTCCGTTGGATGCGTTTGATATTGATAGTGAAGATTTTCCAAATACTTTCTATACTTATAGAGTTACCTATTTTTTAAATCTAATTTTTCCAGGAAATAAGCAGCAGCTATTTACAGAAATATTAGACCCCAGTTACTATTGCCCGGAGAATGCAGACGAAGCAGTTGTACTGTGGAAAGAGATTGCAGTCGCAGAATGTATAGAGTATTTACAGTATCAATTGGACAAAGTAAACTTTGAATTTACCCCAGGTGAAAAGACTTACAAAACATTTGATATCATTCTAAATGACTTTTCTGTATCACAAATTTATGGAATTATTTGGCGTGCGGTTGCTGATGCATCGAAACTGTATCTTGAAAAAGGAATTAGTAAAAAGCATGCGGCAAACAGTGTTATTGGAGCCTGTGAGCGATATGCCGAGCGCGCAAAAATTAATGGGTGGGATTTAACGCAGTATAATCGCATTAAGGATCTCCCCCAAAGCGTACTCTCATTATTGTTAGGGTCGGGCGAAATTAACCACTCCGGGTCAGGAGAAAATCGCCAATTTTGGTCAAACGAAAATCACCAATCTGGGGTAGCCAGCCCCCAGGTAGTATTGTTTA
>NZ_NFIQ01000260.1 GCF_002159455.1 Flavonifractor sp. An306
AGCAGGACCGCCTTTTCGTATGCTTTGCAGAAGACTCCGGCGATCTTCCCCTCACGGTCGATCTCCGCGTCCTTTTCCTGGATTTCCTTTTTTGCTCTCAGGATGTCCAGCGCCTCCTGGGCGGCCTGCTCCCGCTGCTCCTCCGGCAGTTCCTCCACCTGCTTGGTGATCTGGTAGCCCTGATTGATGGACAGTTCCTTCTTGTCCAGCGCCTCCTTGACCGCTGCGGGGGCGTGCTCGTCGATCTGCATCACTTTGCCCATGGTGACCTCGCCAATGCCAACAGAATCGGCCAGTTCTTTGCGGGTACTGATAGGGGGAAGGTTTGACAATGTTGTCAAACCTTCCTCGGATGGGCGATATGCCTGCCCTCCGGCAGACATATTGGCCTTGGCCCTGGCTTCGATCTCCGGCTTGAGTTTCATGGCGATCTTGCCCAGTTCCCACTTGTCCAGGTTACGGCGGCCCTTCTGGGTATCCAGCGCCCACTGCTTGGCCTCCAGCAGATCGTCAAAGGCGAACACCAGCATCTGATAGGGCAGGCCGTGCTTGTCGCACAGGGATTTTCGGTTATGCCCGTCAAT
>NZ_NFIQ01000261.1 GCF_002159455.1 Flavonifractor sp. An306
GATCAGCCCCCCTTTGACCGCTCCCCCCTGGACGGCTACGCCCTCCGCTCCGCTGATCTGACGGGGGCGAACCGGGAACACCCCGCCGTGCTGGAGGTGGTGGACACGGTGTATGCCGGGGACGAAGCCAGAATTTCCGTGGGCCCCGGTCAGGCGGTACAGATCATGACGGGGGCCATGCTGCCCCCCGGCTGTGACTGCGTGGTACCCCAGGAGGACACCGACCGGGGGGACCCAGTCTCCGTGTTCGTTTCCCTGAAGCCCTTCCAGAATTATATCTGCCAGGGGGAGGACTACCGGAAGGGTGTCCGACTGCTGGAAAAGGGCACCCGGCTGGATGCCGCCGCCCTGGGGGTGCTGGCCGGCGCCGGGCTCACGGAGGTGGAGGTGTACCGCCGGCCCAGAGTGGGCCTGCTCACCACCGGGGACGAGGTGGTGTCCCCCGGAACGCCCCTCCCCGCCGGGAAAATCTACGGCTCCAACCAGATGCTGCTGGCCGCCCGGCTGGCGGAGCTGGGGTTTGAGACCGAAACCGCCCACCAGGGGGACAACCCCGCCGCCGTGGCGGAGGCCATGA
>NZ_NFIQ01000262.1 GCF_002159455.1 Flavonifractor sp. An306
GATGCCGTTGGTGCCGTAGGTGTAGCCCAGGAAGGCCACCTGAATGCCCCCTACGTCGGCCAGATAGACCGGGCTTGCGGCGTCTTCCTGGGAGGCATAGGTGCCCACATGGGCCAGCCCCGCTCCGTCCAGGGCGTCCAGGGTGGCGGTGAGCCCGCTGTACCCCCGGTCCAGACAGTGGTTGTTGGCGGTGAGCATCAGATCAAAGCCCAGCTCCTTCAGATCCTCCGCCAGCGCCGCCGGGGAGCGGAAGGCGGGGTAGCCGGAGTAGGGGCCTTCGGTGGAGAGGGTGGTCTCCAGATTGGCCACGGCGTAGTCCGCCCCCTCCACATAGGGCCGGGCCTGTTCAAAAATGGGGGTGTAGTCGTACCTGCCCTGGGATTCGTCCCAGGCGTCGTTGGTTACCGGCATGTGGCTCATCACGTCCCCGCACACCGCCAGGGTGGCCACCGTGGGAGGCGTGGGGGTGATGCCGTTGGTGCCGTAGGTGTAGCCCAGGAAGGCCACCTGAATGCCCCCTACGTCGGCCAGATAGACCGGGCTTGCGGCGTCTTCCTGGGAGGCATAGGTGCCCACA
>NZ_NFIQ01000263.1 GCF_002159455.1 Flavonifractor sp. An306
ACCAGCTCAAACAGCATGGGGCCTCCCTGACCAACATCGAGATCACGGAGCAGAACATCAAGGCGTTTTCGGCGGTGGCGAAGAAGTACGACATCGACTATGCCCTGAAAAAGGACCCCACAACCGACCCGCCGCACTACTATGTGTTCTTCAAGGCCAAGGACAAGGACCAGCTTCAGCCGGCCTTCAAGGAGTTCACCGCCATGACCCTGAACCGGGAGAAGCGCCCCACCATCCGGGAGCGGCTGGCCCAGGCCCAGGAACAGGCTAAGACCCAGCACCGCCAGCGGGAGAAGGTCAAGACCAAAGACCGGGAGGTGGCGCGATGAGCGACAAGCTGAAAAAACAGCTCATCCTCAACCTCCCGTATCTCATCTTCGTGTATCTCTTTGACAAGCTCTGCCAGGGTGTGCGGCTGGCGCCTGGGGCGGACGCCTCGGAGAAGCTGCTCCACATCGGGCAGGGCTTTTCGGCGGCCTTCGCCAGCCTGGCGCCCAGCTTCCATCTGCTGGACCTGTGCGTGGGCGCCGCCGGCGCGGTGCTGATCCGGCTGGCGGTCTACTCCAA
>NZ_NFIQ01000264.1 GCF_002159455.1 Flavonifractor sp. An306
TATCTGCATGATTATATGCCCGCTATACGAGGCCTATCCGATAAGACGATAGAAACTTATAAGCAGTCGCTTAAAACATACTTACGGTTCCTGCGGGAAGAAAAAGGCCTTGAAGATGAGGACGTTAGCTTCGAGGCATTTGCTCGTGATAACGTGAAAGAGTTTGTTGTATGGCTGAAGGGACAAGGGGCCTCAGCCAGAACGGTAAATCTCAGGATCACATCCATCCGCTCCTTCTTAAAATACTGCGGACAAGAGGATTTCGAACTTCGGGGCATTTATGAATCTGTTTGCCAAATTCAAAAGCTAAAAGAAGAAAAACATCCCATTTTGTATCTTCAGCCAGAAGCAACAGCTGCTATTCTATCTGCATATGACGCAAAATCGAAAAAGCACCGACGAAACAGGATGATGCTCATACTCCTATATGACACGGGGGCCAGAGTACAAGAGCTCGCCGACCTTGATATAGAGTCCTTACATATTGATGCTCCCAATCCTTTTGTTACTATAATTGGAAAAGGGCGAAAAAGGCGAAATGTTCCTATCATGAAGAAGACAGTA
>NZ_NFIQ01000265.1 GCF_002159455.1 Flavonifractor sp. An306
GGTTTGACACGTTCCCATTGTTCTGTTGTTAATTCATAGCATTTCATACCTCTAGTTTCGCATATCTGCTCCTTTTGTGCAACTTTTATTTTTCAAACAAGCCCTAAGCGTCTTGTAAGAAATTTCACCGATGTACTTTTTCATTTCATTAAATCGGACAACACCGAACTCCATCAGGGTATAAAGGATAGTCATTTTATATTTTCCGTTAATCAGCGACAATGTGTAGCTGAATCCGGTGGAGCTAAGGCACTCATTGGAAATACATCTCTCGCTCATTTTACGCTCTCCTTAAGGTAAGTATTTAACTTTGTTGTAAGTATCGCACTTCAATGTGCGTACTTGTTTTTCTTTTAATTCTCGCTACAATTTTAATATAAGCACCGGGAAAAGTCAATCCCGTAAGAAAAGGAGGAAAAATCCCATGCAGAGTTATGAATACTTAGGGCTTGTTTGAAAAATAAAAGTTGCACAAAAGGAGCAGATATGCGAAACTAGAGGTATGAAATGCTATGAATTAACAACAGAACAATGGGAACGTGTCAAACCT
>NZ_NFIQ01000266.1 GCF_002159455.1 Flavonifractor sp. An306
TTGTATTAGACCCCCTTTTGGGCGGCTGTTTTTTAACAGTCGCCCTTTTTCTATCCCCAAATTTAGTGTGCGTTTTAGGGTGGGAAATCCCTTGTTTTTTCGCCTGTGGGAGGCGCAAACGAAGCCGCCCATATCCTTTCCCTCATGGGAGGCCGGGCGGCGATACAGGAGCGCAAACCCGCCGAAACGAACACTTTTCAAAACCGAAGGAAGGAGATATCCAACATGGCGGTATTCCGCATTGAGAAAACCCGCGATTACACGGTGATGTCCAATCACCATCTGCGGGATACGGGCCTGTCGTTGAAATCCAAGGGACTGCTCTCCATGATGCTGTCCCTGCCTGAGGACTGGAACTACACCACCAGGGGCCTTGCGAAGATCTGCAAGGAGGGTACGGACAGCATCGGCTCTGCCCTGAAGGAGCTGGAGCGGGCCGGCTACATCGTCCGCAACCGCCTCCGGGACAGCAAGGGCAAGATCGTGGACGTGGAGTATGTCATCTACGAAACGCCCCATCCCCCGGAGCCGGACGGGCCGTGTGAGGATG
>NZ_NFIQ01000267.1 GCF_002159455.1 Flavonifractor sp. An306
TCCAGGTGGTCTCCGCCACCATAAAGCACCCGCCGCTGGACCACCCAACCGGTCAGGACCAGCAGCTGCTCCTTCCCCATTACGGCGGCACTCATAGCCCGCCCCTCAGTTGGGACAAAATAGCCTTTACTCCGCAGCTCCGCTCTCCGCCGAACCTGCACTTGACAGCCACACTGAGGGCACAGAATACAATCTCCGGACTCATAGACCACCCCTCCCTCCACTTCGCTGTAGCTCTCCGGGAAGATAAATCCATACCCTCTCTGCCCCATTCCATACTGGTACAATTCCTGATAGCCGCAGCAGGAACACTGTACCCGTACCAGTCTCCGTTTCCGTGGCTTGGCGCATTCGTCCAAAATGAAGTCAAGCCCCCAGTCCTCCACCCATTCCTGTTCATAGATGAATCCGTGGGTATCCAGTTCATCCCGGAGGGCGTCAGCCGCCCAGGTCAGGAACCCATCCGGCGGCGTCCGTGGCACCAGGTTGCGCACATCTTCCATGCTGCTCACCCCAGAAAATCGGCCAGGTCCAGGCTGATCAAACC
>NZ_NFIQ01000268.1 GCF_002159455.1 Flavonifractor sp. An306
CAGCGGCTACCCCACCCGCTCTCTGTCCGAGCTGGGCCTGGAAAACAAATACCAGGGCTTTTACGCCACCAAAATGGCGCTGTGGAGCTATCTCATCAGCGACTGGGATTGAAGCAGGGTTGTTTTTCGAACTGTAAAGTCGAAAAACAACCCTTTTCTTTTTCTCTAACTACTGATATAACTTAGTTTTTAAGTTTGCCGAAAAGGAATGGCCTATGAAAAAAGGATAAAATCCACCCAAAAATATACGTAATGGTTCCGGATTTAGACACAGGATTTTCATATATCTTGTGTCTTTTTCTTTCCATAAAGCTCCTCAAAACGGGTAGGAGTTTTATATGCCAGGGTTTGATGAGGCCTTACTTCATTATAAAAGCGCATGTACTCATCCACACTCTTTTGAAAATCAGCCAGAGAGGAATACTCCCGGCGGTACACTTCTTCTTTCTTGAACGTTGCAAAAAAGGTTTCGGCCACAGCGTTATCTCGAGGAGTGCCCGGTTTTGAAAAAGACTGCTTAACATCACATTTTCTTAACAAAGCGCA
>NZ_NFIQ01000269.1 GCF_002159455.1 Flavonifractor sp. An306
TGATTTCATCGATACAGCGGATCATGCCCAGTTCCAGACTCCGGCAGGAGGCAGCGTTGGGGATGCGGTTGTCCAGACGCATCAGATCCACCGTCCAGCCGCCTATGTCTGCCACAATGACGGACGGCTCGTCCAGCAGCTCCGTCTGGGTCAGGACGGCAGCATAGCCCTGTGGAAACAGGGACACCTCTTGGATGGTGATGGTATAGTCCTGCCCCTCATAGCGGAAAGGAATGGCGCTCCCATCCCGGTACAGATACGAACGGAAGGACTTCTTGTCCCGGCCAAAACTGGTCAGGGGCAGGCCCGCCGCCAGGTGGATGCTGGCGGTGTGCTCCGCACCCCGGTGCTCCAGCTCCTTGGCGATGGCTGCCAGGGTAAGCAGATAGTAGTCCTCAGTCTGAGTCTTATCTCTCTGGAGGGGCTGACGACCGCTGCCCACCACATAGTATCTGCCGCCGTATTCCAGCACATCTTTCTGGGTGTACGGCTCATGTTCATATTCCACCAATCCGGTGGGGAACGAAAAGTGTACAG
>NZ_NFIQ01000027.1 GCF_002159455.1 Flavonifractor sp. An306
GCCCCGACACCCCACCCCTTGAAACGACCAATCAGGGGGGCCTGCGGGCCCCCCTATTGGATGTACCCCCCAGAGGGGCACCTGCACAGCCCGCCGGAGGCATCGCCATCCGGCAGAAGCTTCCGGCTTCCGAAATTTTCTCTTGACATTCCATTGGGTGGAGGGTATATGTTGAGCATGTCAGGAGTGATAGGCATTGAAGATCAACGAGGTGGAACAGCTGGTCGGCATCACAAAACGCAACATCCGCTTTTATGAAAAGGAGGGCCTGCTGACCCCCGGCCGGAACGCGGACAACGGCTACCGCAACTACGACGACGGGGACGTGGAGGTCCTGCGGAAAATCAAGCTGCTGCGTAAGCTGGACGTACCCATGGAGGAAATCCGGAAGATGCAGCAGGGCGCCCTGACCCTGACCGACGGCTTGCGCCGGCACATGATCCAGCTGGAGCGGGAGCAGGAAAACCTGGCCACCATCCGCTCCCTGTGTCAGGAGCTGGCGGAGGCCGGGGAACAGCTGCCCACCCTGGACGCGGACCGCTGGTTGACAGAAATGGCGCGGATGGAACAAGAGGAGGGGACCCGATTCGTGAATATCCACAAGAAGGACACCACCAACCGCTACATCGGCCCGGTGGTGGCGGCGGTGGTCTTTGTGGCCCTGATGGGCTGGACCATCGGCCTGATGCTCTGGGCGCTGACGGTGGACCCCCAGGACGCCCCGCCCCTGGCCCTGTTCGTGGTGCTGCTGGCCATTCCCGTGGCGGTGATCATCGGCGTGCTGCTGGCCCTGTACCAGCGGATCAAACAAATTCGAGGAGGAGAAGAAGATGCTGCTGCTAAATATTGAGTACATTCCCGGAAAAAAGATTGAGGCCATTGGGATCGCCAAGGGCAGCGTGGTCCAGTCCAAGCACTTCGGCAAGGATTTTATGGCGGGCATGAAGACCCTGGTGGGCGGCGAGATCCAGAGCTACACCGAGATGCTGGTGGAGGCCCGGCAGATCGCCACCAAGCGCATGGTGGAGGACGCCCAGGCCCAGGGGGCCGACGCGGTGATCAACGTGCGTTACGCCTCCTCCTCCCTGATGCAGGGGGCGGCGGAGGTCACGGCCTACGGCACCGCCGTGCGGGTGCTGGGAGACCGGGCTGAATAAAAGTGACAAATTGCTACAAAGTGGGGACGGGCCTTGCGCCCGTCCCCACTTTGTCGTACAATCAGGTTACATAACTCTTGAGGAGGCTTCCCTATGGCCCACAGACACCTTTTCCGCCCCCTTGCTCTGACCCTCGCTTTGACCCTTGCCCTGACGCCCGCCGCCTCCGCCTTGACCACCGATCAGGCCAGAGAGCTGCTGACGGATTATTATATTGATGAAATCCCCCAGTCTGTGCTGGATCAGGAGACGGTCCAGCAGATTGTGGAGGCTCTGGGGGATCCCTACACCCAATACTTTACCGCCGAGGAGTACGCCCAGTTCAACAGCTCCATGGAGGACACCGGCCTGGTGGGCATCGGCATCGCCATGCTGACCGTCCAGGAGGGGCTGCTGGTTCAGCGGGTATACCAGGACACCCCCGCCGCTGAGGGCGGCCTGCAGACCGGGGACCTGATTGTGGCGGTGGACGGGAAAGCCATCACCGGGGACAATCTGCTGGTGGCCGCCTCCTGGCTTCAGGGAGAGGAGGGCACGCAGGTGGAAGTGACCTATCTGCGGGACGGGACGGAGCATACCGTCACCCTCACCCGCCGGGCCGTTGTCCTCCCCGCCACCTACACCGAGCTGGTGGACGGCCACATCGGCTACATCGACTGCGACACCTTCGGCGGAGATACCCTGGAGCACTTTCTGGACGGACTGGAGACCTATGCCAGCCAGGCCGACCAGTGGCTGGTGGATCTGCAGGACAACGGCGGCGGCATGGTAAACGCCGCGGCCGCCACCTCCTCCTGCTTTACCGGGGACGAGATGACCGGTTATTACCGGGATAAGAGCGGGAGGATCACCCCCTTCGGCAGCGATCAGGAGCAGCAGACCACTCAGCCGGTCATCGTGCTCACCAATGAAAATACCGCCAGCGCATCCGAGCTCTTTGCCGCCGCCATCCGGGATCACGACGCCGGTCTGGTGGTGGGCGGGCGCACCTACGGCAAAGGGGTAGCCCAGAACGTGTTTGACCAAGCGGTACTACCCGACTACTTCCCCGACGGGGACGCCCTGAAAATCACCACCTACCGGCTGTTCAGCCCCATCGGCTCCACCACCAACACCATCGGCGTATTCCCCCACCTGCTGGTGGACTCCGCCATCGCCCCCGAAGTGGCCCTGCTGCTCAGCTCGGCCTGTCCCGACCAGGACACCGGAAACACCCTGCGCATTGAGTTTGCGCAGACGTGGTACGTGGACCTGGACGCCGCCCTCAGCCAGGACCATCGCCCCGCCTTTACCGCCCTGCTGGAGGCCCTGCCCGAGACGGTGCCGGTGCTGGAGGGCACCGGCGGCGCCGACGGCTGGATCAACACCACCGCCGACGCCCTGGCAGAGAAGTACGGCCTGACCGACTATACCCCCCGCACCTTCTCCGACATCGCAGGCTCCCCCTACCGCCAGGCGATCCAGCTGCTGGCCACCTATGGGGTGCTCCAGGGGGATGGCTCCGGCACCTTCCGTCCCACGGAGGGCCTGACCCGCGCCCAGCTGTGCGCCCTGCTGGCCCAGGCGCTCCACTTCAAAAGCTACACCGGAGCCAACCTGTTCTCCGATGTGCCGGAGGACAGCTGGTACGCCTCCGCCGTCAATACCATGGCCAGAATGGGTCTGGTAGAGGGTGTGGGAGACGGACGGTTTGACCCCGACGCTCCGGTGGATCACCAGCAATTCATCACCATGATGGCCCGGCTGGGCCGGCAGCTCAACCTGGCCCTGGACCTCACCGCCTCCAGCCAGCCCGCCGACGCCGCGGAGGCCCCTGAGCTGGCGGAGTACGCCGGCTGGGCCAGAGACTCCGTCTGGCTGCTGGGAGAGTCCGCCAGCCTGCTCTGGGACGAGCCGGAAAACATCGACCCCACCGCCCCCGCCACCCGGGAGGAGGCCGCCGCCCTCACCAGCTCCCTGCTGGTCCACACCGGGCTCCTGCCTGTATAAAGCCCAAAAAGGCCCCGCCCGCCGGAACATTCCGGCAGGCGGGGCCTTTTTTCCGCTCAGCCCAGCAGCAGCTTGTCGTCGGCCTCGTCGGAGCCGCTGGCCTTGCTGAACAGGCCCAGCAGGTGCTCCACGGTCAGATTCTTCTTCTCCTCACCGGCCACATCCACCACCACCCGGCCCTCGAACATCATAATGAGCCGGTTGCCGTGGGCAATGGCGTCCCGCATGTTGTGGGTGATCATCAGGGTGGTGAGCTTATCCCGCTGGACGATTTTCTCGGTGGTATCCAGCACCTTGGCCGCCGTCTTGGGGTCCAGGGCGGCGGTGTGCTCGTCCAGCAGCAGCAGCTTGGGCTTCTTCAGGGTGGCCATCAGCAGGGTCAGGGCCTGCCGCTGGCCGCCGGAGAGCAGGCCCACCTTGCTGGTCAGCCGGTCCTCCAGGCCCAGGTCCAGGATCTTCAGCAGCTCCCGGTACTCCTCCCGCTCGGCCCGGGTGATCCCCGCCCGGAGGGAGCGGCCCTGCCCCCGGCGGGCGGCCAGGGCCAGATTTTCCTCGATCTGCATGGTGGCGGCGGTACCCATCATGGGGTCCTGGAATACCCGGCCGATGAATTTGGCCCGCTTGTGCTCGGGCAGGCGGGTCACGTCCTGGCCGTCGATGGAGATGGAACCGCTGTCCACCGGGAACACCCCCGCCACCAGGTTCAGCAGGGTGGATTTGCCCGCCCCGTTGCCGCCGATGACGGTGACGAAATCCCCGTCGGCCAGGGTGAGGGACACCCCGTTCATCGCCCGCTTTTCGTTGATGGTGCCGGCGTTGAAGGTCTTGTAAATCTCCCGTACCTCAAGCATGGCGTCCCGCCTCCTTCCGCACGGCTTTTGTAAAATACTTTCCCTTCCAGTAGGGAATGGTGAGGAACAGGGCCACCACCACAGCGGAGAGCAGCTTCAGGTCGGTGGACTCCAGCCCCAGGCGCAGCACAAACTGCAGTACAATATAGTAGATGATGGAGCCGATTACGGCAGAGAGCAGTTTCAGGGCGAAATTCCGGAACACCTTGCCCAGCAGCACCTCGCCGATGATCACGGCGGCCAGGCCGATGACGATGGCGCCCCGGCCCATGTCCACGGTGGAGCTGCCCTGGTACTGGGCCAGCAGGCCGCCAGACAGGGCCACCAGACCGTTGGACACCACCAGCCCCAGCACCTTGCACCAGTTGGCGTCAATGCCCTGGGCCCGGGCCATGTTCTGGTTGGCGCCGGTGGCCCGCAGGGCGGAGCCCAGCTCGGTGCCGAAGAACCAGTAGAGCAGGGCAATCACCGCCACGGTGAAGATCACCAGCAGAAACAGCGGATTTTCCAGCGTCAGCTCCCGGATATACCGGGAGGAGACCAGCAGCTCCTGCCGATCCACGCTGAGGGCCAGGGTGGCCTTGGTGGTGGCCTTCTCATCCCCGATGGCCATAATCCGCAGGTTGATGGAGTAGAGGGCCAGCTGGGTCAGAATACCCGCCAGAATGGCGGGGATACCGCAGCCGGTGTGGAGCAGGCCGGTGATCAGCCCGGCCAGCATACCGGCCAGCACCGCCATCAGCAGGGCCAGCCAGGGGTTCCAGCCCTGGGTGATGCACAGGGCCGCCACCGCGCCGCCGGTGGCCAGAGAGCCGTCCACCGTCAGGTCGGCGATGTCCAGGATCCGAAAGGTGATATACACCCCGATGGCCATGATGCCCCAGGCCAGCCCCTGCCCGAAGGCCCCGGGCAGGGAGTTGAAAAACGAAATCAGGACGTCCATGGGTCTGCCTCCAAACAAGTGATAGAATCGTCGGTTGTATGCCAGAAAAGAGCGGAGAAGGCTGTTCCCTTCTCCGCCCTTTTGGGGTTTGCTCAGGCGATGGGCTCGTAGTCCTCGGGCATGGTCAGCCCCAGAGCCTCGCAGTTGGCGGCGTTGTACATCTTGGTCACATTGGGCGCGTACTCGATGGGCATGGTGGAAATGTCCGCCTCGCCGGTGAGGATCTTGGCGGCCATCTCTCCGGTGGCGTAGCCGATGTCATAGTAGCTGATGGACAGGGTGGCCACGCCGCAGCCGGCGCAGATGCCGCTCTCGCCAGCCACCACCGGCACCCCGGCGGGGATGACCACGTTGGCGATGGTCTCGGTGTTGGCGGCGGCGGTGTTGTCGGTGGGAATGTAGATCACGTCGGAGCTGTCGCAGGCGGACTGGGCCACGGAGGACAGGTCGTTGACGTCGGTAAAGGCGTACTGGGTGCAGGTATAGCCCATCTCGGTGAGATAGCCCTCAATGGTCTCCACCTGGTACACCGAGTTGGGCTCGCCGGAGCAGTACAGCAGGCCCACGTTGGTGGCGTCGGGGAACAGCTCCTGCAGCATGGCCGCCTGCTGGTCCAGAGGGGCCAGGTCGGAGGTGCCGGAGATGTTGCCGCCCACGGTGCCCGTCCAGTCGGTGATGGAGAGGGCGGTGGCGTAGTCGGTCACCGAGGTGCCCAGGATGGGAATGTCGGCGGTGGCGGAGGCGGCCGCCTGAAGGGGATAGGTGGCGTTGGCCAGGATCAGGTCCACCCCTTCGGATACGAAGCCGTCCATAATGGTGCCGCAGTTGGCGTACTCGCCGCCGGCGTCCTGCTCCTTGAACGTTACGCTGTCGCCCAGCGCCGCGGTGAGGGCCTCCTTGAAGCCCCGGGTGGCCTCGTCCAGAGCGGGGTGGGTCATCTGCTGGCAGATGCCCACGGTGTAGCTCCCGCCGCCGGAGCTGCCGCTCTCCCCGCCGGCGGCGGGGCTTTCCGCATTCCCCTGGGTGCCGCCGCAGGCGGCCAGACTCACAGCCATGGCGCCGCCCAGCGCAAGAGCGGCCAGCTTGTTCCACTGTTTCATTTCCGGTTCCTCCAATTCCTACTGTGCTTTAGCTCTTTTAATGGTTAAAGCAATATGTTGCGTTTTATTATAGCCACTTTCTCCCCCGCTGTCAACGGTGATCTTCACAGAATCTTAACAATCATCCCCCTCCTTTCAGCGGGTTTCTGCATAGACTTTTGGGGAAAGGTATGGTAAAATGGCATGATATTATGGATATGATCCAATCGGAGGCAGTTGATTTTGAGGACAGACATATTGGGCGTGGGCTTTGACGACCTGACGCTGGAGGAGGCCGCCGCCGCCGGGGCCAGCCTGGTGGAAGACCAGGGATTCCACTACGCCGTCACCCCCAACCCGGAGTTTCTGCTGGCCGCCCGGAAGGACCAGCCGTTCCGCCAGGCTCTGCTGGACGCCGACCTGGTGCTGGCCGACGGCGTCGGCGTGGTCTACTCCGCCAAGCTTTTGGGCCGCCCCCTGAAGGGCAGGGTGCCCGGCATTGAATTTGCCCAGGCCCTGATGGGCTGGATGGCCAAGCACGGCAAGCGGCTGTTTCTGCTGGGTGCCAAGCCGGGGGTGGCCGAGCTGGCCGCCGCCAACCTGCGGGACCGGTATCCCGGCCTGATCCTCTGCGGCACCCACGACGGGTATTTTAAAGAGGACGAGCCTGTGGTGCAGGCCATCCGGGAGTCGGGGGCCGACGTGGTGTTCGTCTGCCTGGGAGCCCCCAAGCAGGAATTCTGGATGGCCAAGCACGGCCCGGCCACCGGCGCCCACCTGATGGTGGGGCTGGGCGGCTCCCTGGACGTATTCGCCGGGGTGGTGGAGCGGGCCCCGGAGGGCTTTCAGAAGCTGGGCCTGGAGTGGCTCTACCGCCTGATGAAGGAGCCCAAGCGGTTCGGCCGCATGGCCAAGCTGCCGCTGGTGCTGGTATACGCCCTGGCCGGGCGGATAGGAGGCAAGTGACATGGCAGGCAAACTGATCGTGCTGGAGGGCACCGACGGGTCGGGCAAGTCCACCCAGTTCAGACTGCTCTGCCAGCGGATGGAGCGGGAGGGGATCTCCTTCCAGAGACTGGTATTTCCACAGTACCAGGAGCCCTCCTCCGCCCTGCTGCGGATGTATCTCAACGGAGAATTCGGCTCCCGCCCCTCCGACGTGAACCCCTACGCCGCCTCCACCTTCTACGCGGTGGACCGGTACGCCTCCTGGAAAAAGGTGTGGGGAGCCTACTATCAGGGCGGCGGGCTGGTGCTCTCCGACCGGTACACCACCTCCAACGCCGTCCACCAGGCCTGCAAGCTGCCGGAGGACCAGTGGGAGGGGTTCTTCCAGTGGCTCTACGACTTTGAGTGCGCCAAGCTGGGCCTCCCCCTCCCCGACCAGGTGCTCTACCTGGACATGCCCACCGAGAAGGCGGTGGAGCTGCTCCGCAGCCGGGAGGCCGCCACCCACACCAAGGGGGACATCCACGAGGTGGACACCGGCTATCTGGCCCTGTGCCGCCGCACCGCCCTCCGGGCGGCGGAGACCCTGGGCTGGATCAGAATCTCCTGCCTGGATGGGCACGGCAGCCTGCGCGGGCCGGAGGAGATTCATGAAGAGATCTGGGGCCTGCTGGCCCGGACGATAGAGGATCGATAAAAGAAAGGTGCTGTGAATTATGGTAGCAATTTTATTGGGGACCGGCTTTGAGGAAGCCGAGGCCATCGTACCCGCCGACCTGCTCCGCCGGGCCGGCGTGGAGGTGACCCTGGTGGGTCTGGACGGCCGCCAGGTGGTGAGCAGCCACAACATCACCATCACCGCCGACCTGACTTTGGAAGAGCTGGACCAGGAGCAGGTGGATATGCTCGTGCTCCCCGGCGGACTGGGCGGCGTGGAGACTATCAGCTCCAACATACACGCCCAGGCCCTGATCCAGTACTGCTATGACCACGGCCGCTGGCTGGCCGCCATCTGCGCCGCCCCCACCATCCTGGCCAACCTGGGTATGCTGGACCGCCGGAAGGCGGTGTGCTACCCCGGTATGGAGGAGCTGATGGGCTCCGCCGTGGTGCAGAAGGGTACTCCCGTGGTGGTGGACGGCCACATGATCACCGGCGAAGCCGCCGGCTCCGCCTACCCCTTCGGCCTGAAGCTGGTGGAGATCCTGAAGGGGCCTGCCGCCGCCGCTCAGGTGAAGGATGCCGTCCACTATCACGGCTGAGAAAGCCGCCCTGCGGCGGGAGCTCCGCTCCAGGCTGAAGGCCCTGTCCCCCGCTCAGCGGCAGGCCGGCGACGATGCGCTGCTTCGCCGGTTTCTGTCCCTTCCCCAGGTGGAGGCGGCCCAAACCCTGCTGCTCTACCACGGTATGGGGACTGAGCCGGATACTTCCCACCTGCTTGTCCCCCTGTGGGAGGCGGGCAAGCGGCTCTGCCTGCCCCGGTGCCTGTCGGGAAACACTCTGGAGGCCCGGCTGGTCCGGCCGGACAGCAGTCTTGTCCGCCACGCCTACGGCATGTGGGAGCCGGGGGAGGACTGTCCTCCGGTGGAACCGGAGGAGATCGGCCTGGTGTTGGTGCCCGGCCTGGCCTTTGACCGCTCCGGCGGACGGCTGGGCCAGGGAGGCGGCTACTACGACCGCTGGCTGGCCGGATTTTCCGGTCTGACGGTGGCCCTGTGCCGGCAGCTGACCCTGCTGGACCGGGTACCCCGGCAGGCCCACGACCGCCCGGTGGACCTGGTGGTTACCGAAACGGCGGTGTACGGCCTGTCCCCCGCCGGGGACGGCGAAAGCGGGGCCTGAGCCCCGCCTCCGCCCGGGATTAGGTAGGCGTTCAGCAGCAGCTGTCGCCGCAGCCGCAATTGTTGCCGCAGCCGCAGCCGCAGGAGCTCTCGCCGGAACCGCAGCAGCAGATGATGATGAGGATCAGGATGATCCACAGGCAGTTGTTGCCGCCAAACCCGTTATTGCCGAAACACATTGACTTCTCACCTCACTTGCTTCATCTGACCTATCATATGCAAAAGGGTGAGCGGTGGTTCCGGCCACGGGACCGTTTTTTCTGTTAGGAGTTGAACCAATGTCTCTGCAAGACAATCATGAGGAGCGCCGTTACCAGCGCACCCCCCGCAGCAGTCAGGGGGGCAGGCGGGTGGCTCCCTCCTCCCGCACGGAGCGCACGCAGCATGCCGAGCGTGCGGAACAACCGGAGCGCCGCTCCCCCTCCACCCGCCGCAAAAAGCGGCGGAAGATGGGGGCCTGGGGCACGCTGATCTATATTCTGTTCGTGCTGGGGATCTCCGCCCTGCTGGCAGGGGTGGGCTGGATGTGGGCCAACGACGTGCTGGCCCTCAACAAGGCCGAGCACACCGCCGCAGTGGAGATCAGCGAGGGTGACACGGTGGGCGATGTGGCCGACAAGCTGAAGGAACAGGGCCTGATTGAATATAAATTTGTATTCCAGCTGTTCTGTTCCCTCACCCATGTCTCCGGCAAGGCTGGAGAGGAGGACGCCAAAATCACCCCCGGCACCTACGAACTGAACACCGATATGGACTACCGGGCCCTGATCTCCAGCATGGGCTCCAGTTCGGCCAACCGGATGGTCACCACCGTCACCATCCCCGAGGGTATGACCGAGGCCCAGATCTTTGCGCTGCTGGAGGAGAAGGGCGTGTCCACGGTGGAGCAGCTGGAGGACACCGCCGCCAACTACGATTTCAACTTCTCCTTCCTCAAGGGCGTCCAGCCCCTGGGCGACCCCAAGCGGCTGGAGGGCTACCTCTTCCCCGACACCTATGAGTTCTATATGGGGGAGGACCCGGTAAACGTGCTCAACAAGATGATCCTCCGGTTTGATGAGGTCTTTACCGACGAGATGCGCGCCGACATTCAGGAGGCGGGCTATACCATCAACCAGGCGGTGATCATCGCCTCCATGATTGAGAAGGAGACCGACGGCTCCGACCAGGGCAAGATTTCCTCGGTCATCTACAACCGTCTGGACCGGCCCACCAGCGAGACGGCAGGCTATCTGAACATCGACGCCACCATTCTGTACGCCACCGGCGGCACCGTAGTGGACCTCAACGCCGACACCCCCTACAACACCCGTACCCACACCGGTCTGCCCCCCACGGCCATCGCCAACCCGGGCACCGACGCACTGAGGGCGGCGGTCTACCCCGACACCACCAAGTACTACTACTATGCTCTGGGCGACGACGGCAAGCACTCCTTCTTCGCCACCTACCGGGAGCACCAGAACTTTATTGCTACCCAGGAGCTGTACAAGAATGAGAAATAAAATCGAATTGCTCTCCCCCGCCGGGGATATGGAGCGGCTGAAGATGTCCCTGGCTTACGGAGCGGACGCGGTATACCTGGCGGGCAACGACTTTGGTATGCGGGCCTTCGCAGGCAATTTCACCCCCGACGAGATGGGTCAGGCGGTAACCCTGTGCCACAGCTATGGGGCGTCAGTCCACGTCACCTGCAACACCATGCCCCGCAATGACGAGGTGGCCCGGCTGCCGGAGTGGCTGGAGTATCTCCAGGACCTGGGGGTGGATGCGGTGATCCTGGCCGACGTGGGGGTGCTCTCCCTGCTCAAGCGGTACGCCCCCCGGGTGAAGGCCCACATCTCCACCCAGGCCAGCATCTCCAACTATCAGGCCGCCAGCGCCTGGTACGACCTGGGGGCCAGCCGGGTGATCCTGGCCCGGGAGCTGTCCCTGGAGGAGATTACCGAGCTGCGGGCTAAGACCCCCAGGGAGCTGGAGATCGAGGGCTTCGTCCACGGGGCCATGTGCGTCAGCTACTCCGGCCGGTGCCTGCTGTCCAACTATATGACCGGCCGGGACGCCAACCGGGGCGCCTGCGCCCAGCCCTGCCGGTACAAGTACGCCCTGGTGGAGGAAAAGCGCCCCGGCGAGTACTTCCCCATTGGTGAGGACGAGGGAGGCGCCTTCATCCTCAACTCCCGGGACATGTGCATGATCGACCACATCCCGGAGCTGATGGCGGCGGGACTGGACTCCCTGAAGATCGAGGGGCGGGCCAAAAGCGCCTATTATGCCGCCATCGTCACCGCCGCCTACCGCCATGCCATTGACGCGGCGGCGGCGGGAAAGCCCCTGGAACCGGTATGGCGGGAGGAAGTGGAAAAGGTGAGCCACCGGCACTACTCCACCGGCTTCTATTTCGGCCAGCCGGGGCAGTACACCGCCGACGCCCGGTATATCCGGGACTGGCAGGTGGTGGCGGTGGTTACCGCCTGCGACGCCGCCGGCAACGCCACCCTCTCCCTGCGCAACAAGTTTTCCACCGGAGACGAGCTGGAGCTGGTGGGTCCCGACGTGGCCGCCACCCCCTTTGTGGCCGGGGAGATGACCGATGCCGACGGGTTCCCTCTGACCCAGCCCCGGAATCCCCAGATGGTATTCCACATGAAGCTGCCCCGCCAGGTGCCTCCCCTGTCGTTGATCCGGGCCTGCCGGGAAAATTCCTGACTCCAAAAGTCCAGGCGAAATTCGCCTGGACTTTTTTGTGACCTCAGGGACTCCTCAATCGTTTTATGGCCGAAAGGAGGTCGGGCCTATGGATGCGGAACTGACTCGGCAGTTTGAAGCCAGCTACGACGCCTATGGAGCCATGGTGTACCGGCTGGCCATGGTGTACCTGGGCCGGACGGCCGACGCGGAGGACGTGACCCAGGAGGTCTTTTGCCGCCTGCTGTGGCGGGCTCCCGGTTTTGCCGACGGGGAGCACAAAAAGCGATGGCTGCTCCAGGTGACGGCCAATCTGTGCAAAGACCAGCTGAAGGGGTTTTGGCGGAAGCGGGCGGCGGTTCTGGATGCGGATATCCCGGCGGAACATGAGGCCGACCGGGGGGTGCTGGAGGCCATTCTGACCCTGCCGGAGGCCTATCGGGCCCCCATCCACCTCCACTACTACGAGGGCTACTCGGTAGCGGAGGTGGCGGAGCTACTCCGCCTCTCCTCTTCGGCGGTGAAAATGCGGCTGAAGCGGGGCCGGGAGCGACTGAAACTGGAGCTGGAGCTGGGAAAGGAGGGCTCGGTATGAATTGGGAGGAATACAAGGGCGCGCTGGATCGGCTGACCCCTCCGCCGGAGCTGAAAGGGCGCATCCAGGCCAGTCTGGAGGCCCCCGCTCCTGTTTCCCGTCCCCGGCAGCGGCGGGCGGGGCTCACCGCTCTGGCGGCGGCGGCCGTGCTGGCCTGCACCTTCCTGGCGGCCATGGCGGCCAGCCCGGAGCTGCGAACAGCGGTACTCACCCTGTTCCGGCTGGAGGAGGCCGAGCAGGTACCTGCTCCCACGGGAGAAGGGCCGGAACAGCCGGAACTGACCCAGAACACCATCAGCCAGCAGGTGGAGGCCCAGTACATCCGCCTGCCTGACGGGTTCAGCTGGAGCTATGGGGACAATGTTCTGTCTCGGGCGGAGCGGGCCGACGACGGCACGGTCCTGGACTTCCACTATTGGGCGGCGGAAGGGGACGCGCTGATTCCTCTGGAAACGCGCACCACCGATTTTACCGCCGTCTGGGACGGGGTGTCCTATACGGACACGGTCTACTGGTGCAACTATGCGGGAGCGCTCTCCTGCTATTGCAGCGGCACCGCCGGTATGGCTCTGGACTATGATTACCATGTTTCCTCCATTAGCGGCCGCACCGACGCGGTGCTCCTTACCCTCAGCCAGGGCAGCCAGATGGACTACCGGCAATACCCGGTGCTGCTGGATCTGGAGAGCGGGGAGATTACCGATCTGCTGGAGGGCACCGGCTGGGAGGCGGCCGCCCCCCTCACCGAGGTACAGTGGACGGACGATCTGTCCGCCGCCATCCTGTCCAGTGACCGGACGGGCTGGTACTACTGTGACCGGGCGGCCAACACCACCGCCAGCCTCAACGAACTCACCGGCCTGGAGGTCTCCAGCGCCTACTTGGCCGAGGACAGCACCCTGATCCTGCTGACCCTCTCCGGTCCTCAAGGGGACTACTGTGACGTCTGGACGTATCAGCCGGACAGCGGCACCCTGACTCAGACCTTCTCCCAGCTGCCGGTCTACCAGCGGCATGAAGAGCAGCCCTGGGGCTTCCAGTTCTTCTTTGGCGGCGGACGGGGAATCTATGTGGCGAAAGACAGCTCGGTATCCGTTCTGGACCTGGTCACCGGAGAAACCACTGCCGTGGAGGGCTTCACTCTGGCCCAATGGGACACGCCCACCTTTATCGCCAACCCCTCCGGCACCAAGGTCCTGTTTGCCAGCTACGGCGGCCAGGCCGACGGGCTGGGCATCTCCAGCCTTGGGGTGATGGACCTGGAACAGGGCGCCTTCACCCTGCTGGATCGGGACAGCGACGCCAGTCTTTATGAAGCCAGCCTGGGCTGGTTCGATGAGGACCGGGTGGCCATTTGGGGCTATGCCTCGGAGGATTTCACCCAGACCTGCCTGTATCTCTACCGGTTCTGACCGGGAGGGCCGCGTCTTTTTTCCAGTTCTTTCGTATCGGAACTACATTGTCGTTTCTCTCACAACGAAACAAAACTAATTTCCAAATTCCACCTTCTTGATAATAAAACCGTATAGTTCAGTTTTAAAATGTTCCAGTTATAATTTTAACTATTATGTGATAAAAATAACTAAAACTCGTTAAAAAATAAACTTTTCAAAACTTATTAACTTCTTTTTCTCGGGCAGCTATACTAGCGCCAACCCACACGGGCCAGCCGCCCGGAGGAGAAAAAGGAGGAAACCGCTCATGTCCACTTACTATTTTCTGCCCACCCGCAACGTCTTTGGCGAAGGAGCCGTCAACGAGGCCGGAGCCCTGCTGGGCAGTTTGAACGTCAGCCGCGCCATGATCGTCACCGACAAGTTCCTGGCCCAGTCCGGCATGGCCGCCTCCATTTAGGAGATCCTGTCCGGCTCGGGCATCCACTCGGTGGTCTTTGATGGGGCGGAGCCCAACCCCACCGACAAAAACGTGGAGGCCGGCGTGGCCTTCTTCCATGACAACCAGTGCGACTCCATCATCTCCCTGGGCGGCGGCTCCTCCCACGACTGCGCCAAGGGCATCGGCCTGGTGGCCAGCAACGGCGGCCGGATCCACGACTATGAGGGCGTGGACAAGGCCACCCGCGACGTAGTGCCCCTCATGGCCATCAACACCACCGCCGGCACCGCCTCCGAGATCACCCGGTTCTGTATCATCACCGACACCAGCCGGAAGGTGAAGATGGCCATTGTGGACTGGCGGGTCACCCCCAAGATCGCCGTCAACGACCCGGTACTGATGAAGGGTATGCCCGCCTCCCTCACCGCCGCCACCGGCATGGACGCCATGACCCACGCCATTGAGGCCTACGTCTCCACCGCCGCCAACGTGCTCACCGACTCCGCCGCCCTGATGGCCGTCAAGATGATCTACCAGTACCTGCCCAAGGCGGTGGCCAACGGCGACTACATGTGGGCCCGGGACAAGATGGCCTATGCCCAGTATCTGGCGGGCATCGCCTTCAACAATGCCTCCCTGGGCTACGTCCACGCCATGGCCCACCAGCTGGGCGGCTACTACAACCTGCCCCACGGCGTCTGCAACGCCATCCTGCTGCCCTACGTGGAGGAGTTTAACCTCATGGGCAACCTGAACCGCTTCCGGGATCTGGCGGAGGCCATGGGCGAGAAGGTGGAGGGTCTGTCCACCGGGGACGCCGCCGCCAAGGCCATTCAGGCCATCCGCACCATCAGCCGCCAGGTGGGCATCCCCGCCAACCTGAAGGTGCTGGGCGTCAAGCCGGAGGATTTTGAGGTGATGGCCGAGAACGCCATGAAGGACGTCTGCTGCCTCACCAATCCCCGGAAGGCCACCAGAGAGCAGATCATCGAGATCTACCGCCGGGCCTACGAGGGCGAATAAAGCAAAAACCACCGGGCGTACCGCATGGTACGCCCGGAATTATTGTTTTTCAATAAATTTATATTGACTTACATATCTATCTGTGGTAGGATGGCCCCGAAAGGAGGGGTTCCAAATGACATCCTCACCCGCCTCCCGGTTCGGGGGCTTTGCCGCAGGGCACTTTGTGGTCACCGCCCTCTGCGCCCCCCTGTTGTTCTGCCTGCCCTACTTTTTTGGTGTTGCCGTCACCCCGCTGGGCTGGCTCTGGATGATGGCCCTCTACATTCCTGCGGGATGGGTCGTGGCCGCCCTCCGGGGCTGGGAACGCCCCTCGCCTAAAGAGGGATGGAAGGCCGTCCTCTATCCCGCCCTGTTTGCCTGGGGCTGGGCCCTGGTGGGATGGCTGCTGTTTACCTGCCCTTCCCTACTGAACGGTATCGGCTTCTGGATGCTGATGAGCACCTACTTTCTGGCCTGCCCCTCGTTTATGCTCATGCTGACCGCCTTGGATCAGATCGCGGACGTCACCGCCCAGAGCGCCTTCGGTCTTACCTGGTATCTGTGTATGTTTCTGGCGGGGCTGCTGCCCCCCCTGCTGTTCTTCCTGGGATCGCTGCTGCCCCATCGGGTGAAGGAGGATTTTCATGAAAAAACGAATGGCAATAATTGCAGCGGGAATTCTTCTCCTGATGTGCCTGGCGGTTCTGCCGGCATGGAGCAGGTTTAGCCAGGAGGGGATCATGCGGTTCGTACTCTCCCACCGGGAGACGCTGGAGGAGATCGCGGCGGACTGCCTAAACCAGAACAGGACGGCGGAGCGGTATAAAGGCGTGGAGGTGGAGGGTGTTTTCCCCGGCGCGCATCCCATTGTGCAGTTTTCCACTGGCGGATTCGGCCTGGTTCCCTCCACCGGCTATTGCGGCTTCTACTACTCGGAGAGCGGCCGGCCCGCCGCCTACCAGAACGTGGACATGGAGTTGGTTCCCGTCTCCGACGGCCAGTGGACGTGGAGCGATGGGACGGACAACGGCGGGATAACCCGGCGGATCGACGAGCACTGGTTCTCCTACAAAGTGTGGTTTTAGCGGTTGACAAAGGCGGAAAATGTGATAGAATAGCATAGCTAAAGGCTATGACGAAACCAAGCGGACCACGCCGCGTCCAGCGAGAGGGGATGGTGCAAGCCCTCCGCGATACGGGTCCGCACGCCACTTTACCAGCCGCCCGGGAGGACCGGGACGCCTCATCCCCGTTACCGGATGCAATGAGATGCGCCCTTTTCCGGCGCAGATCAGGGTGGTACCGTGGAGTGAACTCGCTCCGCCCCTGACATGGGGGCGGGGCTTATTTTTTTGCGAAAGAGGAGAATGTTTATGCCCAAGAAATTCGGTCTGAACGAACTGCGGGAGATGTTCCTGTCCTTCTTTGAGACCAAGGAACACCTGCGCCTGCCCAGTTTTTCCCTGATTCCCCAGAACGACGCCTCCCTGCTGCTCATCAACAGCGGCATGGCCCCCATGAAGCCCTTCTTTACCGGCGAGCAGGAGCCCCCCCGTCATCGGGTGACCACCTGCCAGAAGTGCATCCGCACCGGCGACATTGAGAACATCGGCCACACCGCCCGCCACGGCACCTACTTTGAGATGCTGGGCAACTTCTCCTTCGGCGACTACTTCAAGAAGGAGGCCATTCACTGGGCCTGGGAGTTTCTGACCTCCCCCGAGTGGGTGGGCCTGGACCCCAACCGCCTCTACCCCTCCGTGTTCGCCGGCAACGAGACCACCCCCGCCGATGACGAGGCCTTCCGGATCTGGAACGAGGAAATCGGCATTCCCGCCGACCGGATCTTCAAGTTCGGCAAGGAGGACAATTTCTGGGAGCACGGCTCCGGCCCCTGCGGCCCCTGCTCCGAGATCTACTATGACCGGGGCGAGCAGTGGGGCTGCGGCAAGCCCGACTGCACCGTGGGCTGCGACTGCGACCGCTATATCGAGGTGTGGAACATCGTGTTCTCCCAGTTCGACAACGACGGCGAGGGCCACTACACCGAGCTCAAGCAGAAGAACATCGACACCGGCATGGGCCTGGAGCGTCTGGCCTGCGTGTGCCAGGACGTGGCCTCCCTGTTTGACGTGGACACCGTCATGAACATCACCAACAAGGTGAGCGAGATCACCCACGCCCACTACGGCGAGACCGCCGCCAAGGACGTGTCCCTGCGGGTGATCACCGACCACATCCGCTCCGCCACCTTCATGATCTGCGACGGCGTGCTCCCCTCCAACGAGGGCCGGGGCTATGTGCTCCGCCGCCTGCTCCGTCGGGCCGCCCGCCACGGCAAGCTGCTGGGGGTCAACGAGCCCTTCCTCTACGAGGTGTGCGACACCGTCATTCACGAAAACGAGGGCCACTACCCCGAGCTGCGGGAGCGGCAGGACTATATCACCAAGGTCATCCGCACCGAGGAGGAGAACTTCTCCAAGACCATCGACGGCGGCATGAGGATTTTTGACGACATGCTGGCCGGCCACAAGGAAAAGGGCGAAAAGGTGTTCTCCGGCGCCGACGCCTTCAAGCTGTACGACACCTACGGCTTCCCCATCGACCTGACCATCGAGATGGTGGAGGAGCAGGGCATGACAGTGGACCAGAAGGCCTTCCAGCAGCTGATGCAGGAGCAGAAGGAGCGGGCCCGGAAGGCCCGGGAGGCCCTGGGCGACCTGGGCTGGGCCGGCGTGGAGTTCGGCAAGGACGTACCCGAGACCGAGTTCGTGGGCTATGCCAACACCACCATTGACAATGCCAAGATCGTGGCTCTGGTGGTGGAAAACGAGCAGGCCGAGGAGCTGATGCCCGGCGTGGAGGGTATCGTGGTGCTGGATAAGACCCCCTTCTACGCCGAGATGGGCGGCCAGGTGGCCGACCACGGCGTGATCACCGCCGGGGATGCCCAGTTCCAGGTCACCGACGTGCAGAAGAACAAGGGCGGCAAGTATATGCACTACGGCAAGCTGACCGGCGGCGTTCTGAAGCTGGGCGGCACCGTCACCGCCGCCATCGACGTGTCCCGCCGGAAGGCCATCATGCGGGCCCACTCCGCCACCCACCTGCTGGACAAGGCCCTGCGCACCGTGCTGGGTGACCACGTCCACCAGGCCGGCTCCCTGGTGGAGGAGGACCGGCTGCGCTTCGACTTCACCCACTTCTCCGCCATGACCGCCGAGGAGCTGGGTCAGGTGTCCGCCATGGTCAATGAGGCCGTGCTGGAGGGCTACGACATCCACACCGACGTGCTGCCCATCGAGGAGGCCAAGAAGCGGGGCGCCATCGCCCTGTTTGGCGAGAAGTACGGCGACACCGTCCGGGTGGTGGACATGGGCGAGGGCTACTCCGTGGAGTTCTGCGGCGGTACTCACCTGGACAACACCGCCAAGGTGGGCGTGTTCCACATCGAGAGCGAGTTCTCCGTGGCCTCCGGCGTGCGCCGGATCGAGGCCACCACCGGCGCTCAGTCCCTGAAGATCATGAACCAGAACCAGCAGAAGCTGTTTGAGACGGCCGCCGTGCTCAAGACCAAGCCCAGCGAGCTGCGGGAGAAGGCGGAGCAGACCATCGCCGAGCTGCGGGAGCTGCGCCACATGGTGGAGAAGTTCAAGGCCAAGGAGGCCGCCGGGGAGACCGACCGGTTCCTCATGGGCGGCCACGCCGTGGGCGAGCTGAAGGTGCTCACCGCTACCATGCCCCAGGCCGACGCTGCCAAGCTGCGCCAGATGGGCGATATGCTGCGGGATAAGCAGCCCAACGTGGTGGCGGTGCTCTCCGCCGTCAACGACGGCAAGATCACCTTCCTGGCCGTGTGCGGCAAGGAGGCCGTGGCCAAGGGCATCAAGGCCGGCGACCTGGTGAAGCAGGTGTGCTGCTGCTGCGGCGGCAAGGGCGGCGGCAAGCCGGACTCCGCCATGGGCGGCGGCTCCGATCTGCTCAAGCTGGACGACGCTCTGGCCCAGGTGGACAACTACGTGGCCGAAAAACTGGGCGTGTAAGACAACAAATAATACAAATAAGTGCCCGCGGAACCTGGTTCCGCGGGCACTTACTTTTTTCTTATTCCTCGTCCAGCATGGCCTGGGCCGCCGCCCGGATCACCTTGACCGCCGCATTGATGCCGATGCGGCTGTTGACGCACAGGTCATACTCCCGGCTCTGGCCCCACCGCCCGGTGGCAAAGTAGTTATAGTAGGACGCACGGGCCTTGTCCTGCCGGATCACATAGCACTCCAGATTAGGCTCGGTCACGCCATACTCCTCCCTGGCCCGCCTGATGCGCTGGTCAATGGGGGCGTTGACAAAGACCTTCAGCACATGGGGCTCCTCCCGAAGGATATAGTCGGCGCAACGGCCCACAATCACGCAGGACTCCCGGGCCGCCGCCTCCTTAATCACCTTGGCCTGGGCGATAAACACCTGGTCGGGGACGGAGGGGGTGGCTACCGTGGTGTACAGATCATACAAAAAGCTGTTGGTGGGCCGCTGATGCTCCGTATCCCGGATAAAATTCTCCGAGAAGCCGGTCTTTTTCGCTACCTCGGTGATGAGCTGCTTGTCGTAGAAGGTGATGCCCATCTCCTCCGACAGCTGCTTGGCGATCAAACGCCCGCCGGAACCATATTCCCGGCCGATGGTAATAACAATGTGCTTCATACGGACACCTCCTGTTCTGCCTTTAGTATAGTGCATTTTCACCCTTCCGTCAAAGGGGATTTTCTTTTCCCCTCTCATTTGCAACTCTTCTGTAAAATTGGTGCACTTCCCTCCAAACTGTTCGGCCTTTTTTCGTCAAATCTGCAATTTTATATTTTTCTCTTGCATTTTCAGATTGGCTGCATTATAATAACTTCATCGTGAAAAAGTGAGCGCATTCTCCCGGTTTATGCCGGAAAATTCGGCAGGTCTGTAAGGCCGCCACACAAAGGGGTTTGGCAATATGGCATTTACGATCAGCAATTCTTATCTCCAGGGTATTTACGACGGCGTCTGCAAGAAGAATTCCCATGAGCCCGAGTTCCTTCAGGCCGTGGGCGAGGTGCTGGAGTCCCTCCAGCCCGTGTTCAATCAGAAGCCCGAGCTGGCCAAAATGGGCATCATGGACCGCATGGTGGAGCCCGAGCGCAGCCTGCTGTTCCGGGTATCCTGGGTGGACGATAAGGGCCAGGTTCAGGTAAACCGGGGTTACCGCGTGCAGTTCTCCACCGCTATCGGCCCCTCCAAGGGCGGCCTGCGGTTCCATCCCTCCGTCAACCTGTCCATCATCAAGTTCCTGGGCTTTGAGCAGGTGTTCAAGAACTCCCTCACCGGCCTGCCCATGGGCGGCGGCAAGGGCGGCTCTGACTTCGACCCCAAGGGCAAGAGCAGCAACGAGGTCATGCGCTTCTGCCAGTCCTTCATGACCGAGCTGCAGCGCCACATCGGCCCG
Source organism: Flavonifractor sp. An306 (assembly GCF_002159455.1). Lineage (GTDB taxonomy): Bacteria > Bacillota > Clostridia > Oscillospirales > Oscillospiraceae > Flavonifractor. The sequence continues at coordinate 20,406 of NZ_NFIQ01000027.1, forward strand.
GATACCGACGTGCCCGCCGGCGACATCGGCGTGGGCGCCCGTGAGATCGGCTATCTGTTCGGCCAGTATAAGCGTATCCGCAACGAGTTCAGCGGCGTGCTCACCGGCAAGGGCCTGACCTACGGCGGCTCCCTGGTGCGCACCGAGGCCACCGGCTACGGCCTGTGCTACTTCACCGACGAGATGCTCAGAGCTGCCGGAAAGTCCTTCCAGGGCCAGAGCGTGGTGATCTCCGGCTCCGGCAACGTGGCCATCTACGCCAACCAGAAGGCCACGCAGCTGGGCGGCAAAGTCATTGCCATGAGCGACTCCAACGGCTACATCGTGGACGAAAACGGCATCGACTACAAGGTGATCCAGGAGATCAAGGAGGTCAAGCGGGCCCGGATCAAGACCTACCTGGACTATGTGCCCACCGCCAAGTATTATGAGGGCTGCCAGGGCATCTGGACTGTCCCCTGCGGCATTGCCCTGCCCTGCGCCACCCAGAACGAGCTGCCCCTGGAGGGCGCCAAGGCTCTGGTGGAGCACGGCTGCTTCGCCGTGGCCGAGGGCGCCAATATGCCCTCCACCCCCGAGGCTGTTGCCTATTTCCAGGAGCACGGCGTGCTGTTTGGGCCCGCCAAGGCGGCCAACGCCGGCGGCGTGGCCACCTCTGGCCTGGAGATGAGCCAGAACTCTATGCGCCTGAGCTGGAGCTTTGAAGAGGTGGACCAGAAGCTCCACGGCATCATGACCAACATCTACCACAATGCCGCCAAGGCTGCCGAGGAGTACGGTATGCCCGGCAACTTTGTGGCGGGCGCCAACATTGCCGGCTTCATGAAGGTGGCCGACGCCATGATCTGGCAGGGTGTCTCCTACTAAGCAGACGCCAAAACGACAAACCAGCTTATCGAGGAGGGACGTGGCATTGCCGCGTCCCTCCTTTGGGTCGGCCACCGGGGCCCCATCGCAGATGGGGCGGCGCGCAAGCGCCGTACAAGCGTTTTGCCAAAGGCAAAACCTTGATGCCGGGCGGATTCACTCCGCCCGAGCAGATTAAATTTTTGGGATCCCCAACATGCCCTGCATGTTGGGGCTGGCCGACGCCATGATCTGGCAGGGTGTCTCCTACTAAGCAGACGCCAAAATGACAAACCAGCTTATCGAGGAGGGACGTGGCATTGCCGCGTCCCTCCTTTGCGTCTGTCCTTAGAATTCGGCGCATCTCTTCGTCTTCTGCCGCCTTTCCGCTTGTGCTTTCTTCTGCTTTCCTGTATCATAATGTCTGTTGACAAGCATTTATTTGAGGTGACTGTATGCTTCGAATTCAAAATATTGCCCTTTCCCTGGACGGCGGCATTCCCCAGCTGAAAAAGAAGGCCGCCCGGATCCTGGACCTCAGACCGGAGGCCATCACCGGCCTCACCCTGGCCCGGCAGTCCATCGACGCCCGTAAAAAAAGCGACGTCCACTATGTCTGTACGGTGGACGTCGCTGTAACCGACGAGGAGAAGGTCCTGGCCCGGTGCCGGGACAGGCGGGTCAGCCTGCACCAGGACATCCCCTACGCCTTTCCCCCGGTGCGGCGGAGCTCCCCCCTGCCGCCAGTGGTGGTAGGAATGGGCCCGGCAGGCCTGTTTGCCGCCCTCTTTCTGGCCCGGAACGGACTGGCCCCCATCGTACTGGAGCGGGGCCGCCCGGTGGAGGAGCGCACCGTTGACGTGGAGCGCTTCTGGTCCACCGGCCAGCTGGACCCCGCCTCCAACGTGCAGTTCGGCGAGGGAGGCGCAGGCACCTTCTCCGACGGCAAACTGAACACCGGCACCCACGACCCCCGGATCGCCACTGTGTTCCGGGAGCTGGTGGCGGCGGGAGCTCCGGCAGACATTCTGTACCAGCACAAGCCCCACATCGGCACCGACGTGCTGCGGGACGTGGTAAAAAACATCCGGCTGGAGCTGCTCCGGCTGGGGTGTGATGTGCGCTTCGGCCACAAGCTGTCGGGGCTGACCCTCCGGGACGGCGCAGTGGCCGGGTTGACGGTGGAGGGCCCTCAGGGCGCCTACCAGCTGCCCTGCGACGCCCTGGTGCTCTCCCCCGGCCACTCCGCCCGGGACACCTTCCAGATGCTCCATGAGGCGGGAGTACCCATGGAACAGAAGGCCTTTGCCATCGGGGTCCGCATTGAGCATCCCCAGAGCGCGGTCTCTCTGGCCCAGTTCGGCCCGGCCTGGGAAAAACTGCCCGCCGCTGACTACAAGCTGTCCTGCCATCTTCCCAACGGCCGCTCCGCCTTCACCTTCTGCGTCTGCCCCGGCGGAGAGGTGGTGGCCGCCGCCTCGGAGGAGGGGCGGCTGGTAACCAACGGCATGAGCCGCCGGGCCAGGGACGGGAAAAACATCAACGGCGGATTTCTGGTAGGGGTCAACCCCGCCGACTTCGGCTCGGACCACCCTCTGGCGGGGGTGGCCTTCCAGCGGCATTGGGAGGAGGCCGCTTTCCGGCTGGGAGGCGGCGGCTATCTGGCCCCCGCCCAGACCGTGGGCGATTTCCTTGCAGGGCGGCCCTCTGTGCGGCTGGGTTCAGTGGAGCCCACGTACCGCCCCGGCGTGATCCCCACCGAGCTGGACCGCTGCCTGCCCGGCTACGTCGCCGACACCCTCCGGGGTGCGCTGCCGGTGTTTGACCAAAAGCTCCGGGGCTTTGCCGCCCCCGACAGCCTGCTGACCGGGGTGGAAACCCGCTCCTCCTCTCCACTCCGTATTATCCGCAGAGAAAATTTCCAATCTGTAATCACTGGGCTCTATCCCTGCGGCGAAGGAGCCGGATATGCCGGCGGGATCACCTCCGCCGCTGTGGATGGCATCCGGGTGGCCGAGGCGGTAGCCAGCCAGTAGAGGACCCTGGCTCAGTTGCGGTAGGTCCCTTTGAGGGTGGCCTGCTCCAAAACGTGTCCCTCCATCTGGCGGAACATCTCGTGGAACCAGAACCCGTCCTTCAGCTCCAGAAGGGTGTCCAGAGCGTAGACGTGTAGCTCATAGGTATGGGGCTCATTGGGCGGGGCCATACCCCCGTAGCATGCGCACAGAGCGGGGTCCTGCCGGCCGCCCTGGATGCTCACCCAACTGTTCAGGCCCTGAACAAAGTCAGGGTTGTTCTGGCTGGCATCCTCCTCCACCTTGGTGCTGGTGATATTGGCCGCCACCCAGTGGACCCAGGCAAAGCCCCCGCTCACCGGACAGGCGTCCTTGTCCTCCAGAAAAAGGGCGAAACTCTTGGTACCCTGGGGGGCGTCGTGGATCTCCAGGGGGAGGGAACAGGTGGGTACGCCGTTTTCATTGTGCTGCTGGCCGTGTTTTCCATAGCGGTCGTGGATCACGCCGTCTACAATACCATGACTGGTTACTCTCATTGGAAACATCCTCCTTTGATGATCTGCCCGGTCATCATAGCAAGATTTTCCCTCCACGTAAATTACCCACTTTTTCGTGGGTATGCCCCCTACAGTAACCCTCGCTCCCGCAAGGGCTCCTCCATGCCATGCTCCTTCATGTAGTCGATGCCGATCTCCTGCATGATGGTGAGGGCGGCCAGCACCCGTTCCCCCTGGGGCCGGGTGAGAAAATAGCTGGTCTTGAGGGGATAACCACCGGACACCTCCTTGTCCACAAAGCCGAAGGCGGCCAGCTCCTTCAGGTGCTCCAGCAGCATCTTTTGGGTGATCCCGTCGATGTCCCGCTCCAGCTGGGCCAGAGTGGTCTTGCCCAGCCGCAGCCGCCAGAGAATGATGGGCTTCCACTTGCCCTTGAGCATATCGTGGGTCAGCTCCAGCGGGCAGGTAAAAGTCTCTCGTAATTTCATCATATCCCCTCCCCATTTTGCTGGGGCCAGTATATCACAGGGCTGGGTCGCCGTCGAGGGCACGCGGGGGATTTTTTCTTTTCCATGCAATCATCCGCCCTGTTCAGGTGTGTTATGATTGGAAAGGAGAGAGCGCCATGGCCATGCAGCTCCGGGGGGACGCCCCCTTCTCCTACGGGATGGAACACTATCTGGATACGGTTTACCGGGCGGCCTGTCACAACGCCCCCACCATAGAGGACGCGGAGGATGTGACCCAGGAGGTCTTTGAGGCCCTGCTGCGCAGCGGCAAGGCCTTTGCCGACGGTGAGCACCTGAAGGCGTGGCTGCTGCGGGTGGCCATCAACAAGTGCAGAAACCTACACCGGGCCAAGCGGTCAGAGGAGGTACCCCTGCCGCCCCAGTTCCCCGCCCCGCCGGGGACGGACGGCTCGGTGCTGGACGAGGTGCGGGCTCTGCCGGAGCCCTACCGCAACGCCATCTACCTGCACTACTTTGAGGGCTACACCGCCAAGGAGATCGGGGAGATTCTGGGGGCCAAGCGGAACACCGTGCTGTCCTGGCTGGCCCGGGGACGGCAGGCCCTCCGGGAGCGGATGATCGGAGGCTTTGAGCATGAATAGATTGGATTACATGGTCCAAGTGGAGGATCTCCACGCCTCCCCGGAGCTGCGCAGCCGGCTCACGGCTCTGGCCGGGGAGGTGAAGCGGCCCCGGCGGCGGCTGAGGCCCTGGATGGGGGTGTGCGCCGCTCTGGCGGTGGTGTTCCTTGGAGTGGGGGTGCTGAACGGAACCATCCCCCTGCTGCGGATCGGAGGCAGCTCCGGAAGCGGCGGCGGTGGTCACGACGAGGCCTCCACCTTCATGTCCTACGCCGGCCCCATCTTCCCCCTGACCCTGGGGGAGGAAAACGACAGCATCACGGCGGAGCGGAACACCACATTGGACTTTTCCCCCTGGGAGCCGGTTTGGGTGGAGTCGGAGTACCGGGAGGAGGGGGGCTACTGGAGCCGCTCCTCCGACATTCTGGTGACCGATTCCTACACCCTGACCAATTCCTCCGGAGAGGACCAGGCGGTGACGGTTTTGTACCCCTTTGTCTCCGGGCTGTATGAGACAGACCGCCTGCGGCCTGTTCTCACCCTGAACGGCAGGGAGCTGCAGACGGAGCTGCGCATCGGCACCTACTCCGGCTCCTTTGAAGGGGCCTGGGCCGGTACCATTGGCGGCGATCCCGACGGCAGCGTCAACCTGAACTACGCCGATGGCTGGGAGGACTACCAGGCCCTGCTGGCGGACGGCAGCTACCTGAAAAACGCCCTGGGGCCCGGTCCGGACGTGACCGGCGTGCCGGTTACCGTCTACAGGCTGACCAACCCCTACAGCCCGCCCAAGGACGAAGAGGCGGGGATCACCAATCCCTCCCTACGGGCCACCTTCCATCTGGACTACAGCAAGACCAAAATTCTCACCTACGGCTTCCACGGCGCGTCTTTCGACCCTGAGGGCGGGATCATGCTGCAGGACTTCTCCATCCCCCAGCCGGGCGACAGGGACTGCGGCACGAAAGCCTACTACCTCATTGCCGTTGGGGAGGACATCCAGGACCTGACCCTCCAGGGTTTTGCCACGGGCCGTCTGGACGAGGAGGCCGTGCCTCTGGACGGCTGCGGAGCCACGGTGGAGCGGTACGAGACCAACCTGGACGCGGCGCTGCGGGAAATCCTGCCCCAGCACCTGGACCTCCTTGAGATGGAGGGGCACACGCCCACGGGGCTGACCTTTGAGCAGGTCTACCGGGCCTTTCTGGAGCAGCTGCTCTCCTACGGGGTGCTGTCTGATCACACGGCGGAGCGGTACGACTCCGGCTGGCTGGAAAACATTGAGGAGGGGCTGGACCGGGTGTGCTGGCTGGAGGCCCAGGTCACCATTCCCGCCGGGGAGAGCGTCACGGTGGAGGCCAGCTTCACCAAAGAGGCCAGTTTTGACTACGCCTGCGCCGACACCAAAAATCGGGGCGTATACGGCTACGACCTGGTGACGCAGCTGGGCTCCAACCTGACCTGCACCGGGCAGACCGCCACCCTGGAGGACCGGGGACTCATCGAAATTGTCCGGCAGAACTTCGGCTTCGACCTGGAAAACGGGGTGAATACCGTCACCCTGGACCCGGCCCACGAGCACTACTATCTGGAGGTACGCCGCATCACGGAATAGCAAAAAATGTGCCGCCCCGGCCGGGGCGGCACATTTTTCTTGGTTCAGCGCTGCTGCATGGGCACATAATCGGCGTGGGTGCCTACATATTTATAGGCCGGGCGGATGATCTTGCCCATGTTGATGAGCTCCTCAATGCGGTGGGCGGACCAACCGGCGATACGGGCCATCGCGAAGATGGGGGTATACAGCTCCAGGGGCAGGTCCAGCATGTGGTACACGAAGCCGGAGTAAAAGTCCACGTTGGCGGACACGCCCTTGTACATCTTCCGCTCCCCGGCGATGACCTCGGGCCCCAGCCGCTCCACCATGGAGTAGAGCTCGTATTCCTCGTTGCGGCCCTTCTCCCGGGACAGCTTCTCCACAAAGGAGTGGAGCAGGTTGGCGCGGGGGTCGGACAGGGAATACACCGCATGGCCCATGCCGTAAATGAGACCGGCCTTGTCAAAGGCCTTCTTGTCCAGCAGATCCTGGAGGTAGCGGCGCACCTCGTCCTCGTCCTTCCAGTCCTTCACCTGCTCCTTCATGTCCTCAAACATGCGCACCACCTTGATGTTGGCGCCGCCGTGCTTGGGACCCTTCAGGGAGGCCAGGGCGGCCGCCATGCAGGAGTAGGTATCGGTACCGGAGGAGGTAACCACATGGGTGGTGAAGGTGGAGTTATTGCCGCCGCCGTGCTCAGCGTGGAGGGTCAGACAGATGTCCAGCACATGGGCCTCCCAGAAGGAGTAGGTGGAGTCCGCCCGCAGCAGCGTGAGGATGTTCTCCGCCGCCGACAGCTCCGGCCGGGGGGCGTGGATATACAGGCTGCTGCCGCTCTTGTAGTTCCAGGCCTGATAGCCGTAGACACTGAGCATGGGAAACAGGGAGATAAGCTGCACGCACTGGCGCATGACGTTGGGCAGGGAGATATCGTCCGCCCGGTCGTCATAGGAGGCCAGATTGAGCACGCTGCGGGCCAGGGAGTTCATAATGTCGTGGCTGGGGGCCTTCAGGATCACGTCCCGCACAAAGTTATTGGGCAGGGACCGGTAGTAGGACAGCTGCCTGGTAAAGCTCTCCAGCTCCTCCTGGTTGGGCAGATGGCCCAGCAGCAGCAGATACGCGGTCTCCTCAAAGCCGAACCGGCCCTCCTTCAGCGCGCCCTCCACCAACTGCTCCACATCGACCCCGCGGTAGTAGAGCTTGCCGTCGCAGGGCAGCTCCTCCCCGTCCACAATCTTCTTGGCCACGATGTCGGAGACCTCGGTGAGGCCCGCCAGCACGCCCTTGCCATTCAGGTCCCGCAGGCCCCGCTTTACGTCGTACTTTACAAAGTCGTCCGGATCAATGCTGCTGTTGCGCAGCGCCTGGGCCGCCAGCGCCTCGATCTCGGGGGTGATGTCGCAGTAGTTCGGATTGCTCGCCATAGAAAACCTCCATTCTCGTCCGTGCCAACACAGCCCCCTGCGGGCTGTGACATTTCTGATAAGAAGGATATCATAAAAATGTTACCATTTTATGAATCAAAACGCAACCTTTCTTGCAAAAAACGGCGGAGCTCCCTCCGCCGTTTTGATTCAGAACAGGTCCTTCCGCTTCAGCAGGATGCCGGCGATCACGATGGCCACCGCCGCCACCGCCAGGGGAATCCACCAGAACTGGTCCAGGGGCAGGCCGGTGGTGATGTTCATGCCGTAGAAGCCGAAGATGATATTGGGTATGGTAAGCAGGATCGTGATGGAGGTCAGCACCTTCATGATCACGTTCAGGTTGTTGGAGATCACGCTGGCAAAGGCATCCATCATACCCGAAATGATGGAGGAGTAGATATTGGCCATCTCAATGGCCTGGCGCACCTCAATGAGCACGTCCTCCAGCAGGTCGTGGTCCTCCTCATAAAGGGTAATGATGCGGCCCCGGAGGATCTTCTCCAGGGTGACCTCATTGGCCTTCAGGGAGGTGTTGAAGTAGACCAGTGACTTCTCCAGGTCCAGCAGCTGGATGAGCTCCTTGTTCCGCTGGGATTTGTACAGCTGCCGCTCCATATAGTTGTAGATCTTGTCAATCTGCTTCAGGTACTGCAGAAAGCGCTTGGCCACCTGGAGGAGCATATACAGGATAAAGCTGGTGCGCTTCTGGGTCTCGGCATTGCGCACCAGGCCGTCCTGAAAGTCCTTGAGAATGGAGGTCTCCTTCAGACAGACGGTAATGATGTGCTTCTGGGTGACGATGATGCCCAGAGGGAGGGTGGAGTACACCACCGCGTCGTCCTTCTCCACCGAGGGCACGTCGATGATAATGAGGGTCTGGCCGTCCTCGGTGTCGATGCGGGAGGTCTCCTCCTCGTCCAGGGCGGCCCGGAGGAAGGTGGGCTCCACCCCCAGGGTCACCGCCACCGTGTTCAGCTCGTCCTCGCTGGGGTAGGTCAGGTTCACCCAGCAGCCGTCCTGGACGGAATCCAGCCGGGTCATTTTTCCATTGATGGTCTTGTAGATGGAAAGCATTCCGCTCACGCCTTTCTGGGCGCGGGGGCCAAAAGGGCAAAAAAATCCCCGCAGCCTGTTTCTAGCCGCCCCCGCGGGTCTCCCCGCCAGGGCACGCGGCGTCCAGGCGTGCGGGTCCGCCGGCCTTGCCGGTCAGACGGGGAGCCTGCGCGCCGCGTTTGGTACACTGTATGCTCGACTCAGAGAGTCACCGCTCACGGCGCATATCACTCCCTTATCATGTGTTGTCAGGTTCATTATATGCCTTTTCTTTCGGGATTGCAAGGCTCTCTCGTTCAGGCAAGCCGCCGCGGGGCCATGGGCCCCACGGCGGCTCCGGATTGCTCGGCTGCTCAGCGGCCGCCCCGGTTGAAGATCTTGAAGATATCCTCAAAGGGGTCGTCCGCAGAGGGGGCGGCAGCGGCGGGCTCCTTCTTCTGCTCGCTCTGCTCCTGTCCCGCCTGCTGCTCCCGGTTCTTCTTCTCCTTCTCCCCGGCGTTGGAGAACAGATTGTTGGGAATATTGTCCTCCCGCTCCTCAAAGCCGGTGGCAATGACGGTGACCCGCACCTCGTCCTCCAGGGTGTCGTCGAAGGTGGCGCCGAAGATGATGAGCGCGTCGGGATGGGCGGCCTCCTGCACCATGTTGGCGGCCACGTCCACCTCGTCCAGGCCGATCTCGGTGGAGCCGGTGACGTTGACCAGCACGCCCTTGGCCCCGTTGATGGAGGTCTCCAGCAGAGGGCTGGAAATGGCCATCTTGGCCGCCTCCTCCGCCCGGTTCTTGCCGGCGGCCCGGCCCACGCCCATGTGGGCCATGCCGGCGTTCTGCATCACGGCGGTGACATCGGCAAAGTCCAGGTTGATAAGGCCGGTGTTCTTGATGAGGTCGGAGATGGACTGCACCGCCTGGCGCAGCACGTCGTCGGCGATCTCGAAGGCGTTGGCGAAGGTGATCTTCTGGTCAGTGGCCAGCTTCAGCCGCTCATTGGGGATGATAACCAGGCTGTCCACCCGGGTGCGCAGCTCCTCAATGCCCTTTTCCGCCTGCATCATCCGCCGGCGGCCCTCAAAGTTGAAGGGCTTGGTGACCACGCCCACCGTCAGGATACCCATTTCCTTGGCGATATCCGCCACAATAGGGGCCGCGCCGGTACCGGTGCCGCCCCCCATGCCGGCGGTAATAAACACCATATCGGTCTCCTCCAGCGCCTTGGAAATGGCGCTGCGGCTCTCCTCGGCAGACTTGCGCCCCACCTCCGGGTCGCTGCCCGCGCCCTGACCGCCGGTAAGCTTCTCGCCGATCTGAATCTTTACAGTAGCGCTGGACACATCAAGCGCCTGCTTGTCCGTATTCACCGCGATAAAATCCACACCCTTGGTCCCGGTCTTGACCATCCGGTTGACCACGTTGTTGCCGCCCCCACCAACGCCGATGACCTTGATGGTAACGACGGTATCGGGACCGGTATCCAGCCCAAACGCCATAATTGTTCCTCCTATGTAAAACGAATTCGTATTATCTCTCTATTTATGGGCAGAAAAATGAGCTATTTTGTACCCTCACCCTCCAAAGAACCCATATCTTGTTTTATTTTATCCCTCTTTTGCTTGGAGGTCAATAGCTCCCGCCGGATTTCCGCAAAGTTTTGGAACATTCTCGTTCCAAAGGCCACCACCGCCGCCAGGTAAAGGGGAATCCCCAGATTCTGGCCCAGCCAGGTGAGAAACACCGCGATAAGAGCATTTCCCACCGTGCCTGAGAGAAAGACATCCAGCTTGAACTCCCCGGCCACTCTGGCCCGGAAGCCCCCCAGGGCGGAGTCCAGCGCCGCCAGCAGCCCGGCGGCGGCATAGAGAGAGTATTGACTGGGAATGGCCCAGGGGAACAGAAATCCCGCCGCCAGACCCGCCAGCAGTCCCACCAGCTCCAGCATTACTCCTCACCCTCCTCCTCGCCCGGCGTCACGGTATGGGCGTATTGATACTCTACGGTCCCGTTGTACTTGGGGATAAGCAGCAGGTCGCTGGGGGTCACCTTCACCGTGATCCCCCATTGGCTGAGCACGTCCACCACCCCGTTGCGCATGGTCACGGCGTTATACAGGGTATCCGGGTCGCCGATGGCGAAGATGACGTAGGGGGCGGCGTATCGCCGGCCGTTCACCGTCACCACCGCTCCAGTGCAGCGCACCTCGCTGGTGGCCAGCAGCCGCTCCCCGTTGAGGGAGATGGCCTCCGCCCCGGCGGAGCGCAGCTCGTTGATCACCGACAGCAGATCGTTGTCGTGGATTAAGTAGTCGGCCTCGTCGCCGGTGACGTTGGTGGAGCTGGAGTCCTCCAGGATCACCGTCACCCCCGGCCCCTCCACGTCAGTGAGGCCGGCGGTGATCTCCAGCTTGTCCAGCTCGGCCCGCAGGGCCTCGCTCCCCTCATCGCCGGAGGCCGCCTGGTCCCGGTAGAGGGCCAGCTCGCTCTGGAGCTGCTCCACCTGGTCGGCCAGGCCGTCCTTCTGGTCCATCAGCTCGTTGTACAGATTCTGCAGGGTCTCCAGCCGGCTGGCGGTGGCGGCGTCTGCCGCCCCGGTGAGCTTAACCCCCCGCAGCTGGGCCGCCAGCAGAAAGCCAACGATGGCGCAAACCACCACCACCGCCAGTTCCCCTTTGCTGCGCCGTTTCTTTTCATTCATCCGCATTGTTCTCTCCTTGTGGGCTCTCGCTGGCCGCCGGCGGCTCGGTCTCCCCGCCGCCCTCTCCTTCCGGAGTGGGGTCGGGCTGGCCGGGCAGCCACCGGTCGGGCAGCAGGTGGGTCACCCTGCCCTCGTAGTTTTGGTCCAGGGTGCCGGAGCGGGCGATCCCCCGCTCATCCATGCTCTCCAGGGCCCGTTTCAGCTCATAGGTCTCCTGGTCAAAATCCCCGTTCAGGGGGAAAATCACCGTCAGGTCCGCTCCATAGCCAAAGCGGATTTCATTTTCACTGCTCAGGTCCACAAAGCCGGTAAGGCTGCCGGTCATCTGCATCTCTCCGATGGCGGTAAAGAATTCCCGCAACCGGTCCAGCTTGTTCTGCTCCTCGGGGGCCACCGTCAGCCGCCCGCCCACCGACGGGTCCAGAGGGGTTAGCCCCATGACCTGGGGCAGATTTTCGGTGAGGGAGGAGTCCCCCGCCTCCAGGATCTTGCACCGGTGGTCCAGCAGCCAGCAGGTTCCCCCGCTCTCCACCCAGGCCACCGGCACGCTCTCTGTGACGTAAAACACCAGAGTGTCGGGCAGCTTGCGCTGAATGGATAGATCGTCCACATAGGGCAGGCGGGTGAGAATCTGGGAGATCATATGGCTTTTGTTCAGAGCGAACAGGTTGTCCCCCTGCTGCACGCCGGAGGCGGCGATGACCTCCTCCGCCGTATAGCGGCTGTTGCCCTCCACCAGCATGGTGTTCACCCGGAAAAACACCACGCAGCCCAGGATAATGGCGGCAAGGATGAGCAGAATGGACAGCAGCTTATAGAGGCCGCCGAAGCGTCCCCGGTTGCGCCGCCTTCCTTTTCTGCTCCTTCTTGCCGCCATGCCTTCGGTCTCCTGTCTGTTTGCTTCTTTCCTATACTATCTCACAAAAAGCATAAAAATGTGTAAAGATGCTCTTACGTTTTTCTGTCCTCCGCCACACGGCGGATCCGGGCCCCCAGGGCGGCCAGATCCCCTTCCAGGCACTGGTAGCCCCGGTCGATGTGGTGGAGGTCCTCAATCCGGCTCTCCCCCTCCGCCCCCAGAGCGGCCACCACCAGGGCGGCTCCGCCCCGCAGGTCGGAGGAACGGACCTGAGCGCCGTGGAGCCGGGGCACCCCGTACACCACCGACACCCGGCCCTCCACCCGGATGTCCGCCCCCATGCGAATGAGCTCATCCACATGGCGGTAGCGGCTTTCAAACATGTTTTCCACAAACACTGTGCAGCCGCTGCCCTTGCACAGGGCGGCCATCACCGGCGCCTGAGCGTCGGTGGGAAAACCGGGATAGGGCGCCGTGCGGATGGGCCGCACCCCCTTCAGCGGTTTATCCCGGCGCAGGGAGATCACCCCCGGCTGGCTGCGGACGGCACACCCCGCCTCGGTGAGCACGGCGGTAACGGTGGACAGGGTGCGCCAGTCCACCCCGGTCACCTCCACCTCGCCCCCGGCGGCGGCCGCCGCCGCCAGATAGGTACAGGCCACGATCCGGTCGGCCATGACGGTATACGACCCGCCGTGGAGGGGCGCGCCCCCTTCAATGGTGATCACCGAGCTGCCCGCCCCCCGCACCCTGGCTCCCAGGGTGAGCAGGAAGTTCTGCAGGTCCACGATCTCCGGCTCCCGGGCGGCATTGGTAATGGTGGTGGTCCCCTTGGCGCACACCGCCGCCAGCATGGCGTTCTCGGTGGCCCCCACACTGGGCAGGGACAGCACGATGTCCGCCCCGTGGAGGGCGCCCTGACAGAGCATCCCTCCCGGCTCCTCGGTGATGGTCCCCCCCAGGGCCCGGATGGCCGCCAGGTGGAGGTCGATGGGCCGGGGGCCCAGCTCGCACCCCCCGGGGGCGCACAGGCTGGCCCGTCCCATCCGGCCCAGCACCGCCCCCAGGAAGATCACCGAGGAGCGCATCTCCCGCATGAGCCGGTCGGGCACATCCCACCGGGTGGGGGCGGAGGCGTCCACGATGACCGCCGTCCCCTCCCGCCGGGCGGAGCAGCCCAGATGGCGCAGGATGGCCAGGGAGGCCTCCACGTCGGACAGGTCGGGACAGTTATGGATGACGCACTCCCCCGGGGCCAGCAGGGCGGCCGCCAGGATGGGGAGCACACTGTTCTTGGCCCCGTGGACCGCCACGGAGCCCTTGAGAGGGAAGCCTCCCTCCACCAGATATGTACTCATATGCCTTCCTCCGCACTTGGGTTTTGGTACGCCATCCTATGCGGAGGAGGGAATCGGGGTTCATTTTCTCTGTTTTTTGCCCAGCAGGCCGGAGAGCACGCCGTATATCTGCTCCGCAGCGTCGGGCACCGCCATGGCCCGCAGGGCCGCCCCCATAGCCTCCCGCCTGTCCTTGTCGTTCAGGATCCCGGCGGCGGTCTGGTAGAGCTTTTCGCCGGAGCTCTCCCCCTCGGGCAGCAGCACCGCGCCTCCCGCCTGCTCCAGCACCCGGGCGTTCTTGGTCTGGTGGTCGGCCACCACGTTGGGGGATGGCACCAGAATGGAGGGCTTGGCGATAGCAGTGAGCTCGGAGATGGTGGAGGCCCCCGCCCGGCAGAGCACCAGGTCGGCGGCGGCCATCACCACCGGCATATCGTAGATATACTCCCGCACGTCGATGGCGGGGTGGCTGGCCGGATCGGCCCCCTTCTCCTTCAGGGCGGCCATCACCCGGGCAAAATCCCGGCCCGCCCCATGGATATGGTGAAAAGGCTCCCCGTCCCGGCACTCCAGAGCGATGAAGTCCATGATCTGGCGGTTCATCTCCTCTGCCCCCAGGCTGCCCCACACCGAGAGCACCAAGGGCCGCTCGTCGGTGAGGCCCAGCTTGGCCCGGGCCTCCTTCCGGGTATACTGGAAGAAGTCCCCCCGCACCGGGGTACCGGTGACCACCACCTTGGAGGGGTCGTCATAGTGGTTCTTGCTCTCGGCAAAGCCCACCATCACCACGTCCACCACCTTGGACAGAGCCTTGGTGGTCAGGCCGGGAACGGCGTTGGACTCGTGGACGGCGGTGGGGATGCCCCGGGCGGCGGCGGCATTCACCACCGGATAGGAGGCATAGCCGCCGGTGCCCACCACCAGGTCGGGCTTGAACCGGTCCAGAATGGCGTTGGCCTGCTTCTTGGACTTGTTCATGTTCAGCAGGGTTTTCATATTGTGGCCAATGGCCGCCGGGGAAAAGGAGCGGCGGAAATTGGTAATGGTCACCGTCTCGATGGGGTAGCCCTCCTTGGGCACCAGACGGGTCTCCATTCCCCCGTCCGCCCCCACGAAGAGCACCTCACAGCCCGGATTGCGAGCCTGGAACATCTGGGCCAGGGCCACCGCCGGGTTCACGTGGCCCGCGGTCCCGCCGCAGGTAAAGAGGATTTTCATACTTCCACTTCCCTCTCGTAAACAGTCTATTCTTGTCTGGGCGCCGAGATCTGCCGTGACACCGACAGCACCATACCCATTTCCGCCAGCTGGATCATCAGTGCTGTGCCTCCGTAGCTGAAGAAGGGCAGGGAAATGCCGGTGGTGGGCAGCAGATTGGTGACCACCGAGATATTGAGGAATACCTGCACCGCCAGCAGGGTGGTGATGCCCACCACCAGCAGGGAGCCGAACCGGTCCCTGGCGTGGACGGCCAGCCAGTAGCCCCGGATGATCAGCAGCACGAACAGCAGAATCACGATGGCCGCCCCCACGTACCCCAGCTCCTCGCAGACGATGGCGAAGATGAAGTCGTTTTCCGGCTCGGGCAGGTAGAGGAATTTCTGGCGGCTCTTGCCCAGGCCCAGGCCCAGCAGGCCGCCGGAGCCAATGGCGTACAGAGACTGGATGATCTGATAGCCGCCGTCCTGGGGGTAGGCCCAGGGGTCCTTCCACACCAGAATACGGGTGGACTGGTAGCCCTGCATGGACAGGGCCAGCAGCAGACCCATAGCGCCGCCACCCAGGGCGAACCAGTAGAGCTTGATGCCGGCGGCAAAGAGCACCGCCGCCGCCCCCGCCAGGATCAGGATGGTGCCCGACATGTGGGGCTCCATCTTCATGAGGATGACGATGAGCAGCAGAATGGCCCCGTAGGGCACCAGCTCCAGAAAGCCGATGCGGTCCAGCCAGGCCACCGGGCCGCTCCAGAAGGAGCGGGGGCTCAGGCGGACGGGCTTTTCCTGGTTGCGCTTGCTCAGCCGGGCGGAAAAGTACATGATGACCCCCACCTTGGCGATCTCCGAGGGCTGGAAGGCGGGGATGGGGCCGATGGAGCGGATCCACCGGCGCACGTTGTCGCTGCGCTCGGTATGTATCCCGGGAATGAGCACCGCGATGAGCAGCAGGATGGCCACCGCCAGCACAAATACCGACATCCAGCGGAAGGTCTGGTAGTTGATTTTGGATACCACAATCATGATGGCCAGACCCGCCACGGCAAACAGGGCCTGCCGGAAAAAGTAATAGGTGGGGTCGCCGATCTTGCTGTCATAATAGGCGGTGGCAAAGGAGGCGGAAAAGACCATAACCACGCCGATGCCGGTGAGCAGCACCACCAGCATAAGGAAGGGCAGGTCCAGGGGTCCCCGGGCCAACTGCTGCTCCATGGTCAGGTCGCGCTTGCGTATTGCCAATCCAGTTCGCCTCCTTCAGCGGGAAAAAACGGGGTTCAGGCCCAGCGCCCCAGCACCCCCCAGTAGGCCAGCAGGCAGGCCAGCAGGGTGATGCCGGAAAAGACACACACCAGCTTCACCTCACTCCATCCCCCCATCTCCAGGTGGTGGTGGAGGGGGGCCATGCGGAAAATCCGCTTGCCATGGGTGAGTTTAAAGTATCCTACCTGTATAATATCAGAGAGAGTTTCCGCAATGTAGATAATGCCCACCAGGATCAGCACCAGGGGAATGTCCAGGCCAAAGGCCAGCCCGCACACCGCGCCGCCCAGGAACAGGGAGCCGGTGTCCCCCATGAACACCTTGGCGGGGTGGAAATTATAGATCAGGAAGGCCAGCAGACCGCCCAGCAGGGCGGCGGAAAAAATACCCAGCTCATCGTGGCCCCACAGCACCGCCACGGCGGTGAAAAAGGCCATCACCGGCACGGTGACCCCGGCGGCCAGGCCGTCGATACCATCGGTAATGTTGACGGCGTTGACGCACCCCACCATGACAAAGGCGGCAAACACCATATACAGAGGCCAGGGCACCGCAATGGTGACATTGACAAAGGGAATGTAGAGATCAGGAGTCAGATAGCCGAAATTGCGCAGCAGCACGGTAAACAGCACCGCCGCCGCCAGCTGAAGCAAAAACTTCTGGGGGGCGGTGAGGCCGGTATTCTCGTGCTTTTTTACCTTGAAATAGTCGTCGATATAGCCGATCAGTCCAAATACCAGGGAGAACAGGAACACGAACACCCCGCCCAGAATCCCATTGGTATAATCCGGCCAGCCCAGCACGGCCACCAGTACGGCGGTACCGAAAATGAACATAAGCCCGCCCATGGTGGGGGTACCCTGCTTGGTCATGTGCCAGGTGGGGCCGATTTCCTTGATGGACTGCCCCGCCTTCATCCGCCGCAGCACGGGGATCAGGGCGCGGCCCGCCAATGCGGTGACGAGGAAAGCCGCCACACAGCTGATGATGATCCTCAACATCTCTTTTGCAACCTCCAAAGCCTCTCACAGCTCAATTTGATCCGTTCCAACCGAACCGGGTAGGTATTTTATCATAAATGGCTTGGGCTTTCCACTCAAAATAGTAACAAATTTCCCGGCTTATTTGGCAAACCACGCGGCGATTTCCTCCCGCTCATCCAGGTGGTGCTGTACGCCGTTGATCTCCTGATAGGTCTCGTGGCCCTTGCCCGCCAGCACCACCGTGTCGCCGGGCTCTGCCAGGGAGAGGGCCAGAGCGATGGCGCGCCTTCGGTCGGGCTCCACATGGCGCTGGGCCGGGGTGCCCTCCATCCCCGCCAGAATGTCCCGGATGATGGCCTCCGGATCCTCGGTGCGGGGGTTGTCGGAGGTGACCACCGCCACGTCGGCCAGGTTTCCGGCGATGGCCCCCATCTGAGGCCGTTTGGACCGGTCCCGGTCGCCGCCGCAGCCGAACAGGCAGAGCACCCGGCCGCTGGTAAAGTCCCGGACGGTGGTGAGGATATTCTCCAGGGCGTCGGGGGTGTGGGCGTAGTCGATGAGCACGGTGAAGTCCGCCGGCACCGACACCACCTCGATCCTGCCCTTGACCCCGTGGGCGCGGGCCAGAGCGCCGGCGCAGTCATTCAGAGTCAGACCCAGCGTCACCCCGCAGGAGAGGGCGGCCAGGGCGTTATAGATGGTAAAACCGCCCGGAATGGCCAGCTTCACCCGGGCAATGGCCTCCATGGTCACCGCCTCGAACTCCACCCGCTGGGGAAAGAGCCGCAGGTTTTTGGCGGTGAGATCCGCCTCGTCCCGCCGCTCGGAGTAGGTGAACACCGGGCAGGGGGCGGTGGCGGCGTAGTACCGCCCGGCCTCGTCGTCCAGATTGAGCACCGCCGTGTCGCACTGGCGGAACAGCAGGCCCTTGGCGTCCCGGTAGGCCTCCATGGTCCTGTGAAAGTCCAGGTGGTCCTGGGTCAGGTTGGTAAAAATGCCTGCGGCAAACCGGATGCCGTCCAGCCGGTGGAGCACCAGGGCGTGGGAGGAGGCCTCCATCACCACATGGGTGCAACCGGCGTCCGCCATGTCCCGCAGCAGCTTCTGCACCTCCCAGGACTCGGGGGTGGTGCGGTGGGCGGGGAGGACCTCCTCCCCGATCATGTTCTGGTTGGTGCCGATCAGGCCCACCCTGGCCCCCAGCACTCCCTCCAGCATGGCTTTCAGGAGATAGGTCGTGGTGGTCTTGCCGTTGGTGCCGGTGACCGCCAGGGCGGTCAGCTCCCTGGCCGGATGCCCGAACCAGTTGGCCGACACGATGGCCAGGGCCGCCCGGGGATCAGGGGTGACCAGCCAGGGTCCCTCCCCTTCCGGCGGGGTGCGGCAGAGCACCGCCGCCGCCCCCCCCTTCAGAGCCTGTTGAATGTACCTGTGGCCGTCGGTCTTGTACCCCGGCAGGGCCACAAACAGACAGCCGGGGCTCATCTCTCGGGTGTCATAGCAGATGCCGGAAATCTCCAGGTCCGGCGCCCGGCGGGCGGTGAGGGTCACCCCCGCCAGCACCTGATTCAGCCGCATCTTTCCACCCCGCTTTTCCTCCTTGGGTCAGTTTGATTACAGACCGGCGCCGCTGGCGGCGGAGTCGGTGAAGCGCACCTCAATGGCGGTGCCCTGGTCCACGCTGGTGCCGGCGGCCACCTCCTGCTCATAGGCGGTGCTGGTGCTGTAGCCGGAGGCGCCGCTGGCCTTCAGGTAGAGGCCCGCCTCGGTCATCTTCTTCTGGGCCTGCGCCAAAGTCAGGCCCACCACGTTGGGCACCTGCACCTGGTCGGTGGGCGCCTGTTCGCCCATGTAGAGCACCACCTCGCTGCCGCCGGGGATGGAGGCTCCCTGAGCGGGGATCTGGCCGGTGACGGTGTCGCCGTCGCCCACGGTGCGCAGGGTCAGGTTGTTCTTCTTCAGGGCGGCGGTGGCGTCGGCCAGGGTCTTGCCGGTGACGTTGGGCACCAGCACGTCGGCGGTGGAGGAATAGGTCTTTTCCACCCCCATGTAGTCCAGAATGTTCTCCAGAAGCTCGCTGGCCATGAGGGCGGCCATGTTGCCGCCGCTGATATACCAGCCGCCGGCGGTGGTATTGGCTCCGGGAGAGGCGGGCTTGGGGGCGTCGTAGGCCAGCAGGATCACCACCTGGGGATCGTCCGCCGGGGCGAAACCCAGGAAGGAGACGATGGTGTGTCCCTCCACCAGGGTCTCGGAGGAGCCGGTCTTGCCGCCGATGCGGTAGCCCTCCACGGCGGCGTTCTTGCCGGTGCCGCCGTCCACCACCTTCTCCAGAATCTCACGGCAGCGGGCGCTGGTCTGTTCGCTGACCACCTGCCGCACCTCGGTGGGCTCGGTATACTGGAGCACGTTGCCGCTGGCGTCGGTGACCTGGCTGACCACGTAGGGCTTCATCAGGTGACCGCCGTTGATGACGGCGGAGGCGGCGGTGATGAGCTGGATGGGAGTGACGTTGAACCGCTGGCCGAAGGAAGCGGTGGCCAGGTTCACGTTGGTGAACTTATCCCGGGGCCAGATCAGGGAGCTGGTGTCGTACTCCCCCTGCATGTCGATGCCGGTGGGCTCCAGGAAGCCGAAGTCCTCCAAATAGTCGTAGAACTTCTCCGCTCCCAGCCGCTGGCCGATGGCCACAAAGGCCGGGTTGCAGGAGTTGGCCACCGCCGTGGCCAGGTCCTGATCCTTGTGGCCCGGCGTATAGGAGCACTTGATGGGATCGCTCCAGCCCTCCACCATCACGCTGCCGGAGCAGTAGAAGTGGTCGCTCTCGCTGACCACTCCCTCCTCCAGGGCGGCGGCCAGGACGATGGACTTGAAGGTGGAGCCCGGCTCATAGGTGTCGTTGATGGCCTTGTTGCGCCACTGCTGAAGCTGGGTATTCCCCAGAGCCTCGGCATATGCCTCCTCACTGGTGGAGGGGTCGTTTTTCACCGATTCCAGGTACTGGCTGAGCACTGGGTCGGTGACTGCCCAGGGGTCGTTCAGGTCGTAGGTGGGGGAGTTGGCCCATGCCAGGATCTCCCCGGTGTTGGGGTCCATGGCAATGCAGAAGCCGCCGTTCTGCACGTCGAACTGCTCCACGCCCTTTTTCAGGATGCTCTCGCAGAAGGACTGGATAGTGGCGTCGATGGTGAGGGTCAGATCGTCGCCATTGGTGGCGTCATAGTAGTCCTCAAACCAATAGAGCATTTCGGTGCCCACGCCGTTTTTGGCGGTGACCACCCGGCCGGTCTCTCCGGCCAGCTCCTCCTCATACAGGGCCTCCACTCCGTAGGCGCCCTCTCCCAGGTTGGGGTTCACCCAGCCGATAACCTGGGCGGCCAGGCTGCCCTTGGGGTAGTACCGCTTGCTGGTGGGCATGAGGTAGATGCCGCTGATGTGGTTCTCGGTGATGAATTGCTCCACCGCCTCCGACTCCTCCGGCTCCACCCGCCACTTGATCATCTCATACAGGGAGTTCTCCTTGGCCAGCCGGGCCAGGATATCGTCCACCTCCAGGTCCAGAATCTCCGCCAGGTTCTCGGCGATAAACTCATTGGTGGGCTCGGGGTAGTCCGGCGGGTCCTTGCCGTTCTTCTCGGCCTGCTCCACCTTCTCCTTGTAATTCTCCTGGCACTGGATGATCTCCTTGGGGGAGAGCTGCACGTTGTACACTGTGGCGCTGAGGGCCAGGGGCACCCCGTTGCTGTCATAGATGGTGCCCCGGTTGGCCTCCACCGTGCTGTCCTTGGTCTGCTGGTCCGCCACCAGCCCCCGGTAGTAGTCGTAATCCTGAATCTGGATCTTCCACAGCTGAAAAAACAGCGGCACAAACACCGCCACGCCGAAGATACCCATGAGAATCAGCGTGCGGATCAGGATGGTGCGGTTGGCCCGGTGGTCGGGCTGCTGCCGGAGCAAACGTTCTTTCTTTCTGCGTGCCATCTCGGCTCACCTCGCTTGGGGATAGTTACAGTGGAGGGCGTAAGAAAATTTCTTTTCTTACGCCCTCTTTCGTCCATCTTCTTACGGGTGGGCCGCCCGGCGGCAGCCCGGTTCTGTTTTTGTGGGGTCTGCAAATCAATATATGGCTGGGATCAGCTGAAATATGCCACGATTTCCTCCACAATGGACTTGATCGTGTCCACAAAGCCCGCCGTCCCCGGCGCGGCCTCCTCCTGCTCGAAGATCGTCACCGAATCGGGCTCCGACAGGTCCACATAGATGCTCTGTCCGTTCTGGGGCTTTACCATGGTCCCGTTGGCGGTCATCTCCTGCTCGATGCTCTCCAGATCATAGGCCAGCTCGTACTGAGCGCGGAGCTTGGCCTCCTCGGTGCGCAGCTCGGTCATCTCGCTGCGCAGGTCGATGATCTGCTGGGAGGTCACCGTCAGCTTCACATAGCTGAACAGCAGCAGAATGGCAAACACCCCCACGGCCAGAAAACCGGCCACCGCAAAGGGGGACACCGCCCCGGCCTCCCGCACCCGCACCCGGGGCCGGGCCACCACCCGCTGCTTGGGCCGTACCATGGGCCGGGGCTGCAGAACCTCCGAACCCTTCAGCTGACGGGCGGCAGAGCCGTCATACGCGTCGTAGGGAACGTTCGTATACCGATTGAGTTTTGTCCTGCGCTTCACGGCAGTTGCCATGCTCCCGTCCACTCCTATCTTTGGTAAATTACAGCTTTTCAGCCACCCGCAGCTTGGCGCTGCGGGCACGGGGATTTTCCTCCAGCTCCGCCGGACCGGAGACAATGGGCTTCCGGTTCACCAGCTTCACCTGGGGCTTCTTCCCGCACACGCACACCGGAAAGTCCGGCGGGCAGGTACAGCCCTTGGCAAACTCCGCCAGGGCGTTTTTCACAATTCGATCCTCCAGAGAGTGGAAGGAGATCACCGCCAGCCGGCCGCCGGCGTTCAGCCGGGGCACCGCGGCGCGCACCATCTTGTCCACCGCCGTCAGCTCATCGTTCACCGCGATGCGGATGGCCTGAAAGGTCCGCTTGGCCGGATGCTGCTTCTCCCGCAGGGCGGCCGCCGGCATGGCCGAGCGGAGTACATCCACCAGCTGCAGTGTGGTTGCAATCTCTTCCTTGTCCCTGGCCCGGACGATGGCTCCCGCAATCGCGGAAGCATACCGCTCCTCCCCGTACTGCCAGAGGATGCGCCGCAGCTCCTCCTGGGGCCACTCATTGACCACCGTCCGGGCCGTCAGGGTATCGGTCTTGTCCATTCTCATGTCCAGGGGGGCGTCCGCCATATAGGAAAATCCCCGGGACGGGTCGTCCAGCTGGGGGGAGGACACCCCCAGGTCAAACAGCATGCCGTCCACCCTGTCCAGCTTCAGGCCGTCCAGAATGGCGTCCAGCTCGCAGAAATTGCTGTGTACCAGCTCCACCTTATCCCGCCAGGGGGCAAGGCGCTCCTCCGCCGCGTCCAGGGCCGCCTGGTCCCGGTCCACGCAGATGAGCCGTCCGCTGGTCAGACGTCTGGCGATCTCCCAGCTGTGGCCCGCCCGGCCCAGGGTGCCGTCCAGATAAATTCCATCCGGCCGGATGGCCAGCGCCTGGATACACTCCTCCAGCAGCACCGGCTTGTGGGTATAGCTCGGTTCACTCATCAGAATCCCAAAGCCTCCATACAGGCCGACATCTTCTCCGGCGTCATTTCCTCTTCCTCCTGGGCCTGCCAGGCGTCGGCGCTCCAGATCTCCGCCCGGTCGTGGACGCCGATGATCACCACGTCCTTGTCCAGTCCGGCGTACTTGCGCAGCTTCTGGGGGATGACGATGCGCCCCTGGCTGTCCAGCTCGCATTTTGCGGCGTTGGCAAACAGAGGGCGCATGGCCTTGGACTGGCTCATAGGCAGGGAAGCGAATTTTTCTGTAAACCGGTCCCAGGTGGACTGGGGGTAGATGGCCAGGCAGGCGTCCACGCCCATGGCCAGATAAAAGGTGACTCCCAGCTCCTCCCGGAGCTTGGCGGGGATAAAAAGGCGGCCTTTGGCATCAATACTGTGCTCATACGTGCCGGTCACGCCTCTCACCTTCCCCCCACTCGGCTGAAATTTTGCGGGTTTTTCCCCCACTTCGCTCCACTTGCTTTTTAGTATAAAGGCTCCGTAACGGAATTGCAATAGTTTTTTCTACTTTTTAAACGAGAAAAATGCCGTTTTTCCCCCTGAAATACAGGATTTTCGACATGAAAAACATATGTTCGATCCTTTTGAGTTACAAATGGAAACAAAAAACCACCATACCTTGCGGTATGGTGGTGAAAAAGTGCCGGTTTTCGATATTACGTAAACGGGAGAAACACGCTCTATTCGTCGGCGGCGGCGTCATAGGGCTGCCGCCCGGCGACAGCTCCCCCGCCCGCCAGGGCACGGAACCGGGCTCGGGATTTTTTGATTTCGTCGTAGGCCTCGGCCACCGCCTCCTCGGTGCGGCGGAGGGCGTCCTCACAGTAGTCGTTGGCCGCCTTGCGCAGGTCCCGGCTGCGCTCCTCGGCCACCCGGAGCATCTCGTTGGCCTTCTGCTTGGCCTGGGCCAGCACCTCGTCCTCGGCCACCATCTGCTTGGCCTGGTCCTCGGCCTGCTTGCGGATGAGCTCACCCTCCCGCTTGGCGGAGGCGATATACTCCGTCCGGGCGGCAATGAGTTTCTTAGCCTCCGCCAGTTCCATGGGGAACTGGGCCCGGATCTCGTCCAGCAGGTCCAGGGCGCGGTCCCGCTCCAGAATGCACTTGTCGCTGCTCAGCGGCATGCTCTTGGCCTCGTCGATCATCTCAAAGAGCATGTCCAGTAATTCATCCACGCCGGTGGCCATCAGCAATCCCTCCTGCTGTCCATTTTTTGCTGTACGTCCGCGATGATCTCCCTGGGCAGGAAATCCGACAGGTCCGCTCCGTAGCGGGCCATTTCCTTCACCACGCTGGAGCTGACGTAAGTATATTTGGCGCTGGAGGGCAGAAACATGGTCTCCAGCCGGGGGTTGAGCTTGCGGTTGATCAGGGCCATCTGCAGCTCGTTTTCATAGTCGGACACCGCCCGCAGGCCCTTTACCAGGGTGCAGGCCCGCCGCTGCCGGGCGTATTCCGCCAGCAGGGTGGACGAGCAGTCCACCTCCACGTTGGGCAGCTTGGCCACCACCCGGCGGATCAGGTCCGCCCGCTCCTCCGGGGTGAACAGGCCCCGGTTCACCTTTTCCGAGTTCACCAGCACGCACACAATCAGCTTGTCAAAGCAGACGGCGGCCCGCTTGATGATATTCAAATGCCCCAGCGTGATGGGGTCGAAGCTGCCGGGGTAGATGGCGGTCTTCATGTGGACTCACATCCTCAAACCGGGAGTTACACGTCCCGGTGGTACAGTGTGATCTTGATCTTGCCGTAGCGGTAATCCCGGCCCATCCGGTAGGGGGCGGGCAGCGCCGGCAGCGCCGCCTCGGCGGCGCTTTCGCAGACTATTATACCATTTTCCGTGGCAATGTCAATCTTGGCGATGGCGGCCAGGGCTTTCTCCAACATTCCGGAGCCGTAAGGCGGGTCCAGGAAAATCAGGTCAAATTTCTCCCGGCAGCCGGTGAGAAAGGCCAGATAGTCCCCCTGGGTGACCTTCGCCTTGTCGGCCAGGCCGGTGTGGGCCAGGTTGTCCCGGATCACAGCGGCGGCCTCCTTCCGCAGGTCCACAAAGGAGCAGAAGGCCGCCCCACGGGACAGGGCCTCAATGCCCATCTGGCCGGTGCCGCCGAACAGGTCCAGCACCCTCCGGCCCTCGATGTCAAACTGTACGATATTGAATACCGACTCCTTCACCTTGTCGGTGGTGGGCCGGGTCTCCAGGCCGGGCAGCTCCTTCAGCCTCCGGCCCCGGGCAATTCCGGTAATCACGCGCATGGCGGTTCCTTCCTTTCTGTTCTCTCACTGGGGCAGCCGGCCGGCGCCGTTCCAGCAAAACCGGGTGGCGGTGGCCTCTGGCACGTTGGCATAGTCCCACTGGTGGTCAGTCCACCGCATATCGTCGCTGGTCACATTGAAGTAGGCATGGTGGACCTGGTCCCATTGGTTGGGAGACACACGTTCCCCACCTACCGGGTCGTTCCAGGTGGGGTCCACACAGTACCATTCCCCCTCCAGGCGCACCATATTCCAGGCATGGTCGCTGGTGGAGCCGGAAGACGCCCCCACCACCGTGATACACTCCACCCCCGCCAGATCCATCAGCAGCTGGAAACTGGTGGCATAGCCCAGGCAGATGCCGTACCCCTCCACCAGCATGCCATAGGGGTTGGTGTTGTCCGGCCTGCCCTGA
This sequence comes from Flavonifractor sp. An306, assembly GCF_002159455.1. Lineage (GTDB taxonomy): Bacteria > Bacillota > Clostridia > Oscillospirales > Oscillospiraceae > Flavonifractor. The sequence continues at coordinate 45,624 of NZ_NFIQ01000027.1, forward strand.
GGGGTGGCCGGGTCATACACCGTCTCGTCATACTCCCCCAGGCGTACCAGCGCGTCGTGGAGGGCCAGTTCCTTTTCAAAGTCGGTCATGTCCCCGGTGATATGTTCCGCGATCAACTCCCGGCAGCGGGCCAGGATAGCGGCGTCCTTGTCGCTGAGGCCGCTCTCGTCTCCGCTCTCCCAGGCCGCCACAATGGCCGAGGTGTCGTAGATGGTCATGTCGTACTCGTTGGGCGGCTCAAAGGGCACGAAGGCGCTGATATCCAGGGTAGGCTCTGGAGTTGGAGCCGGAGTTGGGGGAACGGATGAGGTGGGTGGGGGTTCCGGGG
>NZ_NFIQ01000270.1 GCF_002159455.1 Flavonifractor sp. An306
TGATTTCATCGATACAGCGGATCATGCCCAGTTCCAGACTCCGGCAGGAGGCAGCGTTGGGGATGCGGTTGTCCAGACGCATCAGATCCACCGTCCAGCCGCCTATGTCCGCCACGATGACGGACGGCTCGTCCAGCAGCTCCGTCTGGGTCAGGACGGCAGCATAGCCCTGGGGAAACAGGGACACCTCTTGGATGGTGATGGTATAGTCCTGCCCCTCATAGCGAAAAGGAATGGCGCTCCCATCCCGGTACAGATACGAACGGAAGGACTTCTTGTCCCGGCCAAAGCTGGTCAGGGGCAGGCCCGCCGCCAGGTGGATGCTGGCGGTGTGCTCCGCACCCCGGTGCTCCAGCTCCTTGGCGATGGCTGCCAGGGTAAGCAGATAGTAGTCCTCTGTTTGGGTCTTGTCTCTCTGGAGGGGCTGGCGACCGCTGCCCACCACATAGTATCTGCCGCCGTATTCCAGCACATCTTTCTGGGTGTACGGCTCATGTTCATATTCCACCAATCCGGTGGGGAACGAAAAGTGTACAG
>NZ_NFIQ01000271.1 GCF_002159455.1 Flavonifractor sp. An306
ACCAGATACGACATGCTGGACACCTCCTTCTTGGCCTTCGTTCACCTTGCCGCCATTGCAATTCTGTTGACTTAGAACAAGTCTCCTGATTTTTCAAACAAGCCCTAGGACTTTGCTGCTTAAGCATGAGCCGTATGTGGGGTCCATTTGCTCAATGGGCAAGTAGCAATAACGTTTCACACACCATAGATGTCGGTGAAAAATGTAGTAATATGTTGTGGGATCAAATTATGGCTGAACAAATTTATGTTAGGGTCGGGCGAAATTAACCACTCCGGGTCAGGAGAAAATCGCCAATTTTGGTCAAACGAAAATCACCAATCTGGGGTAGCCAGCCCCCAGGTAGTATTGTTTACCCGGCCTGCTGCGGGTCAGCCGGTGAGCCTAGTAGAAGTACGCAAGGCAACCGTCTCCAGCTTCCTGCCCCGGAAGCTCTCCCCCTTAATGGTAAAGACCACAGCATCGTCAAAGATGCGGTCCAAGGCGCACAGGAGAGCATCGTTCTCGCAGAAGTTCTCCTTCCACTGAGCAGGG
>NZ_NFIQ01000272.1 GCF_002159455.1 Flavonifractor sp. An306
AAAAAGAGGTGATCATTACGGCAGAGCAAGACCATGTTACTAAAATTACAGAGGATAATCCGGATGCTTTTTGGGATTTGATTCATCAGGCAAAAACCGCTTGCGGCCAGGACATAAAAGCCATGGAGCACTTTCTTATGGATCGTCTGATTTCCATGGGTCCCGAGTCCGCAATGGTTTTTCATAAATGCGTGTATATATATTCGAGATTGGCAGATCAATATGGACTTTGGGACGCAGCTGGCATTGTCAAGGAGCGCGGTTGTTCTGACGAAGGATTTATGGATTTTCGGCCATGGCTGATCGCTCAGGGCAAGGAGACGTATATGGCAGTCTTAAAAGATCCGGATACACTGGCTGACGTGGAGATATACGGAGACTGTTCTTTTAGCGGCCTCTCCTATGCCGCCTACAGTGCTTATGAACAGCTTACAGGGCAAAGTATATATCAAGATGTGGAGGCAATTAAAAACACAAAAGAATTGTACAAATCTTTGAAAAGAGAGATTGTGTACAAAGATGGCATCCAGTT
>NZ_NFIQ01000273.1 GCF_002159455.1 Flavonifractor sp. An306
TTGAAAAGAAAGCGTCCTGGACCCGTGTCACCAATGTGATGAAGAAACTGGTGGCAGACCAGGAAACCTGGGATAAGTCCCTGCGAGCGATGGCTGCCCAGAAGCTCACCGCTCAGGCCAACGAATGGCTGGCGGACAATGACCAGGCCGACCGTGACCCGGAAAAAGACCCCATCACGGAGGATGAGTTTGCCCGGCGCATCCTCCTCACCGAGTTTACAGTATCTCCCGGCGGCCGTTTTACCGCCTGGTACGAGGACGACGATATGTTCTGGGGCCATGTGGTCACGGTGAATGGAACGCTGAAAAAAGGCCCCGTTGACGCTGATATACAGGGCTGACAACAACCGTTTACAGGAGGAGGCATCCATTATGTGCGAGCACTGCCGAAACATTCAAACATGGAGAAAATTTGATGCCCCCAAGGACTACCTGGCCTGTATTGCCTATATCCAGCAGTTGGTGGAACAAGGTGAATTTGAACTGATTGCAGAGGAATCCACCTGTCCGCTGGAGAAGGTAAAGAATG
>NZ_NFIQ01000274.1 GCF_002159455.1 Flavonifractor sp. An306
TCCACTTATGGGTCTCATGGGGACTGTCCCGGATGACCACAAAATATCTCCCGTTGCGGTCACCATGCAGCGGTTCAAACCGCACGTCATCATAGAGCGGGCCGGACAGCGGGCAGTTGTTCTTGAACCAGACATAGTAGTGGTCCAGGATATAGGGGTCGGTGATCCCCATGACCACCTTGCTCAACTTCTGGAGCCGTCCGGCCAGCGCGTCATCCTGACAGAACCAGTCATACCACCCGGCCTCACACTGAACGGCACGATCTTTCGAGGAAAAATCCCCGGCACGGAACCGCTCCTGCCACTGGCGGACACTCATTTCCGTCATAGCGTCCCCCTCTCCGGCAGGAGGCGCTCCATGAGGTCGGCAATGGTCCGAAACACCTCCGCCAATTCACGGGATTCTTTCACCGTATCTTCCATCTCGTCCCTGGTCATGCGGGTGCATTTAGCCCAGATCCGGACATTTTCTTCTGTGGGGTCCAGCAGGACCGCCTTTTCGTATGCTTTGCAGAAGACTCCGGCGA
>NZ_NFIQ01000275.1 GCF_002159455.1 Flavonifractor sp. An306
TCTGACCCCAGTCCAGCTCCGGCATATCCAGCTTGCCGCACACATTTTTCTCCCACCGGTCCGCCCGGGTCTTGGCCTGGATCATATCGTCCAGCACCCTGGGCAGCCCATGGAGCAGGGCCGCCTCCGCATTGGGATGCGCCTGATAAAGCCGCAGCCAGGCCACAGGATAGTGATAGACCCCCGGCCGGTGCTCCATATACACATCCAGTTTACAGTGGGGCAGACAGCTCTCCGCCAGCAACTGCTCAGACAGGCCAAAAATATGCTCCTCCTGTCCCCAGCGCTCACTCCACACCTTGGGCTGCCGCCAGGTCCCGGTATACTGGACAAAATACCCGGCGGTCCCACTGTAAGCATTGACCCAGCCCATAAGCTGAGCGCAGTCCACAGAGGAAAAGACATAGGATTCCGCTGGGATGCCCTCCAGGTGGTCTCCGCCACCATAAAGCACCCGCCGCTGGACCACCCAACCGGTCAGGACCAGCAGCTGCTCCTTCCCCATTACGGCGGCACTCATAGCCC
>NZ_NFIQ01000276.1 GCF_002159455.1 Flavonifractor sp. An306
ATGAACATGAAGCACCTGGAGGCCGCCGTTGAGGATGCCTCCATTGCTGGCTGACTTCATTCATTCCAGGGTCTGCAAACCAATTTGCGCAAAATCCTTGACACTACCGTCGTCAACTACGCCCCATCCACCATCGCCGGATGAAAACAAAAGAAAAAGACGAGTGTTCTTACAGCGTTTCAAATGCTATAAGAACACTCGTCATGGAGTGTAAGACCAATTGAGATATTTGCGGAAATCCATGATTTTCAAGGCTTTGCGGGTCTTCACCCATTATTTTTTGGCGTTTTCGCTGCGATGGCTGTGGATTTTCCACCCGAGGGTCAATTTTAGTGTTCGACCAAAAAAGATGTTCGCTTTATCCATGCCGAAAGATTGACTGAGGGAAGCGCCTGCTTCATCGGACACATTATCCAAGGAGTTCGTCCAGCAGGTAGTTGTATTCCGGCAGCTGATCCGTGTACTCTTTCATCCATTCCCGCATAGCTCGCTTTTCCAGATTGGTGGCTTCCGTGTAATC
>NZ_NFIQ01000277.1 GCF_002159455.1 Flavonifractor sp. An306
GGCCGTTGTAGACGCCGCCCACGTCGGCCACATTGACAAAGGAGGTGGAGGCCAGGTTGGCCACGGCGGTGCAGTGGAGGTACGGCTTTTCTACCTGGGCAAAGCCAGCGGGGGCCTGTCCAAAGATGAACATGACCTCTGTGACCCGCTCATTGCTGGCAAGGCCCAGCGCGGTGGCCGAGGCAGCCAGGGTGTAGTTCTTGCTGGTGGACAGGTTGTCGGCCAGGGTCCGATACTCGCCGCCGTTCACACGATAGGTGATCTTATAGGTGCCGGGGAAGTTATAGGTTCCGGTGACCACCGTATCCAACCGCACCTCTGCGGGAAGGGTATCGCGCCAATAAAAGTTGTCCAGCCGGACATTGGAGCTATTGGCGATGCCGGAGAAGGTATAGCGTACCGGCTGGCCCGCCATGATCTCCTTGGGGCCGGTTTTGGTGATGGATACGCCGGTAGTTAGGCTCTTGTTGGTCACCTCAAATTTGACGATCTGTCCCTCATGTTCAAGATAGGCAGTGA
>NZ_NFIQ01000278.1 GCF_002159455.1 Flavonifractor sp. An306
TGTTAGCGTCAGGCGATAATCGCCATTCCGGGTCAGGCGAAAAACGCCAATTTTGGTCAACTGAAAACAGCCATTTACAATTTGAATAGTTCCTTTACACTGGAGGCGTAGCCAGCCCCCGGTGAAAGGAGATAAGATGAAACAACCCAATTTCGCAGCCATGTCCCCGGTTGTGGCAAAGGCCATTGAGCAGATGATGGCCGAGCAAGGAGACAAGTTCTCGCTGGAGAAGGTCAATCTTGCAGAGCTGGAGCGCCGTACCGGGATTTCCCGCGCCAGACTGCGCCGGATGAAGGAGCACGGCTTTGAGGACACTGAGCACGCCTCGAAGGGCCGGAAGGCAAGTACCACGCTTTTGAGCGGCTACACAGGCATCCTGGACGGACAGCTGAAAGCAGGGGTTACAAACTCCGCTGTGTGCCTCAGCAGGCTCCGTGCAAATGGCTACCACGGAGGGAAGACCATTGTTAAGGACTACATCGCTGCTCACCAGCACCTTGTTCCGCCTG
>NZ_NFIQ01000279.1 GCF_002159455.1 Flavonifractor sp. An306
CGGAGATTATACCGAATAAGTTGCTATACCGAAAAAATCTCAGAATCCTGCAAATAACATATTCTACACAAAATTTTTCGGTATAGTATTTTTCAATCCAGCGTATAGAGGAATTGCTTTGCATCTTTACTTTTCCAGAGTTTCTCGGTGCCTCCGATGTTTGGGGCTGACTTATTGATGGCCTCACTCATCATCTCCAATGTAGCAAAGGCATAGAAGCCAGATGTAGTAGACATACTTTCATGCCCGAGCAACTGCATAATAAACGGTAAAGGCACGCCGTTTTTATACAAATCCATAGCTTTTGTTTTTCTAAACAGGTGGCAGTGGACATTCTCTGGAACGGCACCGCATGTCTCTCGGGCCATGGCAGCCGCAGTTCCAACCACGAGACTGATGCTATCGGTAGAAAGTCTGTGGGGTATCCCTTCCCTCATGCTATAAAACAGTGGGGCCGGTCGTCCAGATGGATGAAATTCACGTAGATAAAGTTCAAGATGCGCTA
>NZ_NFIQ01000028.1 GCF_002159455.1 Flavonifractor sp. An306
CGGTGGAAATTCACTACAATGACATTGGCTGTGTGGAACTGCCACAGCCGAAAGGTCAGTCCACCGCCAAGGGTGCGTGAGACAAAAAGAAGTCCCCGGCAGATACTGCTGAAGCAATATCTGCCGGGGTTTCAGACACCTGCAAAGTTACCCCTGTCAGGGGACACCCACACGCGGCGGGCCTTTTCTTATCCTTTGTGTTCCAGCTGGGCGGCCTTTTCTTTCAGGAACTGCCGGAGCCACGCGGCAGTGGCCTTATGCTCCAGGGCGAAGTCGATGGTGGCCTCCAGGAAACCGCAGATATTGCCGGTGTCGTAGCGGCGGCCCTCGAAGTCCACCGCCACCATCCGGTTCTTCTTGCACAGCTCCCGCAGGCCGTCGGTGAGCTGGATCTCCCCGCCGTACCCCGGCTTTACATTTTCCAGAATATCGAAGATATCGGGGGTGAGCACGTAGCGGCCCAGAATGGCGTAGTTGGAGAACATCTGCTGGGGGGTGGGCTTCTCGTTCATGTCGGACACGTCGAAGATCCGCTCCTCCAGGGGCTGCACCTTGACCGAGGAGTAGCGGGAGATGGCCTCGGTAGACACCTTCTGCACCCCCACGGCGGAGGTGCCGTACTTCTCCGCCCCCTCAATGAGCTGGAGGGTCACCGGCTTCTGGGCCCGCATGATGTCGTCGCCCAGCAGCACCGCGAAGGGCTCGTCCCCCACAAACCGCTTGGCCCGGTAGATGGCGTGACCCAGGCCGCGGGTCTCCTTCTGACGGACGTAGAAGATATTGGCCAGGTCGGCGGCCCGGCGGACCTCCACCAGCTCCCGCTCCTTGCCCGACTGGAGCAGACGGGTCTCCAGCTCGGGGTAGTAGTCGAAGTAGTCATCCATGGCGGACTTGGCCCGGTTGGTGACAATGAGGATATCCTCAATGCCGGAGGCCACCGCCTCCTCGATGATATACTGAATCACCGGCTTGTCCACCATGGGGAGCATCTCCTTGGGGACGGTCTTGGTGGCGGGCAGCATCCGGGTGCCCAGACCGGCGGCGGGAATGACGGCTTTACGGACTTTCATAACAGCTCCTCCTTGTCATACGCCGGGCAAAGCCGCCTCAGAAGTGTGCCAGGCGGCGCTCCGGGATCATGGTTCGGAAATAACGCACCTTGGGCAGGGCCAGCAGAAGGACCGTCCCCAGTACGTAGCAGGCCGCCACCTCGCCCACCGCGAAGGTGGCCGCGTTGAAGCCGCAGACCGCCCAGAAGGCGCTGTTCACGGCGCCCACCTCGGCCCAGGACCACATGGGAGCCAGGATGACCATATTGACCAGCACCGGGGGCAGGGCCGCCAGGTACCACCGGGGCATCCGGGCGGTGAGGAAGGCGGCGATGGCGGTGGCCAGAGTACCCAGCACCATGTCCAGGGGGCCGTAGGGGGAGAGCAGATTGGTGATCAGGCAGCCCAGAGCCAGGCCCGGCGCGGTGGCCGGAAACAGGAAGGGCAGCACGGTCAGCGCCTCGGCAAAGCGGATCTGCACCACCCCGAAGGTGAGGCCGAAGATGTTGCCGAAGTAGCCCAGCACGGCGTACAGGGCGGCCACCAGAGCCGCCAGGGTCAGGTCTTTCGTGGTAAACTTGCGCATGATGTTTGATTCCTCCATTTTGGTATTTAGAGAACCGCGGGCGGCCTTGGGACCGAAGCCGCGGAACGAACACGGCACAGCCGTGCTTGGACCGGGTGTGGAGACCAGTCGGAGGTATTGTATCATGTTTCCGCCGGGAAGTAAAGCGGACAAAAAAGGGGCGCGGCATGGCCGCGCCCCCAGGGATTATTCCATTGTGGCAAAGGGCTTTTCCACCAAAACGCCCCCGCAGTAGCGGGCGGCGATGTCCCGGTCGTCCCCGTCGCAGAGGAACTGCTCCAGCCGCTCCACAGGGGTGCGCTCCAGCAGGTCCTCCGCCGGGTCTGCGGGAGAGAGCACCAGGGCGTCGAACTGGAAGCCGGGCTCAAAGCTCCCCACCTGCCCCAGGAAGGCTCCGCTCCCCCGGGTGGCCAGGTAAAAGCTCTCCGTCAGAGTCAGGTGGGCTTCCTCCGGGTGGGAGAGCCAGTTGACCTTGGACAGGGCGGTGGCGGCGGCCACGCTGCGGTTCATGGCGGCGGTGTGGCCCCCGGCCACGTCGCTGGCCACGCAGCACCGCAGCCCCTCCTCCAGATTCCGCCGCAGGGGCATCACCCCGCTGGACAGGTTCACATTGGAGCAGGGACAGTGGGCCAGCGTAACCCCCTTCTCCCGCAGAAGCTCCTTTTCCCCGTCGGAGAGGTAGATGGCGTGGGCCATGATGGTCTTGTCCTTCCGCAGCAGGCCGAAATTCTCATATACCTGGGTGTAAGTGGGGATGTCCGGATGGAGCTGGCGCACCCACTCCACCTCGCTGGGATTCTCCGACAGGTGGGACTGCACCGGCAGGTCGTACCGCTCCCCCAGCTGTCCCAGGCCTTCCATCAGCGCCCCGGTGGTGGAGGGGACAAACCGGGGGGTAAGGATGAAGCCCACGTGCTTCAGCTCCGCCCGGCTGCGGCAGATGAGCTCCTCGGTGTCCGCCAGGGAGGCCGCCGTCTCCTCCCGCAGGTTGTCTGCGGCATTGCGGTCCATGTTCACCTTGCCCACCAGGCCCCGCAGGCCGCTCTGCTCGGTGAGTTCCATCAGCGCCCAGGCCGCCTCCTTGTGGATGGTGGCGAAGGCGGAAAACCGCATGGTGCCCGCCGCCCACAGCCGGTTGAGAAAGACCTTCCAGGCCCGCCGGGCGAAGTCCAGGTCCCGGAACCTGGCCTCCAGGGGGAAGGTATAGGTGTCCAGCCAGTCCAGCAGCCGGGTGTCGTAGCCGATGCCCCGGTTGAGGAACTGGGGTGCGTGGATGTGCAGGTCGTTGAAGGCCGGGATGATCACCTTGCCGCTCCAGTCCTCCGCCGGCTGCCCGGCGTACTCCGGGGGCAGCTGGTCATAAATACCCACTACGGTCTCCCCGCTGGTGACCAGCCAGGCGTTTTCCCGTACCTCCAGCCGGTCCATGGCCGGCATCCAGATAAAGTTGCCTTTGAGAATCATGCTTATCCTCCTTTGGCACAAAGCTCAATCAGGGCTTTCACTCCACCAGCTCCACGGTATAGCCCAGCTCCCGCAGGCCGGAGACGATGCCGCCGGGGTCCACCATGTGGCCGGCCCCCACCGCCAGGAAGAAGGTGTTCTCCCCCTCGGTCTCCAGATAGGAGGCGGCGGCCTGGATCATGCCCGGGTCCCGCTCGGTAAACAGCTTGGCGCTGAGCTCGTCGTCACTGTTGATGACAGAGGCCTTGTCATAGACCTGGGCAAAGGCCTCCGGGTCACGGGCCTTCCAGGCGGCAAACATGCCGGACATCATCTCCTCCTGCTGCTGGGCGGCCTCCTCCATGGCCGGGTCGGTCTCGCCCCCCTGAGCCATCTCCAGCAGAGACAGCGAGGCGTCCAGGTAGGTCTCCTGATACTCCGGGGAAAGGCCGTCGAAAATCCCGCCCTGGAAGGCGTAGGTCTCCACGGCGTCGATGGTCTTGCCTCCGTTCACCGCCCGGGCGTTCACGTACAGGTCAATGGTCATGGCGTTGGCGCCGGTGGTGTCGTTTGTCATGCTCAGGGTGCTGAAGGTGGAGGCCAGAGCCCAGGGCTTGTAGGCGTCCAGGCCGTTGGCGCCCATCCCCAGGGCCTCGGCCTGGGCCTGCACCCGCTGGTACAGCTCGGGGCTGATGTGGTCGGCCAGGGTGGTGCCGTCGGAGTAGGTCTGAAGGCTCTGGAGGAGAGCCAGCCCCTCCTGGTCGTTCAGATCCAGCTCAAAGCTCACAGTCTGGGAGGCGTCGATGGCGTCCCGGAGGGACTTGTGGAGGGGGTACACGTTATCCCGGTCCAGGTGGATGGTGCCCAGCAGATAGAGGGTGTTCTCCCCGTTGGTGGCCTTCCACAGCAGGCCCTTGGCTCCGGCGTCGTTGGCGTCATACACCGCCAGGATCAGGCGGTTGGCCATGACCATGGCCTCCTGATAGGTGCAGGGGCGCTCCAGGGCCAGCTCCCCGGCCTGGTCCCCCTGGACCACCCCCAGCCCGGCCAGGAAGGAGGCGGCCCCCTCCTCCACGCCGGGCAGCTCATAGGCCGCTGCCTGCTGGTACAGGGCGTTCATCACCCCGCCCCGGGTGGTGTCCACCACCAGACCCACGGTATCCGCCGTCCGCTGGGGCAGCTCCAGCAGGGCCAGCTTGTCGGCCACGATCCTGCTCATGCTCTCCAGCTGCTCCATGGTGACGGTGCTCTGGATGTAGCTGGTGTAGTTGTCGTCCACCAGACCCAGGGCGTAGCTGTCCGCCAGGGCGCTCACCGCCCAGGGGTCAGGCAGTTGGGGCTGCTGGGTGTCCTCCGCCGCCAGGGCGGGCAGGGACAGCAGCCCCGCCGCCAGCACACCGGCCAGAAGCCGTCGGAACATGTGGTGTTTTTTCATGGGGTCTCCTCCTTATTGTTTGTCCGCCAGATGCAGGCTGGCGATAAATTGCTTGGCCGTCCGGGGGGTCCGGCCGGGGTGGCGCATCTCCCACCGCAGGGCGCCGGTGCGCAGCTCCTGCTTGTCCAGCTCCACCCCGTACAGCTCCGCCATCCGCTCCACCATGTTCAGATAGTCCCCCTGGTTCAGAGCCAGATAGGGGATGCGCAGGCCGAACCGCTCGGCCAGAGAGGTCTTTTCCTGAATGGTCTCGCTGGCGTCCACCTCGTCCCCCGCCCGGTCGGAGAAGGTCTGGCGCACCAGATGGCGGCGGTTGGAGGTGGCGTAGATGGCCACGTTGGCGGGCCGCCGCTCCAGCCCGCCCTCCAGAATGGTTTTCATGACGGAATAGGTGGTGTCGTCCTGGTCGAAGGCCAGATCGTCAATGAACAGGATGAACTTCAGCTGCCGGCCCCCCAGGGTGCGCATCAGCCGGGGCATGTCGGCCAGTCCCTCCTTCTGCACCTCGATGAGCCGCAGCTGGTCGAAACCGGGCTGGGAGAGCAGGCTCTTCACCGTGGCCGACTTGCCGGTGCCGCTGTCGCCGTAGAGGAGCACGTTGTTCACCGCCTTGCCCTCCAGCATGGCCCGGGTGTTGGCGATGACCTGATCCCGCTGGAGCTCGTAGCCCAGCATCTCGTCGGGGCCCGGGCAGTCCGGGTCCTCCACCGGGTAGAGCTCCCCGTCCTCCCACAGGAAGGCCCGGCTGCGGGAGAGCAGGCCGGAGCCGTGGGTGCGGTAGAACTGGGTCAGCGTTTCAAAGGTAAAGGGGCACCCCGCCGTCCACCGGGGCAGCTCCGCCGCCTCCGGCGCGCTCTCACGGAGCACGGCCAGCAGCTCCTCGCAGTCCAGCTGGGCGAGAGCCTGGAACAGACCCACCTCCCGCTCCGCCGCCCGCTCCAGCTCCGGGTCCCGTTCTCCCCGCTCCACCAGCCGGGCATAGGGAAAGCTGCCGTCCCGGAGTTGGCTGTAAAACCAGTCTCCAAGCCCCCGGAAGCCCCCCTGCCGCAGCAGATAAAAGATCTGGGCGTACTCCTCCGCCGCCCCGGCGCCGTCCCCCGCCGCCAGCTTGTCCAGCAACCGGAGCATCCCCTTCAGCTCCGGGGTATCCAAAAGGGGCCGGTAGGCCGCCGTATAGCGCAGCGCCCGGCCCAGCGATTCTGTGGTCATACCTCCGCCTCCTTGCTTGCGGTTTTATTGTATGCGACCCTCTCTCCCCTGTCAATCCCGACCCTTGACTTTTTCCGCCGCCTTTCGTATGCTTAAGCCAATCAGTCCGCGGGAAAGGAAGGATCTGTTATGCTGCTGCAGACACAGCGGGAGCTGGTGGTGGAGTACGGCAAGAAGCTGGTCACCGCCGGGCTCACCGAGGGCACCTTTGGCAATATCAGCGTTTTTGACCGGGAGCGGGGGCTCATGGCCATCAGCCCCTCCGGCATGGACTATTTTTCCACCACCCCCGCCGACGTGGTGGTCACCGACCTGGAGGGCAGGGTGGTGGAGGGAACCCGGAAGCCCTCCAGCGAGCTGGATCTCCACCGGCTGTTCTACCAGCGGCGGGGGGACGTGAACGGCGTGGTCCACACCCACTCCTCCTTTGCCACCATTCTCTCCTGCCTGGGCTGGGCCATTGAGCCCATCCACTACCTGGTGGCCTACTCCGGCGACCAGGTGCCCTGCATCCCCTACTACCCCTTCGGCTCCCTGGAGCTGGCGGAGGCGGCCTGGGACGCCATGGGGGAGCGGTACAACGGCTGTCTGCTGGGCAACCATGGGCTGCTGGCGGTGGGAGGCAGCCTGTCCTTTGCCTTTGACGCCGCCCAGCAGCTGGAGTTTCTGGCCAAGGTGTACTACCACGCCCGGCTGGCGGGGGGCGGGATCAACCTCACCCCCAACCAACTTCAGGCGGTGTTGGGCAAGTTCCAGTCCTACCGCCAGCAATAAGGCCGCAAAAAGCCGGCAGACAGGCTCCTGTCTGCCGGCTTTTCTGTTTCAGCTCGTCTGCCGCCGGGCTCAGCCCTTGACGATGGCGGCGGTATCCATGGCGATCATGAGCTCCTCGTCGGTGGGGATGAGCAGCACCTTCACCTTGGAGTCGGGAGCGGAGATCACCTTCTCCTTGCCCCGGACCTTGTTGGCCTCGGCGTCCATCTTCACGCCCATGAACTCCAGGCCGGAGGCGGCGTTGTACCGGGTGATGGCGTCGTTCTCGCCCACGCCGGCGGTGAACACGATCACGTCCACCCCGCCCATGGCGGCGGCATAAGCGCCGATGAGCTTCTTCACGTTGTACTGGAAGGTCTCCAGCGCCAGGGCAGCCCGCTGGTTGCCGTCATTGGCGGCGTTCTCCACATCCCGGAAGTCGGAGGACACGCCGGAGATGCCCAGCACGCCGGACTTCTTGTTGAGGACGGTCATCATTTCCTTCATGTCGTACCCGTACTGACCCATCAGGTACTCCAGGATACCGGCGTCCAGATCGCCGGAGCGGGTGCCCATGGGCAGGCCGGCCAGAGGGGTGAAGCCCATGGAGGTATCCACGCTCTTGCCGCAGTCCACGGCGGCCACGGAGGAGCCGTTGCCCAGGTGGCAGGTGATGATCTTCAGCTCCTCGATGGGCTTGCCCAGCATCTCGGCGGCCCGGGCGGACACATAGCGGTGAGAGGTGCCGTGGAAGCCGTAGCGGCGGACCTTGTCCTTCTCATAGTACTCGTAGGGCAGCGCGTAGATATAGCTCTTGGGGGGCATGGTCTGGTGGAAGGCGGTGTCGAACACGCCCACCATGGGCACGCCGGGCATGACCTTCTCGCAGGCCTTGATGCCGGTGATATTGGCGGGGTTGTGGAGGGGGGCCAGGGGGATGCACTCCTCCAGGGCGGCCATCACCGCGTCGTCAATGCGCACAGAGCAGGCGAACTTCTCGCCGCCGTGGACCACGCGGTGACCCACCGCGTCGATCTCGGAGGCGCTCTTGATCACGCCGTGCTCGCTGGAGAGCAGGGCGTCCAGCACGGCCTGGATGGCCTCGGCATGGGTGGGCATGGGGATCTCGAACTCATACTTGGCGTCCTTGGCGGGAATCTTGTGGGTCAGGCGGCCGTCGATGCCGATGCGCTCGCACAGGCCCTTGGCCAGAACCTCCCGGCTCTCCGGGTCCATGAGCTGATACTTCAGGGAGGAGCTGCCGGCGTTAATGACCAAAACTTTCATTGGTTCCATCTCTCCTTAAACAGTTACTCCGGCTTGTGAGACAAGCCATTGTGTAGTAAAATAAACTCGCACGTCTTATTTTATCCCTTTTCTCACAAAAGGACAACCCATATTTTGCTGGAAAGGAGGAATTTTTCTCCTTTCCCTTTGGAGGAACAGCTATGGCGGTGGCCGGAATCGTGGCGGAGTACAATCCATTCCATCTGGGACACGCCTATCACCTGGCCCAGACCCGGGCGGCTCTGGGCCAGGACGGGGCGGTGGTGTGCGTGATGAGCGGGCACTGGGTCCAGCGGGGGGAGTGCGCCGCGGCGGACAAGTGGACCCGCTCGGCCCTGGCCCTGGCGGGAGGGGCGGATCTGGTGCTGGAGCTGCCCACCCCCTGGGCCATGGCGTCGGCGGAGGCCTTCGCCCGGGGGGCGGTGGGCCTGCTGGAGGCTACAGGGGTGGTGGATATTCTCTCCTTCGGCAGCGAGGACGGCAGCCTGGAGGCCCTGCGGCAGACCGCCGACGCCCTGGACGCCCCCGGCTACCCCGCCCGGCTGCAGGAGGCGCTGGGCCGCGGTCTGTCCTTCCCCGCCGCCCGGCAGGCGGCGGCGGACTGTCCCTGTCTCTCCTCCCCCAACAACAACCTGGGGGTGGAGTATCTGCGCGCCCTCCGCGCCCTGGGCAGCGGCATGGCACCCATGACGGTGGCCCGCCGGGGGGCGGGCCATGACAGTACGGGGCACATGGAGGGCTTCGCCTCCGCCAGTCACATCCGGGCCCTGCTGCGGGAGGGCCGGAGGGAGGAGGCCGCCGCCCTGCTGCCGGACGGCTCCCTGGAGGCCCTGGGCCAGCCCGCCTCCCTGCTCTGGGCGGAGCGGGCGGTGCTGGCCAGGCTGCGGACCATGGAGGAGGCCGACTGGGCCGCCCTCCCCGACGGCGGCGGAGCGGAGGGGCTGCCCGCCCGGCTGGTGCGGGCGGCCCGGCAGGCCTGTTCCCTGGAGGAGTTTTACACCCTGGCCAAGACCCGCCGGTACACCCATGCCCGGCTGCGGCGGCTGGCGGTGGGGGCCTTTTTGGGGCTAACGCAAGAGGACCGCCGGTTGGCGGTCCCCTATGTGCGGGTGCTGGGGCTCAATGAGCGGGGTCAGGCCCTGCTGAAGCGGATGAAAGGGACCTGCGCCCTCCCGGTCCTCACCAAGCCCGCCCAGGCCAGGGCTCTGGACGGCCCGGCGCGGCGGCTGTTTGAGGCGGAGAGCCGGTACACCGACCTGTACGGCCTGTGCTTCCCCACCCCAAAGCCCTGCGGGCTGGAGTACACCAACAGCCCGGTGCTCAGCGCCGCTGCCGGCGGAGGAGCACCCAGACGATGACCAGGACGGCCACCACCAGAATCACCGGGCCCAGAAAGAACATGGCATATCCGGCATCCTGGAGAAAGGCGTTGCACCGGTCCCACAGGGTAATGGAGGGTTCCCGGTAAAGGGTGAACTCCAGCTCCCCCTCGGGCAGGCCGTCAAAATGGGCGGTATAGCGCCCCTCCCCCGCCTCTTCCAGCGGGAGGGTGGAGTCGATGATATAGGGGGCCTCCTCCGGGGCGGAGATCTCCACATCCAGCGTGCCGAAGTGGGCCCAGTATTGGGCCGGGGAGAGCAGATAGGTAAAGGTGTGTCGCCAATAAGTGGTGCCCTCCTGGATGCTGTAGCTGAAGCTGGGGTAGCTTACCGCCACCTCCCGGGTCCCGCCGGCGGGAAACTCCACCGTATACACCAGTGCGGTGCGTTCCCGGTCCGGGTCGCCGTTCTCCACCTCCCGCTGGGTGAAGGACAGGGCCTGTCCGTCAGCGGTAACCGACACCTGGCTGGGCTCCAGGCCGCTTCCCACCTGGCCCTTCCGCTCCTCCAGGTAGAAGGCCATAGGCACGGTAAGGGGCTCCTCTGTGGGGTTTTCCATCTGGTAGACGGCGGTCACCTGGGCGCACAGCCGCCCATAGTCGTTGTCCCGCTGGATCTGAAAGGTGAGCTGTTCGGCGGAGACCGTGACGGGGCAGTTCTCGTCCACTTCCAGAGCGGAGCCCCCCACCCCATCCAGCCGGGTGGGAGTGGAGTTGGCGGCGGCCGGCGTGAGCAGCGCCAGCAGCAGCGCCAGTGCGCAAAAGACAGTTCGTTTCACAGGGTCTCCTCCTTCCTTTTGATATGTCTATTTTATCAGAAGGCCGGGAGGCGGGAAACAACAGAGCGGTTACAAAAGCAGCGCCCCGGGCCATGCCCGGGGCGCTGCTTTTCACTCAATATGCACGTGGTTGTGGATATGCTCCGAGCAATAGCAGTAGTAGCCGTTGCACTTGGAGCAGTAGCGGAACTCCTCGTTGGGGTAATCGGTGTCTGTCTTGCCGCAGACGGCGCACTTGTGGATATAGCCCTTCTGCTGCTGGGCCTGCTTGGTGGCCTTTTTGAAGTTGATGGTCTGGGCGGAGTGGCGGGTCCGGGTCCGGCCCAGGCGGTCCATGATATCCGACCAGAAAAAGAGCACATAATTGGCCACCGCCACCAGGGGCAGCAGGCACAAAAACCACATGCCGCCGGCAATATACCGGGCACACTGGATGACGTACAGGGCGGCGTCCAGCCAGGCCAGCCACTTGACCTTCACCGGGATAATGAAGAAGAAGAGCACCTGCAGGTCGGGGTAGAGGGTGGCAAAGGCGAAGAACATGGACATGTTCACATAGAACATGTTGATGGCCAGACCAAATCCCCAGAGATCCAGCACAAAGCCGGAGATCAGGGTGAGCAGGGCCCCTACAGCGTAAAAGACGGTGAACTTCACCGACCCCCACTCCCGCTCCAGGGTACTGCCGATAAACCAGTAAAAGTAGAGAGAGAGGAGGAAGAAGATAGCATTGCTGGACTCCAGGGGGAGAAACAGGAAGGTGAACAGACGCCACACCTGCCCGTGGAGAATAGCCTGGGTGGAGAACATCAGCAGGAAGGACAGGTAGTCGTTGCTGAAGATGTCCAGCAGGTAGACCACTCCCTGGAGGATGACGACATATTTCATCAGGCCTGGAATACCCAGCTTGGGATGCTTGTAGCAAAAGCGGTCCAGCCAGGTGTCAACGGATCTTCTCAAACAGAATTACCTCCCGACGCAAACACAGTGTTTGTTATGATACCAGCTTTCGGGAAAAAATTCCCGAATAAATTGTAAACATTATTTCAGCAGCTTACGCAGCCTGTCCTTCATGGCGGGGGTAAGCACCCTGGCCGCCGCCCGGTAATGGAGGGGGGGCAGGGCCAGGAACCGTTTCTCCACCTCCTGGAATGGGAGGGCGGCAAAGGCGGCGAAGAAGGCACCCCGCTTGGGGTTTGCCTTCAGGGGGCTCTTGAGCCGGGGGTTGCCCGTCACCGCCTCCTCCAGAGGCCGGTCGGTCTGGCCGAACTGCCCGGCCAGGGCATCGTACACCACCTGGCCTCTGGCGCTGTTCACCAGCACCATGGACACCCCCTTGTCCCGCTCCACCGGCAGCTCCAGCTTGGGATCCAGGCCCCAGTAGTCCGCCAGGGTGAAGTCGGCGGGGCGGCTGGTGGAGGTGTACTTGCACAGCGCGCAGGCCGGCCGCAAAAACAGCTGCATCCCAAAACCCCGGCCGTAGCCGGTGCGATTGAAGTCCTCGGTATAGACGCTGCCGTCGGCAAAGGTGACGGTCAGCCAGGGGTGGGACCAGCCGTGGGACTTGTCCTTGAAGCGTACCCCGGTGACCTTGGCACCCCGGGCGGTCTCCAGACCGCCCAGCCAGGCCCGGAACACCGCCGGGGAGGGCACCCCATGGCACACCAGATCGCAGGTCAGCAGACTGTCGTAATGCTTGCCCAGATAGCGTTTGAGGCCGTCCACCTGGCAGGGCACCCCGGAAAAGAGCACCGGCGTGCCGTTGTCCAGCAGCTCCTTCACCTGGCGGAAGCCGTCCCCCAGGTCGCTCTGGACGTACTTGGAGCCCCGCATGGGGGCCAGCTCCTCCTCCGTGCGGGCGCACACGTGGCGGGCGGTCATGGTCTCGTCCAGCACCGCGCCGAACACCGCGCCCCCCTGCTCCAGCACGTGGCGGGCCAGCAGGGAGAAGAAGCCGCCGGAGGAACTCTTGAGCCGCTCGGCCTCGTCGGAATTCCAGACGGCGTGGGCCTGGGCCGGAGCAGGGCCGGGCACCGGTGGGTGGAGCATGGGGCAGGTGGCCTCACACTTGCGGCAGAGGATGCAGCTCTCCCCCATCACCGGCCGCAAAAAGCCCTCGTGGTCGGCCTCCATGGTGATGGCGTTTACCGGACACACCGCCGCGCAGGCGGTGCAGCCGGTGCAGTCCTCCCGGGCGCACAAATTCGGCCTGGCTGGGGCGTCGGGCTGGGGCTGCTCCTCCGGCAGGGCGGTCCCCTCCAGGGCGGCCTTCAGGTAGGCCAGGGAGTCCGCCCGCTCGGCCTCCAGCCGCTCATACACCTTGTCATAGTCCATCTGCGCCTCCAGGGGGGCGGTGTCGTCCAGGCCGATGATCCGGTCGGCGCACCCCAGCCGGGACAGCAGGCTGTAGATCCGGGAGAAGGTGGGCTGGGCCCGCTCCTTGGGGGACATGGAGGTAAAGAAGTTTTTCCGGAACTGCAGGGAGAAGGCGGCTCCGTGGAAGGAGTTGGTCACCACCGCCGCGGCGTCCCGAAAGAGGGCCAGAAACTCCCGGGGACCCGCGTCAAAGACCAGCTCCGCCGCCCCATCGATCTTCCGCCGGGCCCCCGCCATCTGGACGATGGGCCAGCCGGTCTTGCGGGACAGGGCCAGGGCGTAGGGAGCGGCCTCCCCCGGGTCGGAGACAAAGTAGCACAGGATATAGGGCCCCTTCCAGCGGGTGGGGTTGGCCAGCGCCCCCCAGTCCTCCCCGTTCAGCAGCAGGGTGGGGTCCAGCACCACCCGGGCATCCCAGTCCGCCGCCTCCCGCAGCAGCACCTGTCCCCGCTTCTCCCTGACGGAGAGGGCGGAAAAGGGAGCCAGAAAGCCCTTCAGCTCAGCCGCCTTGTCCTCCGGCAGGGTGGGCACCCCCAGACTGGGGGCGTAGGCGATCCGCCGGACCGCCCCCCCGAAATCCAGCAGAAAGGCGGGGTCAAACTGCCGGTTGGCAAAAATATAGGGGTTCCAGATCTGGTCGCTGCCCGCCACATATACGTCGTACTCCGGCGCCTCGGCCCGCAGCTGGTCCACGCTGGTGTACCGCCGGGGGGAGAGGGCCATCTCCTCCGCCACAAAGGCCTCGAACCGCCGGAACCGCCGCTGAAAAGAGCCGTAGTGGAGGGCGGTGTGGGCATCGGCGGCCACCGCCCGCACCGAGGCGCTCTTTTTAAAGAGCTGGTTGGTGCGGGTGGTGTGGGGCAGGCGGTAGTCGATGATCTGGCAGTCGTGGCCCAGGGCCTGGATGGCCTTCATGGTGGCCAGAGCCTGGAGCTGAGCTCCATAGTGGTGGGCGAAGTGGAAGGTGATCAGTCCGGCGCGCATATTATTCACTCCCAGTCAGGCGCATATCAATCCAAGTATAGTATAGTCCGGGACCGCAAGGCTTGTCAATGGCGGCCCTCCCACTAGACATTCTGCCCCTTTTGTCAGAAAATGCAACAGGCTGGAGAATTTGTCTATGGTGTTGCGGCGGCGCATGGGATATGGTAGAATTGTTACATTATCCCGACCGACCTTTTGGGGAAAGGAGCACACATCTATGAGCATTCCGGTCCGTCTGCGCGCCTTTGGAATCGCACGGGCGCTGGACTACCTGGAGCGGGACCCGGACGCCAACCTCCCCAGACTGATGGAGTGGGTGGACAAATTCGCGGGGGAAAAGCTCTCTCCGCCCTATCAGGATCTGCTCCACCGGGCCATGACCGACCCGGACAACAACTGGAACCAGCTGCTCCGGAGCATGTACACCGACGTGGACAGCCGGGTGCTGAAAAAGATCTTTGAAAACTTCATCATCCACGGCGGCCTGCTGGACTGGCCCCGAAAAAACCGGGAAAAGCCCTTCGGTCAGGGCAATGCCCCCTGGGCGGTGATCATCGACCCCTCCTTCCCCTGCGCCATGGACTGTGCCGGATGCGGTGCGTCCATCTTCGGGGTGCGCCCCTCCATGGAGTTTGACAGCCTGGACGAGGAGATCGACTCCCGCAAGGCCAAGGGCTGCCACCTGTTTATTTTCAGCGGCGGCAACCCCCTGGCCCGGGAGGAGGAGCTCATCGCCCTGTGCAACAAGCACACCGACTGCGTGTTCGCCGCTTTCACCCCCCCGGCCTCCATCACCCAGACCCTGCGGGCCGACCTGCTGCGGGTGGCCAACCTCTTCCCCGCCATCCAGGTGGACCTGGACCCCGAGGGGGCGGTGCGGGCCACCGAGCAGCTCAAGCGGGACAAGCTGCCCTTCGGGGTGGCCTGCCGCTGCACCGCGGAGAACGCCGAGCGGGTGGCCACCGAGGAGTATTACGACCGGGTCATTGAAAGCGGCGCCAAATTCTGCTGGTTCTTTACCTGCCCCGCCTACGGCGCGCCCCCCTCCCCCACGGCGGAGCAGCTGCTGGATCTGCACCGCCGGGTGCGGGAATTCCGTAAGACAAAGCCCCTGCTGACATTAGATTTCTGGGACGGACCCAGCCCGTCTGTGGCCGCCCCCCAAGGAGGAAGCATATGAGTATCGTAAAAGACATGGCCCTGGCCCCGTCCGGCCGCCGGAAGATCAGCTGGGTGCGGGACTTTATGCCCGCCCTCAGCGGCATCGAAGCCCGCTTCGAGAAGGAGCAGCCCTTCGCCGGGCTGCGGGTGGCGGTGTCCGTCCACCTGGAGGCCAAGACCGCCAATCTGGGCTACGTACTGAGCAAGGGGGGCGCGGAGGTTCACCTCACCGGCTCCAACCCCCTGTCCACCCAGGACGACGTGGCCGCCGGGCTGGCCGACCTGGGGGTGGAGACCTTCGGCATCCACGGCGCCTCCGCCGAGGAGTATGAGAGCCACCTGATCGAGACCCTGAAGTTCAAGCCCCATCTGGTGGTGGATGACGGCGGCGACCTGATCCATCTGCTGGGCGGCAAGTGCGCCGACCTGGCGGAACACCTCATCGGCGGGTGCGAGGAGACCACCACCGGCATCCTGCGTCTGAAAGCCCGGGAGCGGGAGGGCATCCTGCCCTGCGCCATGATGGCGGTGAACGACGCCAAGGCCAAGCACTACTATGACAACAAGTACGGCACCGGCCAGTCGGTGTGGGACGCCATCATGCACACCAGCAACCTGGTGGTGGCGGGCAAGACGGTGGTGGTGGCCGGATACGGCTGGTGCGGCAAGGGCGTGGCCATGCGGGCCAGCGGCATGGGCGCCAACGTGATCGTCACCGAGGTGGACCCCTTCAAGGCCCTGGACGCCACCATGAACGGGTTCCGGGTGATGCCCATGGACGAGGCCGCCAAGTATGGCGATATCTTCGTCACCGTCACCGGCTGCAAGGACGTCATCACCCCCCGGCACTTTGAAGTGATGAAGCACAACGCCATCCTCACCAACGCCGGCCACTTCGACTGCGAGGTGGACGTGGCCAGCCTGGCCAAGATGGCCGTCAAGCGTGAAATCCGCCGGGACAACATTGAGGGCTTCACCCTGCCCGACGGACGGGTGCTCAATGTCATCGGCGAGGGCCGGCTGGTCAACCTGGCCGCCGGCAACGGCCACCCGGCGGAGATCATGGACATGTCCTTCTCCGTCCAGGCTCTGGCGCTGGAGTGGCTGGTCAAGCACAAGGACAGCCTGGAGAAGAAGGTCTACCAGGTGCCCGACGAGATCGACGACGAGATCGGCCGGGTGAAGCTGGCCGCCATGGGCCTGGCCATCGACAAGCTCACCGACGAGCAGGTGGAATACCTCAACGGCTGGAAGGCTTAACGCAAAAAGATTTTTCCGGCCCTATACAATTTCGTCTATTTGTCTATTGAAAAAGTGGTGAAAACCCGATAAAATATCCACAGTCAATTGAATAGCCTTATCGAGAGCGGTGGAGGGAACGGCCCGATGAAGCCCGGCAACCTGCAGAAGCAAGGTGCCAAATCCGGCGAGGAAATCGAAAGATGAGGATGGACGAGTTCTGCGCGCTCCGCCATCCGGCGGAGCGCGTTTTTCACGTCCCACACAGAAAGGAAGGTTACTATTATGGCAAAGCGTCTGTTTACCTCGGAGTCCGTCACTGAGGGCCATCCCGACAAAGTATGCGACCAGATCTCCGACGCCGTCCTGGATGACATCCTGGCCGCCGACCCCACGGCCCACGTGGCCTGCGAGACCTTCACCACCACCGGCATCGTGACGGTGATGGGCGAGATCACCACCAAGCACTACACCGACATCCCCTCCATCGTCCGCCGCACCGTGCAGCGCATCGGCTACACCGATCCCGCCTACGGCTTCGACTACCGCTCCTGCGCCGTCATGACCGCCATTGACGAGCAGTCCCCCGACATCGCCATGGGCGTCAACCAGTCCTTCGAGCACCAGGAGGGCGGCACCGACGCGGCCGACCTCATCGGCGCCGGCGACCAGGGCATGATGTTCGGCTACGCCTGCGATGAGACCCCCGAGCTGATGCCCGCCCCCATCTCCATGGCCCACAAGCTCTCCCGGCAGCTCACCGACGTGCGCAAGTCCGGCAAGCTGAAGTGGCTCCGCCCCGACGGCAAGAGCCAGGTCACCGTGGAGTACGGCGACGACGGCCAGGTGCTCTCCTGCCCCGCCATCGTGGTGTCCACCCAGCACGACCCCGACATCGCCCTGAAGGACCTGCGGGAGGCCGTGGTGGAGGAGATCATCAAGCCCATCATCCCCGCCCAGTACATCACCAAGGACACCAAGTTCTACGTCAACCCCACCGGCCGCTTCGTGGTGGGCGGCCCCGTGGGCGACACCGGCCTCACCGGCCGCAAGATCATCGTGGACACCTACGGCGGCTCCGCCGCTCACGGCGGCGGCTGCTTCTCCGGCAAGGATCCCACCAAGGTGGACCGCTCCGCCGCCTACATGGCCCGGTACATCGCCAAAAACCTGGTGGCCGCCGGCCTGTGCCGCAAGTGCCAGATTGAGCTGGCCTACGCCATCGGCGTGGCCCACCCCGTCAGCGTGCTGGTGGACACCTACGGCACCGGCGTGCTCAGCGAGGAGCAGCTGTCCGAGATCGTCAACAAGCATTTCGATATGCGCCCGGCCAAGATCATCGAGAAGCTGGACCTGCGCCGGCCCATCTACGAGCAGACCGCCGCTTACGGTCACTTCGGCCGCACCGACATTGACCTGCCCTGGGAGCACACCGACCTGGTGGACACCCTCAAGAGCTATCTGTAACCACAACAGAGCGCGGCATCCACATCATAAACAGGTCCAGTGAAACGGACCGGAACAAAATCCCCCTGATGTAGTTGACATCAGGGGGATTTTTATGGGAGAAACGGGCATAAAAAAACAGCTCTTACAGATTGATTCTATGTTAGAAATATCTTAGTTTTTTTCAAATCCAGCCGATAATATATATGGATAATTTTGTCTGAGCAGACAAAGGAATGTTCTTTACTTTTGCAGGAAGGTCTGAGCAAAGATACGGAAAAGGCATGGCGTATCAGGCATTCTATCTGGAGGAGTGCACATGTATATTGGTCAAATCAGCGCAAACCCTTGGTTGAACAGCACCTGGCTCAACCATATTGGCCGCAAACAGGGCGGCACAGATCTGTTTGCCGCCCGTTCGCAGGGGCAGGCATGGACCCAACCGAATTCCGCAAACCGGGATCGGCTGGAACTCAGCGGCTTCTGTCTTCCCAACCGCCTGCAGATCCTGGAAACACCGGAGGCTACGCCCATCAATGCCAGGCTTGACCCGGCGGCGGAGCTTCGCCCTGCTTCAGAGGAAGAGCAGTACACCGAAGAAGACGCACTGATGAATCAGTACATGAAGCAGTACCGCCTGGACTTCATCCAGATTGGAGACTCCTTTAAACTGGACCCCTCCAAGCCAGTGAAGCTGATGACAGAAGGTCAGGTCAGTCAGGAGAGCCTGGATGCGTTCCGCGCTCAACTGGAGGCAAACGGGCTGGGAGATGAAATCGACTGGCGCGGCGTGCAGGAAGATTTTTTGAACATGGATATCTGCTTTGACAACGCCCAGCGGTTTGAGACCAAGGCGGACTATCTGGCCTCTCGCTACGCGGTGCTGAAAGACCGCATCCAGACCCAGTACACCGGGGAAAAGCTGGAGCAGGAAATGCAGACGCTGGACCACTTGTACACAAAAGCCAAGGGGGAACTGGCTACCTCCTATGCCGACAATATCGGTGGATTCTATGAGGGGATGGGACAGTCCGGCGTATCCGAAGATATGCGGGAAAGTGTTCTGGCTGCCATCGACAGCAAGGCGGACGCGTACAGCGCATATCTTGCGGAACATGACATTTACGCAGACATCACCGATCCCGGCAAGCAGTGGCTGAAACAGGACGACGGCTATATGGCTGCCAGACTGCGGGAACACGCTGCCTCCTCATCGGTGGGTACCCCTGCCGCCCCAACCGCCAGCAACCCGGCTCCATACAGCACGGATGATCTGGCCTTTGCCGCTGTATACGCCAAAGATCTTTCCGAACAGATCAAAAAACCGGAATGGGATACCTACGCCATCCAGGACAGTGACGCCGACCTGGGCAAATATCTCGCCCAGCAGTATCAGTCCCTCACAGGCCAGATGGAACATGCGGGCATCAGCGATCGGCTGTCTGATTTGCTGAAAGACTCCTTTGAGCCCTTTATGGATCGATTCCTGGATGCCCTGGACGCAAAAATCGACCATAATCGGGAGCGGGTTGCCAAAAAGCCCTGGCAGGCCGGTCTGATCCGCACAGAGTATATCAATCGGGACGAAGTATACCGGGCATTTGCCAAGTTTCAATCATGAAAATAAAGGTGTGAATACCAATGGTGAATACAGTAAACAGCGCCTGTCCAGGCGTCATACAATGTCATACAAAGTTTACGGCGCCCAAGCAGCTTTCCAAGGGAACCTGTCTGCAGGCTAACCAGTACGACAAGCTGGAATTATCACAGGCACAGGGTCAGGTCACGCTGGATGCTCCTGACGAGATTACAATTGAAATTCCAAGAGCGTGGACGATTACAGGAGAAACTGCAGAGAGCTTTAACAATCATCTGCAATGGAGTTTGGAAGAAGCGGACAGACAAAACCTCTCCTTTGGCGACCGGCTGACCTTCCTGAGAGAGCAAACCCGGAAATGGGTAGAGGATAAGCGGTAAAATGATCCGGAAATGTTCGCGTCATGGCTCTCAATAGGCAAGCACCATATTCAGGAGGGCAAGTCTGAGTTGATAGGACTGCCCGCTGACTTTACCATGAGCGATTATTACTCCTATGTAAAAAAACCATTTTCCACCTTGGTTTGACAGCGAAATCATATAACGATCTTCTTTGAAAGAGGAAAAACAGAGCGGGCAGCCAAGCTGCCCGCTCAAACATTTATAGAAACGCAGGGTTGTAATGTGTCCTTATAAGGCGCCCCGCAGCAGCAGGGGCTGGAGCTGCTCCCCCCGCAGGGCGGCGTCGATGGCGTCGTTTACCCGGGAAAAGTCGGCCACCAGGGAGGTGGGCTTTTCCACCGGATCGTCCTGGCCGAAGGGGACGAAGTAGACGTTTTTCTTGTCCAGCAGGGTGCCGATGTTTTTGGCCGAGGCCGCCAGGCCGTCGTTGGTGGCCAGGCAGAGCACCACTGGCCCGCCGTTACGCAGGTGGGCCTTGGCCGCCATGGTCACAGTGGTGTCGGTGATGCCGTTTGCCAGCTTGGCCAGGGTATTGCCGGTACAGGGGCAGATCACCAGCACATCCAGCAGGTGCTTGGGGCCGATGGGCTCGGCCTTGGGGATGGAGTCGATCACCCGTTTGTCGCAGATGCGTTCCATCTCCCGCATGTACTCGTGGGCCGGACCGAACCGGCTGTCGGTGGCGGCGCTGGTCTCGGAGACAATGGGCGTCACGTCGCCGTAGCGGTCGTGGACCCGCTCCAGGGCCGTCATGGCCTGACGAAAGGTACAAAAGGACCCGCAAAAGGCGAATCCCACCCGAATGGGTTCCATAGCTACACTCCTAACTCATGTAAAATGTGACAGATGGTGCTGCGCAGGTAGGCCGCCGCCGTGGCGGGGGCCACCTTGCCGGGGAGGGACAGGGCCTGCACCGCCTTCATCCCCAGGGCCTTGGCGGCGGCAAAGTCCACCCCTCCGGGGAGGGAAGCCAGGTCGATGACCACGCACTCCGGCTTCAGCTCCTCCAGTTCCTCTTTGCCCAGCACCAAAGCGGGCGCCGTATTCACCACCAGATCGTAGCCGCACAGCCAGCCTTTCAGCTCCCCGGTGTGCTCGGTGCCGAAGCCGAAGCCCTCCGCCCAGGCCAGGTCTGCGTACTTCCGGGCGGCCACGCTGACTTTTGCCCCCAGCCCCGCCAGCCGGGGGGCCAGGGCCCGGCCCAGCCGCCCGTAGCCGATGACCAGAGCCCGGCTGCCGTGGAGGGTGACGGGCATCTCCTCCAAGGCGATCTGGATGGCCCCCTCGGCGGTAGGCACCGCGTTGGCCACCGCCAGCTCCTCCCGGGCAAAGTAGTCGTGGAGGACCAGCCCCCGGTCCCGGGCCATGGCCTGGGTGGCATCGTCCACCCGGCCGGCGCAGATGATCTGCCCCGGCCGCAGGGCGGCAAAGACCGCCTCCATGGGCAAAGGCTTCTCCGCCAGCGGCGCGTTCAGCCGCCCTCCAGGGGCGGCCGCCGGCAGCGGAAGCACCACGCAGTCCGCCAGAGCCGCCCCGGCCAGCTCCCGCTCCTCCCGCACACCGCCCGTCGCCGGGCCCAGCCCCAGGGTATGTACGCTGTGTCCGTCCTCCGCCAGCAGGCCGGCCAGCCGCACCTGCCGCCGGTCCCCGCCGATGAGCCAGATATCCAATTCATGCTTCACGGCATCTTCCTCCCTTCCCCGCCGTACTCTATCTTATGTGTTTGGGAAAAAAGGGTGCGGCGGAAAACTGGCGGTTGACTTTTCCAGCCCGCTCCCCTATACTGAGGTTGAAAGCAAACCCACAAGTTTATATTGTCGGATGACGGGACCGGGAGAGCGCGGCACAGGCCGCCGCCGAAGGGGCAGCGCAGTGATCTCTCAGGCAGAAGGACCGGCCCCTGACGAAACTCTGGAAAGCGGAGCACGCTCCGCGCCGACGGGGGCAAAACTCTCAGGTACCAGGACAGAGGCGCATGGCTTTTTTGCCATGCGCTTTTTTGCTGCCTGAAAAGGAGGTAATTGGAGATGGAACAAAAAACCCCGCTCTATGAGCGGCACGTGGCGGCGGGAGGCAAGATCGTCCCCTTCGCCGGGTGGCTGCTGCCGGTGCAGTACAGCGGCGTCATTGCCGAGCACAAGGCGGTGCGCTCCGCCTGCGGCCTGTTCGACGTATCCCACATGGGGGAGCTGGTCCTCCGGGGGGCAGACGCTCTGGCCAACGTCAACCGGCTGATGACCAACGATTTTTCCGGCATGTACGAGGGCCAGGCCCGCTACTCCCCCATGTGCTACGAGGACGGCGGCGTGGTGGACGACCTGATCGTCTACAAGGTCAGCGACACGGTGTATTTCATCGTGGTCAACGCCGCCAACAAAGACAAGGACGCCGCCTGGATCCGGGAGCATCTCACCGGGGACTGCGCTATGGAGGACTGGTCGGACCGGGTGGCCCAGCTGGCCCTTCAGGGCCCCAGGGCGGAGGAGATCCTGCGCAAGCTCACCTCCGACATCCCGGAAAAGAACTACAGCGCTGTGCTGCGGGGGACTGTAAAGGGCATGGCCTGCATGGTCTCCCGCACGGGGTACACCGGGGAGGACGGCTTTGAACTGTACTGCGCCCCGGCGGACGCCCCCGCCCTGTGGGACGCCCTGCTGGAGGCGGGGGAACCCTTCGGGCTGATCCCCTGCGGCCTGGGCGCCCGGGACACCCTGCGGCTGGAGGCCGCCATGCCCCTGTATAGCCACGAGCTCTCCCCCGCCATCAACCCCTACGAGGCGGTGCTGGGCATCTTCGTCAAGCTGGAAAAGCCTGATTTCATCGGTAAGGCCGCCCTGGAACAGGCCCGGCCCATCTCCCGCCGCCGGGTGGGCCTGAAAATCACCGGCCGGGGGATCGCCCGGGAGGAGTGCCCGGTGTACGACGGGGAGAAGCAGATCGGCGTGGTCACCTCGGGCACCCACTGTCCCTGGCTGGGCCAGGCGGTTGCCATGGCCATGGTGGACGTGGCCTACAAGGAACCGGGCACCGTGGTGCAGGTGGACGTCCGGGGCCGGAAGGTGGAGGCGGAGGTCGTCAAAACCCCATTTTATAAGAGAGCGTAATTATTGTGCATAAATATACAGGAGGTAATCATCATGAACATTCCCAAGGAGTTGCAGTATACCAAATCCCACGAGTGGCTGCTGGTAGAGGACGGGGTGGCCACCGTTGGCCTCACCGACTTTGCCCAGGACGCCCTGGGGGACATCGTGTTCGTCAACCTGCCCCAGTCCGGGGACCAGGTGAGCGCCGGGGAGGCCCTGGGAGACGTGGAATCCGTCAAGGCGGTATCCGACGTGCTCTCCCCGGTGTCCGGCGTGGTGGCCGAGGTCAACGAGGAGCTGCTGGACAATCCCGCCCTGGTGAACGAGGACCCCTATGGGGCCTGGCTGGTGAAGGTGGAGCAGCTCACCGGCGAGGAGGATCTGCTGGACGCCGCCGCCTATGAGGCCCACTGCGCCGAGGAGGGGTAATATGGGAGGATATCTGCCCGCCGCCCCGGAGGAGCGGAGGCGGCAGTATGAGGCCCTGGGGCTGACCGGCCCCCGGGACCTGTACCGGGATATCCCGGATGAGGTGTACATCGACGGCCCCCTGGATCTGCCGGAGCCCAAGAGCGAGCTGGAGGTCCGCCGGGCCCTGGAGAAGCTGGCTGCCCAGAATACCCGGTTTTCCACCATTCTCCGGGGAGCCGGGGCCTACGACCACTATATTCCCTCGGCGGTGAGCCGCATCGCCGCCAAGGAGGAGTTCGTCACCGCCTACACCCCCTATCAGGCGGAGATCAGCCAGGGGGTGCTGCAATCCATCTTCGAGTTCCAGACCATGATCTGCGAGCTCACCGGCATGGACGCCGCCAACGCCTCGGTGTATGACGGGGCCTCCGCCGCGGCGGAGGGGGTGGCCATGTGCCGGGACCGGAAGCGGACAAAGGCCATCGTATCCGGCG
Organism: Flavonifractor sp. An306; assembly: GCF_002159455.1. GTDB lineage: Bacteria > Bacillota > Clostridia > Oscillospirales > Oscillospiraceae > Flavonifractor. Next base: position 23,115 of record NZ_NFIQ01000028.1, read on the forward strand.
CCGCCCACCCGGACGTGATCGCCACCATCCAGACCTACTGCTTCGGGGCGGGCACCGAGGTGGTGGTGGCCCCTGTGAAGGACGGCCGCACCGACCTGACGGGGCTGGTGGACAGCGAGACCGCCTGTGTGTACATCCAGCAGCCCAACTTTTACGGCCTGCTGGAGGACGGGGCCGCCCTGGCCCAAATCGCCCATGAGGGTGGGGCCAAGCTCATCGCCGGGGTGAATCCCATCACTCTGGGGGTACTGGAGCCCCCCGCCGCATGGGGGGCCGACATCGCCGTGGGCGAAGGCCAGCCTCTGGGGCTGCCCCTGTCCTGGGGCGGGCCCTATCTGGGCTTTATGGCCACCACCCAGGCTATGATGCGCAAGCTCCCCGGCCGGATCGTGGGGCAGACCACCGACCAGGAAGGCCGCCGGGCCTTTGTGCTCACCATGCAGGCCAGAGAGCAGCACATCCGCCGGGAGAAGGCCTCCTCCAACATCTGCTCCAACGAGGCCCTGTGCGCCCTCACCGCCTCGGTGTACCTGTCCCTGATGGGTCCCGGCGGCCTGAAGCAGGTGGGCGAGCAGTGTTACGCCAAAGCCCACTATCTGGCCGGAGAGCTGTGCAAGCTGCCCGGCGTAAAGCTACGCTATCCCGGTCCCTTCTTCCATGAGTTTGTCACCGATCTGCGGGGTCCCGCCGACGTGCTGGCGGGGCTGGAGGCCAAGGGCATCCTGGGAGGGCTGCCCCTGAAGGACGGGCTGCTGTGGTGCGTCACCGAAAAGCAGACCAGGGAGGAACTGGACCAGACGGTGTCCATTGTGAAGGAGGTGCTGGGCATATGGAACTGATTTTTGAGCGCAGCCGCCCCGGCCGGGGCACCGATCTGCTGCCCCCGCTGGACGTGCCGGAGTGCCCGGTACCGGAGGAATTCGCCCGCAAAAAAGCCCCCCGGCTGCCTGAGATCGGGGAAAGCGACCTGTCCCGCCACTACCAGGCGCTGGCCCGGCGGGCCTTCGGGGTGTGCGACGGGTTTTACCCCCTGGGCTCCTGCACCATGAAATACAACCCCAAGCTGGGAGAGGATATGGCCGCCCTCCCCGGCTTTACCGGCATCCACCCTCTCCAGCCCGGCCACACCGTCAAGGGCTGCCAGCTGGCCATGGCCCAGACGGAGTACGCCCTGGCCCGGATCACCGGCATGGACCGGGTGACCCTCCAGCCCGCCGCCGGGGCCCACGGGGAGTTTACCGGCCTGCTGCTCATCAAGGCCTACCACCGCCACCGGGGGGACAACGCCCGGACGGTGATCCTGGTGCCCGACTCCGCCCACGGCACCAACCCGGCCTCGGCGGCCATGGCGGGCTTCACCGTCCGCAACATCCCCTCCAACGCCGACGGGCTGGTGGATCTGGAGGCCCTGCGGGCCGCCTGCGGCCCGGACACGGCGGGTCTGATGCTCACCAACCCCAACACAGTGGGCCTCTTTGAGCGGGACATTCTGGAGATCACAAAAATCGTCCACGAGGCCGGAGGCCTGGTGTACTACGACGGGGCCAACCTGAACGCCATCATGGGGGTAGCCCGGCCGGGAGACATGGGCTTTGACGTGTGCCACCTGAACCTGCACAAGACCTTCGCCACCCCCCATGGCGGCGGCGGGCCCGGCAGCGGCCCGGTGGGGTGCAAGGAATTTCTGGCCCCCTTTATGCCCGGCTCCGCCCTGTGCGGCAACGGCGGGGAGCACTCCATCGGCCAGGTGCGGGCCTTCCACGCCAACTTCCTGGTGGTGATCCGGGCTCTTGCCTACCTGATGCGGCTGGGCAACGCCCGGGTGGCGGAGGCTGCCCAGGGGGCGGTGCTCAACGCCAACTATTTAAAGCGCAAGCTGGAGGAGGCGGGCTACACCGCCGCCTTCCCCGGGCTTTGTATGCACGAGTTTGTCCTCACCCTGGAGGGGCTGAAGAAGGAGACGGGAGTATCCGCTCTGGACGTGGCCAAGGCCATGCTGGACGACGGCATCCACCCGCCCACCATGTACTTCCCCCTCATCGTCCACGAGGCGCTGATGTTCGAGCCCACCGAGACCGAGGCCCCCGAGACGCTGGATCAGGCGGCGGCGGTGCTGGCGGACATCCTCCGCCGGGCCAAGGAGGACCCGGAAGCCCTCCACGCCGCCCCCCACTCCACCGTGGTGGGCCGCCCCGATGAGACCGCCGCCGCCCGCCATCCGGTGGTGCGGTATTCCTTCCCGGAGGGCTGAATATGCACGATTTACTCATCATCGGCGGAGGACCCGGCGGCTGCGCCGCCGCCCTCCGGGCCGCCAGAGGCGGCCTGTCCGTGGCCCTGTTCGAGCCCCGTCAGGTGGGGGGCACCTGCCTGAACCGGGGGTGCATCCCCACCAAGGCCCTGCTCCACGGGGCCAAGCCGGGGTGCGACTGGTCCCAGCTGGCCGCAGAAAAGGAATCCGTGGTAGCCACCCTCCGCTCCGGCATGGAAAAACAGCTGAAAGCCGCCAAGGTGGAGATTATCCCCGCCCAGGCTGTCATCACCGGCCCCAACACCCTCAGAACCGCTGACGGCACGCTTTGGGAGGGCAGGTCCATCCTGGTCTCTGTGGGCTCTCTCCCTGCCCCTCTCCCCATTCCGGGGATGGACCTGCCCGGTGTATCCAACAGCGACGGCCTGCTGGACGACATTCGCCCCCGGGACCATCTGCTCATCATCGGCGGTGGCGTCATTGGGGTGGAGCTGGCCTGGGTGTGGGCCTCCGCCGGGTGCAGGGTCACCATTGTAGAGGCCCTGGACCGGCTCATCGCCAACCTGGACCGGGAGCTGTCCCAGAGCCTGACCATGGAGTTGAAAAAGGCGGGGGTGACGGTGTACACCGGGGCCTCGGTGGCGGAGATCCAGCCCGGCCCCGCCGTCCGCTTCACCCACAAGGGAGAGGAGCACACCCTCGCCGCCGACACGGTGCTGGTGGCCGCCGGACGAAAACCCGCCACCGCCGGCCTGTTTGATGGGGTCTCCCCCGCCATGGACCGGGGCTTTCTGACGGTGGACGGTCAGTTCCGCACCTCCATCCCCTCCATCTACGCCATCGGGGACGCCATCGGCGGGGCCATGCTGGCCCACAAGGCGGAAGCAGAGGGGGACGTGGTGGCCCACCTGCTGCTGGGGAAAACGCCCCTGCGCGGCACCTCCCCCATCCCCTCCTGCGTATACACCGACCCGGAACTGGCCCAGGTAGGCCTGACCCTGGACGAGGCCAAGGCCCGGAACATCCCGGCGGTCAGCGGCAAGTGCGTCATGGGAGCCAATGGCCGCACCCTTATCGAGGGGGGCAAGCGGGGCTTTGTAAAGCTGGTGTTTCACAAAGAAACCCACGCCCTGCTGGGGGGACAGCTGTGCTGCTACCGGGCCTCCGACCTGATCGCCGAGCTGACCCTGTCGGTGTCCCTGGGTCTGACAGCAGAGCAGCTGCTCCGGCCGGTACGTCCCCACCCCACCTTTGCCGAGGCTGTCACGGCGGCGGTGGAGGCCGGCCTGGATGCACTGGAACGTTCCGTTTGATTTGTAAGTTTCTGTTAGTTTCGCCTGTTTCTTTTTATCAAATTTGCACAATTTTTATCGACAGGAATCCCAACCTATGGTATGATTACAGTACCTCAATGAAAGGAAGGGAGCTGTCTGTATGCACAAACAAAAGTTCGGCAAAATTCTGTCCGTGGCGCTGAGCATGGCCATGGTGCTCTCCCTGTCCGTCACCGCTCTGGCGGCGGATGGAGAGACCCATCTGACCATCATCGGCACCTCGGACACCCACGGCAACATCTGGGGCTACTCCTATGAGGACATGAAGGAGAGCACCGGAGACGGCCTGGCCCGGATTTCCACCTATGTCAGCCAGGTGCGGGAGGAGAATCCCAACACCATCCTGGTGGACGCGGGCGACACCATCCAGGGCACCATCATGACCGACGACCTGTACTCCAAGGACACCACGGATCACCCGGTGCCCGCCGCTCTGAACTACATGGGCTATGACGCCTGGGTCCTGGGCAACCATGAGTTCAACTTCGGGGTGGACACCCTGAAGGAGATCATCGCCCAGACCGATGTGCCGGTGCTGGCCGCCAACATCAAGAACGCTGACGGCAGCTATTTCACTGGCGCAGGCTACACCATTGTGGAGCGGGGCGGTGTGAAGGTCGCCATCATCGGCGTGACCACCCCCAACATCCCCCGGTGGGACGGCACCAAGCAGGGCGTGGCCGACCTGACCTTTGAGTCTATGGCCGACGCAGTGGCCGACTGCATCGAGGAAATCGGCGACGGAGCTGACGTGATCATGGCCTCCACCCATGCCGGTCTGTCCGCCGAGTACTCCACCGATGGAGCCGACGCCGCCCAGACCATTCTGGACAAGTGCCCGGAGGTGGACGTGCTCCAGCTGGGCCACACCCACACCACCTACATCAACAACGACGGCGCCATCCCCGTGGGCGAGACCAAGAACAACGCCGGCGAGGTGGTCCGCTATGACCTGACCCTCAACGCCGACAAGGAGATCACCTCCGCCACGGTGGAGACCGTCTCCATGAAGGACGTGGAGCCCGACCAGGGCCTGCGGGATGTACCCGCCGTCAAGGCCGCCCAGGAAAAAGCCGTGTCCTTCATTCAGGACAACGTGCTGGGCCACGCCGCCGCCGACTTCCAGCCCGTCAATGAGATCAAGGGCCTGCCCGAGGGCCGGCTCCAGGATACCGCCGTTATCGACCTCATCGGCACCGTCCAGCTGGAGAACTCCGGCGCCGACGTCACCGCCGTGGCTCTGTTCAAGGACACCAGCGACCTGAAGCAGGGTGATCTGAACTACGGCAACATGTTCGACATCTACAAGTACCCCAACGTGCTGTACACCGTAGAGGTGACCGGCGCGGAGATGAAGGCCTACATGGAGTGGGCCGCCGAGTGCTGGAACCAGTGGCAACCCGGGGACATCAACATCTCCTTCAACCCGGACAAGGCCGGCTACCTCCACGACCATTTCATCGGCCTGAACTATGAGGTCAACCTGTCCAAGCCCGCCGGTGAGCGCATTGAAAACGTGACCTTTAAGGGCGAGCCCCTCACTGACGACATGACCCTCACCCTCTGCGTCAACGACTACCGCTACACCGGTCTGAAGAACGAGGGCATTATCTCCGGCGAGAAGCAGTGGGAGTCCTCTGCCTCCGTGCGGGACATGCTGGTGGCCTATCTGGCCGAGCACGATCCCCTGGAGCCCGTGGTGGACAACAACTGGAAGATCACCGGCGTGGATCTGCAGCTGGACAACCCTGAGCGGGCAGCCTACATTGAGAAGATCAATGCCGGTGAGCTGGCCACCCCCTACAACAAGAGCATCAACCTGAACGAGGCCAACAACGTGGTGGTCAACGGCCTGCTGTACTCCGCCGACGACGCGGTGAGCAGCGGTCTGGGCGACACGGTGTTCTACCGTCTGCGGGATCTGGCCGTGGCCTTCAAGGGCACCACCGCCGCCTTTGACCTGACCTGGAACAACGGCGTGGTCCTCACCAAGGGCGGCGAATATACCGCCGCGTCCCTGGCTCCCCGTGCCGATGGCACCGCCATTGATTACGCCAACCTGACCGTCACCGTGGACGGCGCTCCGGTGGAGGTGTCCGCCCTGCTCATCGGCGGCAACTACTATGTCTCCGCCGAGGGCATCAACACCCTGCTGGGCATCAACGCTGTTGAAGCCGACGGGGTGCTCACCCTCACCGCCGAAGAGGCCGGCCCCGGCTCCGGCAACGCCGGCTGAGCCAATTCCTCAGGCAAAGACCAGCTCCTTACGGAGCTGGTCTTTTTTATTTCCCCTCTTGACAAGTTTCCTTGTCAATGCTATCCTATGTTTGACAAGGAAAGTTGTCATTTTGACAAAGATAGTTAGCAAGGCAAGGAGGGGATCCGATGCCACTACACAACCGGCTGAAGGAACACCGGGCCCGGCTGGGGGTCAACCAGCAGGAGCTGGGCCGCATGGCGGGGGTGTCCCGGCAGACCATCAGCCAGATTGAGCGGGGGGACTACTCCCCCTCCGTCACCCTGGCCCTGAAGCTGGCCAGGCTGTGCGGCGTCACTGTGGAGGACATTTTCAGCTATGAGGAGGATGAATAGGATGAAGGATCAGGTTGCGCGGGAAAACCGCAAGGCGCTGCCCAAGTTTTTGGGTTCGGTGCTGCTCTTTGCGCTGCTGGGTGGGGCGGGCGGCTTTTTCGTCAGTATCGCCGGCTTCTCCGGGCTGGCCGGCTGGCTCCAGACCGGGCTGACAGAGGCCCTGCGGGTGGTGGTGCCCTGGGGCATCCCGGTGAGCTCGCTGGTATTGCTGGGTATCGGCCTGGGACTGTACCGCTCCGCCAAGGGCCGGTACGACCGCTGGGACGGGGAGGATGAGCAGCTGGCAGACAGCATCGAGATTACCCTCAGCTATGTGCTGCTGGTCACCGCTCTGGCAACCATTCTGGACTTTTTCTTTCTGTCAGCGGCTTTTCTCAGTGACACTCCCCTGATAACTGCCCTTCTGTTCCTGGCCTCCATCGTTCTGGTCGTTCTGCTCCAGCAGCGGGCAGTGGACCTGACCCGGCGGATGAACCCGGAGAAGCGGGGCAGCGTGTACGACACCAAGTTCCAGAAGAAGTGGATGGACAGCTGCGACGAAGCTGAGCGCGCCCAGATCGGCCAGGCGTCCTACCAGGCGCTCCGGGTGACCACCGGCGCCTGTCTGGGGCTGTGGGTGGTGTTCACCGTGCTGAACTTTTCCTTTGACATCGGCCTGCTGCCCGCCCTGGCGGTGCTGGTAGTGTTCGGAGTGCTCCAGGTCACCTATTGCCTGACCTGCATCAGGCTGACCCGCTCCAAATGAGAAAACGGCCAGTCCCCGAAGGGACTGGCCGCTTTTTGTGTTATACCCGATAGCGCTTCTGCTTGATATAGGTACAGTGGAGCAGCTCGTGGGCCTTGTGGCCGCCGGGCTCGCCCAGGTAGGCGTGGTACACCGTCTGGACCACCGGGTTCTTGTGGCTGCGGCGGTACTCCATATCCTCGTCCTGCTTGTACAGGGCGGCGGCCCGCAGGGCCTTGATGTCGGTGAAGTTACGCACGTCGGCGTGCTGGATGGGCTGGCCGCCGCCGTTGATGCAGCCGCCGGGACAGGCCATGAACTCCACAAAGTCGTACTGCATGGAGCCGTCCCTGATGCCGTCCAGCACCAGCTTCACATTGTGCAGGCCGGAGGCCACGCACACCCGCACCGTGCGGCCGAGCAGCTCGTAGCTGGCCTCCTTCACGCCCTCCATGCCCCGGACCTCCTTGTACTCCAGGGGGGCCATACCGCCGTCGGTGAGCTGCTCCACCACCGTGCGCAGGGCGGCCTCCATTACGCCGCCGGAGGCGCCGAAAATGGCGGCGGCACCGGTGGAGATGCCCAGCATCTCGTCAAATGTACCGTCAGGCAAGTGGTCGAAGAGCAGGCCCGCCTGGGTGATCATGCGGCCCAGCTCCCGGGTGGTGAGGGACACATCCACCGGCATACAGCCGTTGGGCAGCCGCTGCTCCTCCCGGCGCACCTCGTACTTCTTGGCGGTACAGGGCATGATGGACACCACAAAGATGTCGTCGGGATCAATGCCCATGGTCTCGGCGTAATAGGTCTTGACCAGAGAGCCGAACATCTGCTGGGGGGACTTGCAGGTGGACACGTTGGCCATCATCTCGGGGGCGTGCTGCTCCATGTACCGGATCCAGCCGGGGGAGCATGAGGTGATGAGGGGCAGCTTGCCTCCCCCGTTCAGGCGGCTGAGGAACTCGGTGCCCTCCTCCATAATGGTGAAGTCAGCGGCGGTGTCCACGTCAAACACCTTGTCAAAGCCCAGACGGCGCAGGGCGGTAACCATCTTGCCCTCCACATTGGTGCCGATGGGCATGCCGAAGCACTCGCCCAGGGTGACCCGGACGGAGGGAGCGGGACCCACCACCACGTGCTTTTTGGGGTCGTTCAGGGCGGCCAGCACCTTGCCGGTGTCGTCCTTCTCACTGAGGGCGCCGGTAGGACAGGCCACGATACACTGTCCGCAGGAGACGCAGTCCACCTCGTTCAGGTCCCGGTCAAAGGCGCAGCCGATGTGGGTGGCAAAGCCCCGGTCGTTGGGACCGATGACCCCCACCTCCTGGGTGGCCCGGCACACGGCGGTGCAGCGGCGGCAGAGGACACATTTGGAGTTATCCCGTACCAGATGGGGGGCGGAGTCCTCGATCTGGGGATACATATTGTCGCTGGCGTAGCGCACCGCGTCGATGCCCAGGTCGCTGGCCAGCTGGCGCAGCTCACAGTGGCTGTTGCGGGCGCAGGTCAGGCAGTCCATCCGGTGGTTGGACAGGATCAGCTCCAGGGTGAGCTGGCGGGACTTGCGCACCCGCTCGGTGTTGGTGTACACCTCCATGCCCTCAGTTACGGGATAGACGCAGGAGGCCACCAGGCTCTTGGCCCCCTTCACCTCCACCACACAGATGCGGCAGGCGCCGATTTCGTTGATGTCCTTCAAAAAGCAGAGGGACGGGATATTGAAGCCCGCGGAGCGGGCCGCCTCCAGCACAGTGGTCCCGGCGGGAACGGTGACGGGGATGTCGTTGATGCGCAGAGATACCATCTTTTCGTCCATGTCCGTTCCCTCCCTTACTGCTTGCTGATGGCGTCAAAGCGGCAGTGGTCCATACAGGCGCCGCACTTGATACACTTGGACTGGTTGATGATATGGGGAGCCCGCACCGCGCCAGAGATGGCGCCGGTGGGACAACCCTGGGCGCAGCGGGTACAGCCCTTGCACTTGGTGGGGTCCACCACGTACTGGATCAGGGCCTTACACACGCCGGCGGGGCAGCGCTTTTCATACACGTGGGCCTCGTACTCCTCCCGGAAGTGCTTCAGGGTGGAGAGCACCGGGTTGGGGGCGGTCTGGCCCAGGCCGCACAGGGCGGACTGCTTGATGTGGTTGCACAGCTCCTCGATGGTGTCCAGGTCCTCCGGCTCGCCGTTGCCCTCGGTAATCTTGGTCAGCAGGCCCAGCAGCCGCTTGGTGCCGATGCGGCAGGGGGAGCACTTGCCGCAGGACTCGTCCACAATGAACTCCAGGAAGAACTTGGCGATGTCCACCATGCAGTTGTCCTCGTCCATGACGATGAGGCCGCCGGAGCCCATCATGGAGCCGATGGCGCCCAGAGATTCATAGTCGATGGGGGTGTCGATGAGGGCGGCGGGGATGCAGCCGCCGGAGGGGCCGCCGGTCTGGGCGGCCTTGAACTTCTTGCCGCCGGGGACGCCGCCGCCGATGTCCTCCACCACAGTGCGCAGGGTGGTGCCCATGGGGATCTCCACCAGGCCGGTGTTGGTGATCTTGCCGCCCAGGGCGAACACCTTGGTGCCCTTGCTCTTCTCGGTGCCGATGGCGGCGAATTTCTCCGGACCGTTGTTGAAGATCCAGGTGATGTTGGCGTAGGTCTCCACATTGTTCAGCAGGGTGGGCCGGTCAAACAGGCCCTTCACCGCCGGGAAGGGGGGCCGGGTCTTGGGCTCGCCCCGGTGGCCCTCGATGGAGCGCATGAGGGCGGTCTCCTCGCCGCAGACGAAAGCGCCGGCGCCCAGCCGCAGCTCCAGGTCGAAGTCAAAGCCGGACTCGAAGATGTTCTCTCCCAGCAGGCCGTACTCCTTGGCCTGGGCGATGGCGGTCTCCAGCCGCTTGACAGCGATGGGGTACTCCGCCCGGACGTAGATGTAGCCCTGGTGAGCTCCCACGGCGTAGCCGGCGATGGTCATGGCCTCAATGACGCTGAGGGGGTCGCCCTCCAGCACCGACCGGTCCATGAAGGCGCCGGGGTCGCCCTCGTCAGCGTTGCAGCAGACGTACTTGACGCCGTCAGGGCTCACCGCGTCGGCGGTGAACTGCCACTTGGTGCCGGTGGGGAAGCCGGCGCCGCCACGGCCCCGGAGGCCGGAGGCCTTCACGGTGTCGATGACCTGCTGGGGCGGGATCTGCTCGGTCAGGATCCTGCCCAGGGCCTCATAGCCCCCCACGCCGATGTACTCGTCAATGCTCTCAGGGTTGATGACGCCGCAGTTGCGCAGGGCAATGCGGAACTGATGCTTGTAGAAGTTGGTCTCCGCCAGGGAGGTCACCGGCCCTTCGCCGCCGCCGTTCTTGTTCAGCAGCCGCTGGACAATGCGGCCCTTGACGATGTGCTCGGAGACGATCTCCTCCACGTCGTCCACGGTGACATGGGTATAGCAGGCCCCCTCGGGGTAGACGGTGACGATGGGCCCCAGGGCGCACAGGCCGAAGCAGCCGGTGCGCACCACCTTGGCCTCCTTGTCCATGCCCTGGGCGGCCAGCTGCTTCTCAAATTCCTCAATGATCTTGGGGCTCTCCGAGGAGGAGCAGCCGGTGCCGGTACACACCAGAATGTGGGAACGAACCAAACTCATCTCTGTCCCCTCCCCTTATTCCGCCGCGCCGATGGTGTACTCTTCCACCACCCGGCCGTTTACCAGATGCTCGCTGACGATGGAGGCCACCTTGTCGGGGGTCATCTTCACATAGGTGACCTTCTCCTGACCGGGCACGTAGACCTCCACAATGGGCTCCAGCCGGCACACGCCGATGCAGCCGGTCTGGGAGACCGTCACGTTCTTCAGCTCCCGCTTGTTCACTTCCTCCAGAAAGGCGTTGAGCACCGGCCGGGCGCCGGCGGCGATGCCGCAGGTGGCCATGCCCACCACTACCCGGATCCGGTCGTCGCTGGACTCCCGCAAATCAATCTGCTTCTCCATCCGCTCCCGGATGGCCCGCAGCTCTGCCAGACTTTTCATGCTTTCATCCCCTTATGTTCTCGTAACAGCGTTTCCTGTTCCTGTAAGTAGTCCCGGACCCAGAGGACCACCTCCGGCTCCGCCAGGGAGACCGCCTCCCCCAGCTCCGCACGCAGCTGCCTGGTATCCAGGCCAATCTGCTCCTCACCCATTTTGTGGGTGTAGCACAGTTCCAGCTCCGGCGCGCCCTGGAGCAGCAGGGTGATGCTCCCCGCCATATCCCCCACCGGGGGGCAGTCGATGTGACTGGCCTGAAAGACGGCCGTCACCGTGGTGCCCACCCCCAGCTGGCTCTCAATGCGCAGGCTCCCGCCGGTCTGCTCCGCCGCCATGCGCAGCAGCGGCAGCCCCAGCCCCATTTTCCGGGTGGTGCGGGTGGTGGTGAAGGGGTCGCTGACCGTGGCCAGCAGCTCGGGACTCATCCCCTTCCCGTCGTCGGCGATGGTGAGGGTGATGGTCTCCCCCTCCTCCGCCAGGGTCACCTCCAGATGCCTGGCCTGGGCGGTGATGGAGTTCTGGGCGATATCCAGGGTATAGAGGGCGATCTCTTTCATAACTTCCCCTTATTTGTACATATCCAGGATCGGCCCCACCTGATCGGGGGTGAGCCGGCCGTACACGTCGTTGTTGACCATCATAACCGGGGCCAGACCGCAGGCCCCCACGCAGCGGCAGGAGTCCAGGGAGAACTTGCCGTCGGGGGTGATGGCGCCGGGGGCGATGCCCAGCTTCTGCTCCACGGCGTTGAGAATGGCCGCCGCTCCCTTGACGTAGCAGGCGGTACCCAGGCAGATGGAGATCTGATATCTTCCCTTGGGATTCAGGGTGAACTGGGCGTAAAACGAAGCCACTCCGTACACCTCGGACAGGGGGATGTCCAGCCCCTGTGCCACCATAATCTGTACTTCCTCCGGCAGATAGCCAAAGATCTCCTGGGCGGCCTGAAGCACCGGCATGGTGGCGCCGGGCTGGCCCTTGTGCTCGGCAATCACCTGCCGCAGGCGCTCCTCCTGCTCAGGGGTCCCCCGATAGGGAACGACGGTCTTGCAGTTTGGCATGGATGCGTCCTTCCTTTCTAAACCTTGTGTTATATCCTTCATACTGCACATTTTATGACATCTGCTGCACTGACTCCCCGGTCAGTGCAGCAGATGTATTCTTATTACCTATAAACTTTACTTAGGTGCAGTATAACATGCCTCCAAATTCTTGTAAAGAAAAAATTAAGGCGTCCTCACTTTTTGGGAGCACGCAGCCAGTCCAGCACCGCCTCCGCTGTGCGGTCGGGCAGGTCCATAGCGTGCTCCGCCCCCCACACCTGATCCAGATAGTGGGCGTCGGAGTTGGTAATAAAGCGCACCCCGGCCAGATCCGGCCGGTTGGGAAGGTCCGGCGGGCAGCTGTGGGACAGCTCGGCCACCGGAAAGCCCAGAGAGGGGTCCCACAGTCCCAGCACCCCTAGCAGGGAGTAGGAAGGCCGGTCAATGTGAGCGGGGAAGGCTACGCCCCCCAGTCCCGCCGCCAGAGCGGGCACCTCCTCCACGGCAATGGCCGCAGAACAGGCCAGCAGCCGCTCCTCCTCCCCCAGAACGGTGTCCTCCCGGTCCATACGCAGCTGCCGGCCAAAGACGGCGGGGTCGTTGGGCAGGGGCGGCAGGCGGTCATAGACCAGCCTCTGGAAGGCCTCCGCCCGTTCCAGGTCTGGGAACAGGCACACCACATGGATGTCCTCCTGGGTACACAGCTCCATCCCCGGCAGAGCCAGCAGCCCCCGCTCCCGGGCGGCCTGGCAGAAGGGGGCGCAATTGCCGCAGGTATTGTGGTCGGTGAGGGCCACGATGTCCAGCCCCGCCAGGGCGCACATGGCCGCCAGATCGGCGGGGGTCATCTCGTCGCTGCCGCAGGGCGATAAACAGGAGTGGAGGTGCAGATCATAGTAAAACTTCACGGATATCGCTCTCTTTTCCGGTCATTTCAGGCAGTCGTGAAGGCGGCAGGCGGCGGTGTAGGTGTCCTCCCCCGCCCCCAGCAGGTTCACTTCCTTCTCCCTGGCCCGGCGGAGCAGATCCTCGTCGGGCCGCACCCCCTCGGTCAGCACCACACAGGCCACGTCGGCCATGAGGGCCACCGCCGCCACGTTCTGATTGGACATGATGGTAAGCCAGGCGCAGTCCTGCCCCGCCCGGCCCATCACCCAGCTCAGCAGGTCCCCGGCGTAGGCCCCCGTCACCTGACGGTCCGGCCCGGCCATATGAAAGACCGTCCAGCCCAGCTGTTCCTGAAGCGCTTTTACTGTCATACAAACTCCCCCTCTTTTTTATAGAAACAAGCCGCCGCGACCTGGTTCCGGTCCGGCGGCTTGCCTGATTATCGTCTGGATGCTTCTGTCTGGCAGCGCCGGAAGGGGGGCGGCAGATAATCGTCGGCCTCCTCCTTGCCCGCCATGGTCCGCATACGTTCCCGCACCTTGAAAATGCAGTCGTCCACCGAAGCCCGGCCCAGCACCACGTCCTCGGCAAAGGCGTGGCAGGACGGAGCCCCGCAGGAGCCGCAGTGGAGCCCCGGCAGATGGGACTCCAGCTCCTGGATCCGCCGCTGCTTGCTGATGGCCATTTCCCGGTCCCGGTCCAGCACAAAGGTGGGTAAGTACTGCAGCTGCTTATCCCGCCGCACCAGCTCCCGGTCGGCCCCCGTCAGGGTAAACCGGTTGCGGGACACCGGCTGGCCCTTCATCAGGCTCTTCATCCGCATCTTGGCCCCGTAGGGATTCTCCACCGTGAAGCAGCCCCCCACGCACCCCTGGGTGCAGGCTGACAGCTCCAGAAAATCCGCCTCGGGCAGGCGGCCGTCCTCAATCTCCTCCAGCATCCGGATGACGTTCTCAATACCGTCCACCGCCACGCACCGCTCGCCCAGGCGGGCGGTGCTCTCCCCGCCGCAGGAGGCCCAGCCCAGGCCCATGATCCCGGCGGAGGACATGGGCTCCAGCTCCTCCAGCTCCCGCATGGGACCCAGCAACCGCAGGTAGATGTCCCGGATGGCAAAGGCCCCGTCCAGCACCGGCTGGCTCAGCCCCTCGGACACCCGGGCCGCCGTCACCTTGGAGGAGCAGGGCACAATGGCAAACACCCCGATGCGCTCCGGCGGCAGTCCGGTCTCCTCCGCCGCCTCCCGCCGGGCCAGAATGGCCGCCAGCTCCATGGGCAGGATGGTGGAGGCCACATGGTCCATCAGCTTGGGAAAGCGCATCCGGATCAGCCGCAGCACCGTGGGGCAGGAGGAGGAGATCTGGGGGGTTACCGCCGGCGGCCCCTCCTTGATGGTCTGCCGCTCGTAGTCGGAGAGCATCTCGGCGGCCTTGGCTACCTCGTATACCCGATGAAAGCCGATCTTCAGCAGGCCGTTGAGCACCACGTCCACGTTGTCCAGATGGTGGAACTGCCCATAGAGCGCAGGCTCCGGCAGGGCCACGCAGCAGTCGTACTCCTTCAGAATGTCCAGGCTGTCTCCCACCGATTTTACCGCCTTGTGGGGACATACCCGGATGCAGTTGCCGCAGTCAATACACCGGTCGGGCAGAATGGTGGCCTTGCGGCCCCGGACCCGGATGGCCTCGGTAGGGCAGTTCTTGATGCAGGAAGTGCAGCCACGGCAGCGCTTGTGGTCCATTACCACGGCATGTCTCATTGCCACAGGCCATACCTCCCTTCCTCAGCTCTGACGCGCATCACTGGGGAATCTTGATGCGCACCGTCACGGTGGTTCCCTTCCCCACCTCGGTCTCAATACTCATCTCGTCGGAATACCGCTTGATGTTGGGCAGTCCCATGCCCGCCCCAAAGCCCAGCTCCCGGGCGGTCTGCCCGGCGGTGGAAAAGCCCTCCTGCATGGCCTGGGCCACGTCAGGGATGCCGGGTCCAGTGTCCTCCATCCGAATGGTGATCTGGTCGGCGTCCACCTCCACCTCGGCCTGACCGCCGTCGGCGTGGATGACCATGTTGATCTCCCCTTCATACATACAGATGGACGCCCGGCGGATCACATCCTGAGGAAGTCCCAGCTTCTTCAGGGTCAGCTTCATCTTACTGGAGGCCTCCCCCGCTTCAATCAGGTCGCCGCCCTCCACGGGGTACACCAGTTTAATCGTCTCCATCGCAGTTCCCTCGCAATCCATTGGAATATAGCAGGCCGCAGGCCTCATACATGCGCTTGGGGCAGGTCATCACCACAATGTCCCGCTCCCGGGCCAGCTCTACAATGCCCGGTCCGGGTACCTTGCCCCGCACAAAGATAATACACGTCATCTCCAGCATATCCGCGGTGCGCACCACCTGGGGATTCACCAGGCCGGTCAGCAGAAGGGCCTGATTCTTCACATAGGCCAGCACATCGCTCATAAAATCGCTGCCGCAGGCGGACATGACCTCCCGGTCCAGATGCTCCTCCCCCCACAGCACCGTGGCGTTCAGAATTCGTTTGATGTCGGACAGCCGCATCAGCCTCTCTCCTCTCCCCCGTTGGGGAAAACTAAACTCTCAATTCAAAGGCATTGTACCATAAATACCAGTGGAGTGCAAAGGGTTCGTTGAAACATTCACAAAGATTTTGCCTGAGCGGAGGCGCTTTTGGTGATTCCACGCTATTGACAGTTCCCTGTCCGTTTGGCTATAATGTACTTTATCCAAATAAAGTGTGTTCGTCCCACGTGGAACACCAGACAGAAATCCAATACAATTCAGAGGAGGCCATCAACATGGGAACCCAGCGTGTGTACAACTTTTCCGCAGGACCGTCTATGCTGCCCCTGGAGGTGCTGGAGCGCGCCGGCGCCGAGATCACCAACTACCAGGGCTCCGGTATGTCCGTTATGGAGATGAGCCATCGATCTAAGGTGTTCCAGAAGATCTTTGACGACACTCAGGCCAAGTTCCGCAAGCTGCTGAACGTGCCGGAGGGATACAAGGTTCTGTTTCTCCAGGGCGGCGCCTCCTCTCAGTTCTCCATGGCGCCCCTGAACCTGATCGGCAAGACCGGCAAGGCTGACTACGCCGTCACCGGCAACTTCTCCAACATCGCCTACAAGGAGGCCCAGAAGTACGGCCAGATCAACCTGGCCGCCTCCTCCGCCGATAAAAACCACACCTACATCCCCACCCAGGACCAGCTCAAGCTGGATCCTGATGCCAGCTACTTCTACTACTGCGCCAACAACACCATCTACGGTACCGAGTGGCAGTACGTCCCCGAGACGGGCGGCGTGCCCATCGTGTGCGACATGTCCTCCGATATTCTCTCCCGGCCGGTGGACGTGAGCAAGTACGGCATTATCTTTGCCGGCGCCCAGAAGAACATGGCTCCCGCCGGCCTGACGGTGGTGATCATCAAGGAGGAGCTGGCCGGCCACGAACTGCCCTACACCCCCCTGATGATGAACTACAAGACCATGATCGACAAGGACTCCATGTACAACACCCCGCCCTGCTGGTGCATCTACATGCTGGGCCTGGTGCTGGACTGGCTGGAGGCGCAGGGGGGCATCCCCGGCATGGAGGCCATCAAGCACTCCAAGGCCCAGATGCTGTACGACGTGGTGGACAACTCCAAGCTGTTCACCTGCGCCGTGGAGCCCGGCTCCCGCTCCGACATGAACGTGGTGTTCCGCACCGCCAGCGAGGAGCTGGACGCCAAGTTTATCAAGGAGAGCGTGGAGGCAGGCTTCACCAACCTGAAGGGCCACCGCTCCGTGGGCGGCATGCGGGCCTCCATTTACAACGCCATGCCCACCGAGGGCGTGGAGAAGCTGTGCGACTTCATCAAAGCCTTTGACAAAAACAACTGAACAGGAGGGGCCCTCACATGTTTCGCATCAAGACGTTGAACAAGATCTCCCCCGCCGGTCTGTCCGTGCTGGACCAGACCCGCTATTCCATCAGCGGCGACGTGGAAAATGAGGACGGTATCCTGGTCCGCTCCGCCGACATGCACGACTACCAGTTCCCCGATTCCCTCCGGGCCGTGGCCCGGGCGGGGGCGGGCACCAACAATATCCCCATCGACCGCTGCTCCGAGGCAGGTATCGTGGTGTTCAACACCCCCGGCGCCAACGCCAACGCCGTAAAGGAGCTGGCGGTATGCGGCATGCTGCTGGCCTCCCGGAAGATCACTGAGGGCAACGCCTGGGTCAAGGCCCAGCTGGCCGAGGGCGCCGACCTGGAAAAGGTGGTGGAGAAGGGCAAGAGCCAGTTTGTGGGACCCGAACTGTCCGGCAAGATGCTGGGCGTCATCGGCCTGGGCGCCATCGGCGTGCAGGTGGCCAACATCGCCACCAAGCTGGGCATGACCGTGTTCGGCTACGACCCCTTCCTCAGCGTGGATGCCGCTCTCTCCCTGTCCCGCCTGGTCCACCGGGCCATGGATCTGGACACCATCTATAAAAATTGTGATTACATCACCATCCATGTTCCCCAGACCCCCGAAACCAAGGGCATGATCAACGAGGGCGCCATCCACATGATGAAGGGCGGCGTGCGCATCCTGAACCTGGCCCGGGGTACTTTGGTCAACGACGACGACATGCTGGCCGCGCTGGAGTCCGGCAAGGTGGCCGCCTATGTCACCGACTTCCCCAACAACAAGATCCTCCAGGGCAAGAACGTTATCGCCATCCCCCACCTGGGCGCCTCCACCCCCGAGAGCGAGGAGAACTGCGCCGTCATGGCCGCTCAGGAGCTGCGGGACTATCTGGAGAACGGCAACATCAAAAACTCCGTCAATCTGCCCACCCTGGTGCAGGAGTGGAGCGGGGTGTCCCGGCTGTGCATCATCCACCGGAACATTCCCGGCGCCATCGCCAACATCACCGGCGTGCTCTCCAAGGACGGAGTCAACGTGGAAAACATGACCAACAAATCCAAGAAGGACTACGCCTATACCATTGTGGATGTGGGCAGCCGGGTCAACGACCAGGTGGCCGATGAGATCCGCGCCCTGGAGGGCGTGCTCCGGGTCCGCCTGCTGAACCACTAAGCCTGATTAAGCTATAAATAAAGAGGGACGCCGCATGTGCGGCGTCCCTCTCTTGTTGTGGTCTTTTTACTGCTCAGGCAGCGGCGTCGGTCTGCTGGGTGGCCATGAACTGGTCGAAGTTCATCAACAGCTGGGCAAACTCAGCGCGGCTCAGCTCGCCGGTGGGCATCAGCATGCCCTGATTGCCCCGCATCAGGCCGGCATAGTAGCAGAAGGTCATGCCCTCCAGATCCTCGGCAGGGATGGAGTCGTAGTCGGTCACCTTCGTCTTCATGGAGCCGTCGTCGGCGGGAGCCTCCACGCCCTTCCATTCGGCGTAGTTGGCAAAGAGCCGGGCAATAGCGGAGCGGGTGATGACGCTGTCCCCCGTAAAGGTGTCGCCGCCCAGGTACAGGCCCTGAGAAGCTGCCCAGTTGATGCAGTCGGTATACCAGCCGCCCTCGCTGCCGGAAACGGTGATCTCCTCCACAGCGGGGTTGCCCTCCATGTTGTAGAGCATCTGATACACGCTGGCGGTGGTGACCTTGGCATTGGGCGCAAAGCCAGTATTGGTGCCGTTCATCAGGCCATTGTCCAGCGCGTACACGGCGGCCTTGTAGTACCAGGCGCCCTCCTCCAGGTCGGCGGGATACTCGGTGGCCACAGGCTCATTCACCAGGGTGATCCGGCCGGCGGGCTGGGCATAGCCGGTAACCTCGCCGTTCTCGAAGGACTGGACGTAGTTGGCCAGGACCATGTAGTCCTCCATCACGTAGTCCAGCACGTTAACGGCGCCGTCAAACATGGCGAAGCCGTCGCCCAGGTCACGCAGGGTGTAGTTGTAGCCGGCCAGGTTGTAGCTGGCCTTCAGGTCCAGAGGCTCATAGGCGCCGGTCTCGTTGTTGAGCACCTGCACGTCGGTGACGCGGTAGTCCCCGGTGGGGCCGCCGGTCCAAACGCCCTTGTCGTCCTGCTGGACGGTGGAGGGGATAGCGGTGTTAATGGTGTATTTCAGGCCGGAAACCTGGAGGAAGCCGCCGTTTTCCACAGAGCCGTCGGCGGTGGCGTCCTTGGCGCCCCACTCCAGAGCGTCCAGCAGCTGCTGGCCGGTGACGGTCTGCAGGCAGGCCACGTTGCCGAAGGTGTGGATGCTCTTGCAGGTCAGATAGGAGATATCGCCGGTAATAGCCTCGTTGCGGATGCCGCCGCCATTCATGATGGCCACGTCCACATCCAGGTCCATGTTGTCAAAGAGGTAGTACAGCGCGTCGGCGGCAAAGTCGCCGGTGTTGGTCTCCTGCTTGCGCACCAGGCGGTTGCCGTCGGCGTCATAGTTGTCCAGGGTGTCGGAGATGTGGCCGATCACCTGGCCCAGCTGGGTGTTGATCTCAGCCACCCAGGCATCCTCGATGGCCTTCACGTCGGCGTCGGGGGTAACCTCTGCCAGATCCTCGCCGGAGAGCAGCTTGGTGGTGATGGTGCCGTCGGCGGCAATGGTCATCTGACCCACCGCGTTCAGGTAGGAGCCGGTCTGGGTGAGCACCACGGTGTCGCCGTTCTTGTCGGCAACCTCTTTCATCTCCACGGTGGAGTGGGAGTGGCCGTCAATGAAGGCGTCCAGGCCGGTGGTGTTGGCGATCACTTCCTCAGAGGTCCAGGGCTTGGAGGAGGCGTCCACGCCCAGATGGCCCAGGGCCACCACGTAGTCGGCCTCCTTGGAGGCGGCGTCCACCGCCTCCTGCACCGCGGCG
Organism: Flavonifractor sp. An306; assembly: GCF_002159455.1. Classification (GTDB taxonomy): domain Bacteria; phylum Bacillota; class Clostridia; order Oscillospirales; family Oscillospiraceae; genus Flavonifractor. Next base: position 42,789 of record NZ_NFIQ01000028.1, read on the forward strand.
TACAGGGCGGAGCCGTCCTCGCCGCCGGCAATGCCATAGATGTAGTTGCCGTTCTCATCCTGGAAATAGGAAGGCGTGGACTTGGTGAAGGACTCGGGGGTGGTGATGCCCACAATGGCGATCTTCACGCCGTCCACCTCAAAGACCTTGTAGCTGTCCAGCACCGGGTCGCCGGCCACGCCATCCTTCTCATGGTAGAAGTTGCAAGACAGGTAGGGGTAGTCGGCCCACTCAATGGCCTGCATGCAGCCCTCCATACCATAGTCAAACTCATGGTTGCCCAGGGTGGCAGCGTCATAGCCCGCGGCGTTCATCAGCTTGATGATGGTCTCGCCCTTGTCCATGGAGCCGTAGGCCGTGCCCTGGATGTGGTCGCCGGCGTCCAGCAGCAGAGCGTTGTCATAGCTGTCCTTCAGCGCGGCCACCTTGGAGTAGGTCAAACCGTTCTCGTTGCCCTCTCCCACGTTGTTGTCGATATAGGTGTGTACGTCGTTGGTGTACAGGATCACCACGCCGTCTTCCGTGGCTCCGGTCTCCTCCGCAGCCGACGCCGGCAGCGCCAGGGCGCTGAGCATGGCAGCCGACAGCAGCAGGGACAGGAGCTTTCCCGCAGCTTTCTTCATCTTTGTACCGCCTTTCCTTTGATGGTTTTGGGGTCTTGCTGATTCATTACAATGGTAACAAATTGTAACCCTAATTACAAGGCCTTCCGTGGAAAATATGACGTAAAATTATATGCATTTTGTAAATGCGGAAAAGGGAGCCGGGGATTTCTGCCCCGGCTCCCTTTGACTTCCATATTTTATTTTTCCGCCCAGTTTCCCGTGGCCTCCGCCTTCAGATAGGCGTTGATAAACCCGTCCAGGTCGCCGTCCATCACGGCGTTGACGTTGCTGGTCTCGTAAGCGGTGCGGTTGTCCTTCACCAGCTGATAGGGCATAAAGACGTAGGAGCGGATCTGGCTGCCCCACTCGATCTTCAGCTGGACCCCCTTGATATCGGAGATCTTCTCGGCGTGCTGCTGCATCTTCAGCTCCACCAGCTTGGCCCGCAGCATCCGCAGACAGGTGTCCTTGTTCTGGAACTGGCTGCGCTCGGTCTGGCAGGACACCACAATGCCGGTAGCGTGGTGGATCAGACGGACGGCGGAGGAGGTCTTGTTGATGTGCTGGCCGCCGGCGCCGGAGGAGCGGAACACCTGCATCTCATAGTCCTCCGGCCGGATCTCCACATCGGCGTCCTCCGGCAGGTCGGGCATGACCTCCACCGCGGCGAAGGAGGTCTGCCGCCGGGCGTTGGCGTCAAAGGGGGAAACCCGCACCAGCCGGTGTACCCCGTGCTCGCTGCGCAGGTGGCCGTAGGCGTTCTCTCCCTCGATCAGGATAGTGGCGCTCTTCAGGCCCGCCTCGTCCCCGTCCAGATAGTCCAGGGTTTTGCAGGTGAAGCCGTGGCGCTCCGCCCAGCGGGTGTACATCCGGAACAGCATCTGGGCCCAGTCCTGGGCCTCGGTGCCGCCGGCGCCGGCGTGGAAGGTCAGAATGGCGTTGGAGTTGTCGTACTCTCCGGTAAACAGGGTAGACATCTTGGCCTCTTCGATGGCGCTCTCCAGCTTGGCAAAGCCCTCCTCCACCTCGGGCACCAGGCTCTCGTCCTCCATCTCGTTGCCCAGCTCGCACAGGGTCATCAGATCCTCCCACTGGGTTTTGCGCTTCTCCTGGCCCTCGATCTTGTCCCGCAGATTCTTTACCCGCTGCTGGACCTTCTGGGCCTTTTCCAGGTTGTCCCAAAATCCGTCGGAGGCGCTCTCCGACTCCAGCATCTCCACCTCCTGCCTGGCGGCGTCCAGGCCCAGGGCCTGGTCCAACTCGTCCAGCTCCGGCCGCAGGTTGTTGAGCTTTACCTTATATTCGTCGAACTGTAACATAGATCCACACTCATTTCCATAAAATAGCCCTACTATTATATCCAACGGCGGCGGCAATGTAAAGTGCGGGCATCAAAAAACCGCCCGAAGGCGGGCGGTTTTTATCGGTCGCTGGCCGACCAACCGGGGCCGGCGCGGAAGATCAGGTCGTCCACGTCCCCTTTGGGCTCGGTGCGGGATGCGGTCTCGTTCTCGTCATGTATCCTCATTCTGGAAATTCCTCCTTCCTGTGTGACGTACATATCAGTATATGCCAGTGCCCACTGAAAATGTGCGTACTTTCCGTCGGCAAAAAATTTATAATTTTCTCTTGACAAAGCTAAACACCTGTGCTATTCTAATTAAGCGCTTTACGAGACCGGAGCCCTCCATGCCGGAGTGGCGGAATTGGCAGACGCCCGGGACTTAAAATCCCGTGGGAGTAATCCCGTGCCGGTTCGATCCCGGTCTCCGGCACCATATCGCGGGGTAGAGCAGTTTGGTAGCTCGTCGGGCTCATAACCCGGAGGTCGAAGGTTCAAATCCTTCCCCCGCAACCAGAAAAAGACAGATGGAGATTTTTCTCCATCTGTTTTTTTATTGCTAATTTACGCAATATATTGTGTGTACACTTTCTTTTTTCGCTATATATAGCATTTTGGTATTTGATAAAAGATGAGCCAACATTAACGGAGGGAAATGGTTTTTATTGTGTTGCGTAGATAATTGTTGATAATCATAGCTCCTTGTCGGTGGAAATTTTCACACGGATTTTCACACGGGGGCTCACGCTCCCACCAAATGAGGAAGGCCGTTCTATGTGTTAGTTGGCTTTTTGTAATGGGATATTATGGGTTTTTAAGGGGCTGCCACAGGGTTTTAAGGGTGGAGGTAGTCAAGGATTGAGTTGATAGAAAAACCGCCACAAGGGATTCCAGGGGGGTTCTGGAGGGAGTTCAAAAGTAGGGAAAGTGGTGGTACGAAAATATATTTAGCTGGGTATTTTTGTAATTGGTTTTTCCTGTTCTAGTTGATAAAACGACCGCATTGGCATAGACAGAATTTACCTCATGTGCTATCGTATAAGCAGAGTAATCCAGTCTAACAGAGAAGATAGATTAACATACTGGAGGAAATGACGATGGCAACCGGGACAAAGA
>NZ_NFIQ01000280.1 GCF_002159455.1 Flavonifractor sp. An306
GTTACCTGTTGGCGATGGACCAGACACATGTGGAAGGGACCTGCCAGTGGTGCGGCCGGCCGATCGCCACCACCATTGGGGTGGAGCGGACCTATTGCAGCCGGGAATGTGCGGCAGCAGGCCGGTACGCTTTGCGGGGATTTCACAAAGGCAGCCACCGGATCAGTGCCGCAGATACCCAGCTATGGCTGGAAAAGCTGACACAGGCCGCCAGAGCGAACAAAAGCGGTGTGCGTGGGAAGCGAGTCCGTCTTGTATGCGGAACGACCAGCATGTACACCGGCCTGGATGGATTGACCGCGATCATCCGCTATCATTTGCGGTGTGATCCATACGATGGAAGCGTGTATGTGTTCCGTGACGGAACGGGCAGTATGCTGAAATATATTGAATGGGATGGTCAGAGCTTTCAACAGGGGAAACGGCGGGCCCAGAGCGGCACATACCCCTGGCCGAAAGGAGAGTCTGGCCGTGTGGTCGAGATCAGCGAGAAAGAGTTT
>NZ_NFIQ01000029.1 GCF_002159455.1 Flavonifractor sp. An306
TGGTGCAGACCGCTGAGGGCGCCCTGACTGAGGTTCACGACATGCTCAACCGTATGTACTCCCTGGCTGAGCAGTCCGCCAACGGCACCTACGAGAACGAGACCGACCGTGCCCAGCTGCAGAAGGAAGTCACCCAGCTGAAGACCGAAATCGACCGTATCGCCGATTCCGCCAACTTCAACGGCATCCAGCTGCTGGACGGCTCCCTGTCCGGTGGTTCCCAGGTGGACAACGTGGCCATGGACAACAGCGTGGCCATCAAGGGTGTGTACACCACTGCCGCCGCCGCTAACACCGTGGACCTCAGGGGGTTGACCACTGACGACATTGGCAAGAGCATGGACTACACCGTCACTTGGACGGACGGCAACGGCAAGCAGCAGACCACCACCGTCAAGCTGACCTATCAGGGCGACGGCACTGGCGCTGTCAGCAGCACCACCTCCAACAACTACTTCACTGATGTCAATGGCAATCAGTATGCCCTCTCCAGCACCGGCACCCTGACCGCGGCTCAGGTATCCGATGCGATCCAGGCCAGCCTGAAGGCGGACAAGACCTTCTCCGACAACTTTGATATTACCGTCACCAATAATGCCTTCCAGTTTACCGCCCGCGCTGAGGGCAGCGCCGGCGCCCAGGTGATCTCCACCGGCGTCAGCCACAACTTCTCCATTGGAAAAAACAATCCCGCTCTTGCTGCTTCCATGGGTGACAACGCCACTGTCACCACGGCGGCGCTGGATTCCATGCAGAAATTTGATGCAGGCAAGCTGAAGGTGGGTGCGGCCACCGATAAGCTGGAGGATCTGCAGGCCAAGATCTTTGAGCTGGATGGCCACAAGTTCCTGATCGGTACCGGCCTGACCAACGACCAGATCAAGGCCCTGGGTGACGACGTCACCATCATCAGCCAGGACGATGACGCAATTGATAATGATGATGCTAAGCAAATCGCAGCCGAGGTGAGCCGTGTCACCGGCATGGAGACCAAGGTGTATGATACGGGTGCCGAACCGGCAAATTCTGGAATCAGCGATACCGACATCCTCTTTACCAAGGATACCCTGAGCCTGACCGGCAACTCCCTGACCCTGCAGATCGGCGACACCAGCGACAGCTTCAACCAGCTGAACGTGGCCATCAAGGACTGCCACGTGGCCGCTCTGGGCATCTCCAGCCTGGACATCGGCACTCAGTCTGGCGCTGCCGCCGCTCTGGACCAGATCAAGGACGCCATCAACTATGTGTCTGACGTCCGTGGTACTCTGGGCGCCACCCAGAACCGTCTGGACCACACCATCAACAACCTGTCCGTGATGCAGGAGAACATCCAGGACGCCGAGTCCACCATCCGCGACACCGACATCGCCGACGAGATGATGTCCTACACCAAGAACAACATCCTGATCCAGTCTGCTCAGGCCATGTTGGCTCAGGCCAATCAGGTGCCTCAGGGCGTGCTGCAGCTGCTGCAGTAATCCCAGGTCGCCTCAGATCTGTTGCTCTGAGAAGCCTGATAAAAGGGGGCGGCTCCATAGGGCCGCCCCCTTTTTCATTCTACCCAGCTGATGAAAGGACGTGCCATCTCCATGACGAAACCCCTGCTGTCCATCGGAATGATTGTAAAAAATGAAGCACGTAGTCTGGAAAAATGTCTGAAAGCCCTGGAACCTCTGCGAAACGCGCTTCCCTGTGAGCTGATTATCGCCGACACCGGCTCCACCGACGCAACGCGGGAGATCGCACAGCGGTATGCCGATCTGGTCTTTGATTTTCCATGGGTGAATGATTTTTCCGCAGCCCGCAATGCTGTGATGGACAGAGCTTCTGGTAAGTGGTACTTCACTGTGGACGCTGACGAATATCTGGACCCGGATATCTCTCAGCTGGTGGAATTTCTTTCTTTGCCTCGGGACAAGCAAAATGGGTTTGCCGCCGTGGTCCAGCGGAACTACCATACCCGTGATATGGCAGAGGATGACTACAGCGATTTCATGGCTCAGCGCCTGGCCCGACGGGATACGGGTGCCCGCTACGAAGGGCAAATTCATGAAACCTGGCCCCAGGGTGCCCGGATACCGACCCGTTTGCTGGAGCGGGTCATTTTGCACCACGACGGCTACACCATTGACGATCTAACGGCAAAAAAGGCGAAAATGGAGCGAAACTTGCTTCTTTTACGCCAGGAATTGGCCAATCATCCCAAAGACCCAGACCGGCTGCTGCAATGCATTGAGTCCAGCCGGTACCACAAGGATGAACGTATGGGCTATCTGTACCAGGCCATGGAGTTTGTACAGGGCGGGCAGATTTCCTCTGCAAATGCGGGTTGTGTGGCCCCACTGTATCGGTACGCCGTGTGTACCGCACTGGAGGAAGACCTACCACAGGCCGAGGAATGGCTGGCCTGGGGCGTAGAGCAGCCTTTTTTCCAATCCATTATCTGCCGAATTGATGTGTCCGCCTCCGCCGCCGCTTACTATCACGGGAAACAGGATTATCAGACTGCTCTGGACTGGGTGGAACGATATGAGCAGGGCTGCACCGATTATTGGGCCAAGCGCTACGACCTGATGGAAATCTCCCGCAGCGCACCCACCTATGCGATTCCCAATTCCATGTTGTTCGGACGCCTGCTGCGCTGTGAATCTCTGGAGGCGCTTGGCCGACAGGAGGAGGCGCTCCAGGGCTTAGAAGGACTGGATTTGAGGCGGCTGTGCCATGCCTCAACGCTTTTCTTGCGCACGCTGGGCCTTCTGACTCGCCTAAAGCAGGTATGGGAAAAAGCATGCGCATTATATAGCCGTATCCTTTCCGCATTGTGGGCCTTGGATGAGCCGGACGATACTCAGGTTCAGGAGCTGAAACGAGCCTGTATTCTCCAGGCTGGGCAGATTTTTCAGGACCGCTCCGGCAGCTGGCGGCTGTACTCCCAGGCACCCAGAGATTTGGGCAGATCTGCCCGCGTGATGGATCTGTCGGAAAAAAAAGCGCTTGCGGAGGAACTGAATACCCTGGAGTGCTGGAAGGATGTTCCTGTGGCAGTCGTACTTCACGCTGTGGAACAGGGCGTTGCGCTGCCGGCAGCCTTTTATCAACAAGGCGGGGAACGCCTGCGTACCATAGCCGCAGCACTTGGGGAAGCCCCAACCCTGAGGACATACCTGCCGCAATGGGCAACATGCGATGATTTCAGAGCCTCTATGATTCGATTTCAGTTCCTGTTCCAGCTTTCCGCCGCCGCGGTGCGAGGTGCAGACTGGGAAGGCGGATCCGGCCTGATGGAACTGGCCACCCTGTTCATCGACTTGGCCGCCGACTATCTCCCCGCACTCTATCATCCGCAACTACTGTTGGATGAGGGGGAATGGCTTGTATTGCCTGGGCTGCACCGCTTTGCGCTGTATCTCATACGGGCCAATACCGCCTTTTCCCAGGGAAATAACCTGGAATATGTCCGTGCCCTGAAAGCCGCACTGGGCGCCGCCCCCGCTATGAAGCATATGGTGGACTACCTCTTAAAGCAGCTGGAGGAGCGGCAGCGGCAAAACGCATCGCCCGAACTGCTGGCGCTGGCGGAAAAGGTGCGGGCTATACTGGCGCAGTATCCCCCTGATGACCCGGCGGTAGCTGCACTAAAGCAGAGTGATGTCTACCAAAAGGTAGCTTATTTGATCGATGGCCTGGACGCCCCTGTTTTTGGCGGGTTGGTACAATAGCGAAAGGATGTTTTATCCATGAAAGTGGTCATTCTGGCCGGTGGGCTGGGCACCCGTATCAGCGAGGAGAGCCACCTAAAGCCCAAGCCCATGATCGCCATCGGCGACCAGCCCATTCTGTGGCACATTATGAAGTATTACTCCACTTTTGGTTTTGAGGACTTCATTATCTGCTGCGGCTATAAAGGATACATTATCAAGGAATACTTTGCCGACTATTACCTGCACCGCTCTGATGTGACCTTTGATTTTTCCGCTGAAAACCGGATGACTGTCCACAGCAATGTGGCGGAGCCCTGGCGGGTAACACTGGTGGATACCGGTCTGAAAACCCAAACAGGAGGTCGGATCAAACGGGTGCAGAAATACGTTGGGGACGAACCCTTCCTGCTGACCTATGGCGACGGGGTGAGCAATGTGGACCTCCGCGCCCTGTTGGAGCAGCACCAGCGCAGCGGCAAGGTGGTGACGCTCACTGGCATCCAGCCCGGCGGGCGGTTCGGCGTGCTGGACCTTGCGGAGGAGGGTGACACCGTGGTGGGGTTCCGCGAAAAGGCCAAGGAGGACGGCGGCTGGATCAACGGCGGCTTTATGGCGGCCCAGCCGGAGCTGTTCGACTATCTCAGCGCCGACGAGTCCTGTGTGCTGGAACGTGCCCCTTTGGAGGCCCTGGCAAAAGAGGGCAAGCTGGGCATCTATAAGCATCCCGGCTTTTGGCAGTGTATGGACACCCAGCGGGATAAAGGACTGTTGGAGGCTCTGTGGCAGAAAGGAGATGCCCCATGGGTCGTTTGGAAGAAGTAACGGTCTCGGTCCTCATGCTGACCTATAACCGGGAAACCATGGTGAGCCGGGCAATCGAAAGCATACTGGCTCAGACCTTTTCTGACTTTGAATTTATTATCGTGGACAACGGCTCCACGGACCAAAGCGGCGCCATTGCGGAGGAATATGCCGCTCTGGATCACAGGATACGAGTCATTCACCGCCCGCGGGGCAACATCGGGGCCGGGCGTAATACAGCGCTGGATGCCGCCCGGGGAAAGTATCTGACCTTCATTGACGATGATGACTGGGCCGAGCCGGACTTTCTGGAATTTTTGGTCAGCCTTCTGGAGGAAAATGGAGCCGATGTGGCCATCTGCGGCGCCACCGGCCGGGTCTTTGACGAAAAAAAGATCATGACCGCCGAGGAAGCCCTTATCGAACTGATGTGGCGAAAAAAGTACAATGTAGGATTTCCAACCAAAATGATCCGCCAACAAAAAATGGAGTTGCTGCGTTTTCCAGAGGCAGTAACATACGATGATATCGCATTGATGTATCGTCTCTTGGCAGAATGTGAGCAAGTCGCTTATCACGGCCTGCTGAAATATAATATCTGCCGCCATCCAGGCAACAATTCCGCATGGACAACAAACCACAGTCTGCTTACCCCGGAGACCCTGCAGGAATATCTGGATGCCTATCGCACCCGTACCCAGTGGCTGAGTGAAAAATTTCCAAACAGCGCCGAGGTCTTTCAATATTTTGAATGGTCATTTATGATCTCCATGGTGGAAAAGATTCAACGGTTGGATCTAAAAGGGTGTAAGGACATAGGCGCCAAGTTGATGGGGCAACTGTGGACATTTCGAGAACGCTTTTTAACGTGTCCAGAAATTTTGCCCTACGAAAAAAAGTTTATGGAGCAGTACATCCTGAGCGGGGGGAATTATTGTGTCCCATAGACCTACCGGTTTTCATCCGGTAATCAGTTGGTACCGAAATCATTTTACATCGCAGATTCAGCGGCAAGGCGGGAAAATAACACTATGTGGGCATGCTATTCTTGACCTTGCACCTACAGCATCTATACAACTATCCAGCGAATTGGTCATCGGTGGAAATCTTCGCAGCGGAAGCCAGGCTGAAACATTTCTTAAACTCCGTGAGAACGGCAGCTTTCAGGTAAAACAGCGTTTCCAACTGTTTTTCGGTGCATCTATAGAAATTACAGAAAACGCCTGCTTAACCGTTGGCAAAGGGTATCTGAATACGGGTTCATCTATTATGTGTACGCAATCCATCACCCTTGGCAATGGTGTATTTGTAGCTCGAAATGTCTATATAACCGACTCGGATCATCACGCTCTGCTGAATGTGGAAGGGAATCTATGCAACCCGCCCTCTCCCGTCAGAATCGGAAACCATGTTTGGATCGGTTATGGTGCCATTATTCTTAAAGGGGTATCCATTGGAGATGGCGCGGTCATTGCAGCCGGAAGCGTTGTTACTGGGAATATCCCTGAACGGTGCATTGCGGCAGGAGTACCGGCCCGCATTATAAGGGAGAATGTGTCATGGAATTAGTCACCGTTGCTGACTTACCCAAAGAGCAGTGTACCGGTTGTTGGGCATGCTTAAATCGGTGCCCGACTAACTGTATCTCCATGGAGACAGATCAGGAAGGCTTTTTCTATCCTGTAATTAATACAAATCAATGCATTCAGTGTTCCAAATGCGTAACCGTGTGTCCCGTTCTTTCCCCTGTGTCAGAGCCACTCTCTTGGGAAAAGCCAAAATGCTATGCCGCATGGTCAAAAAATGAGAGTGTGCGTTTTCATAGCACCTCCGGCGGTGTTTTTACTCATTTAGCTGAGGCAGTTTTTGCGGAAGGCGGCATGGTAGCAGGCGCCCAATACCGCAAAGACCACCTTGTGGAGCACGTATTGATCCACTCCTCGAATGAGCTTGAAAAGCTCCGCCAGTCAAAATATGTACAAAGTGAAGCGGGATATATTTATCGCCAGGTCCAGGCCGCCTTAAAGAGCGGAACTCCGGTGCTTTTTGTTGGCACACCGTGTCAATGTGCCGCACTCAACATTTTTCTCGGCCAGAAATATGACCATCTATACCTTTGTGATTTTATTTGCCGGGGTGTTAATTCCCCCAAAGTATATTTAGCTTATCTAAAAGAGCTCGAAAGGACTTATCGTTCTCCAATCAAACAAGTCTGGTTTAAAAACAAAACCCATGGCTGGAACCATTTTTGCACAAAGATTCTCTTTGAGAATGGAGAAGTCTATTTAGCAGACAGGGAGACAGACCCATTTATGCTTGGGTACATCAAAAGAAAGATCAGTTGTTATATGCGTCCATCCTGCTATCAATGCAGTTTCAAAGGTGTTTCCAGGCCTGTCGATCTAACGCTTGGTGACTTTTGGGGAATAGAAAATTTGCTTCAGGACATAGATGTAAACAAAGGTGTTTCTGTAGTGATAATACATTCAGAAAAGGGTAAGCAGCTTTGGCATACGGTTCAAAATTTATATACGATTGATAATATCTCATTAGAATTCGTGAAAAATCATAATGCGTGTATCATAAATTCTGTCCCTACGAACTCCAATTTATATAGAAGTATGTTTTTTTCTCTTTTAGATAACATAGGCTATTTTAAAGCAAGGGAATTGCTAGAAAATAAAGAATGGAGCGATTAACAGTGGCATTGGATTCAGTAACATTATTGCGTGTTGGTATAATTATTACTCATCGGTGTACCTTGCGCTGCAAACTATGTGGAAGTTATTCTCCATATTATAATCCCAAGCCTCATTTTACAAAAGAGCAAATCATAACAACAATAGACAAATTTTTTTCTGTCGTGGATCATGTAGGTGATATATCTTTTAGTGGCGGTGAACCGCTGTTACACCATGATTTGCCCATCTTTTTAGAAAGAGCCAGAAAATATAGTTCAAAATATGACAGGTTGCTTGTCCTTACAAACGGCACAATGCTGCCTGACGATTTATTGCTAAACGAGATGAAAAAGTGCGGTGAAAAATTTCAAGTAAATATTAGTAACTACGGAAATGATAAATCTATTTATTGCGATAACTTAAAAAATATTTTGGCAGAAAACCAAATAAAATATCGAGAGATTTCGTATTCAGGAGATAAGCTATTTTGTGATGGCTGGGTGGATTTAAGACGCCATGTACAAAAGTACTTCACTGAAGATGAAATAAAGAATCACGCACAGATGTGTTTAAAGCAAACAGGAGGACAGTGTTTTATTATTACAGGTGGAGAAATGCATAATTGCGCACGATCTTACCGTAGAACATATTTAGGGCTAATTCCAAAAAATCCAGATGAATTTGTAGATTTTTATGATACAAGTAAATCTATTGAAGAACTGCGAAACATTGTAAAAAAAATGATTTCAAAAGGATTTACAACTTCGTGTGCATATTGTGACGGCGTATTACCCGACTCCAAACGGTATGTTCCGGCCGAGCAACTTCCCGCAAACTTTTCCGGACAGGAGGAGGATACTTTTGAATAAATTAGATTTGCCTAGATTATCTATTGTTGTGACTGAAAGATGTACACTCAAGTGTAAATTATGCGCAGAATACTCACCTTATTATAAGCCGCAACCTCACTATACTTTAAAAGAAGTAGAAACCTTCTTAGATGAAATATTTTCTATTGTAGATGAAGTCGGTGACCTGTCTTTTTCTGGAGGGGAACCATTGTTGCACCAAGACTTGTGGAGTATGATTGCATATGCTTCTAAATATTCTAACAGAATAAACAGATTACTTATTTTGACAAATGGAACTATATTGCCAAATAGAATATATTTACTAGAACTGCAAAAATATTATTCCAAAATTTGGAATAAACTTCGATTTCATATCAGTGATTATGGACCTGCTTTATCCGCTAATGCGGACTATTTGTGCCAACTTTGTGAGGAATTATGTATAGACTACCGCAGAATATGCTATCATGGTCAGGATATGTTTCATGGTGGTTGGGTAGATTATGGAGATCACAGCAAGAAATATCATACAATGGACGAAATTAAAGCTCATGCTATAAAATGTGCTTTTCGTAAAGATATCTTTTTTGTAGCATCATCTTGTAGGTATTTGTCACGTTGTAACCGGGCAACTTACCGTAAGTATCTTGGTATACTTCCAGAAAACACAAGCGATATAGTTGACATATATAGCAATGTGTCTTTAACAGAAAAAAGAAATCAAATTCAAAGATTAAAAGAAGCAAAATTTTCCGAATCATGTGCTTATTGCAATGGTTTGTGCGATGATTCTATTCGCTTTCCACCAGCAGAACAAATAAAATAGGATACTTCTATGGATACGAAAGTAACTGTTTATACACAAGTTTATAATACTAAACCGTATTTGGAACAATGTATACAAAGTGTATTACAGCAAACATACTCAAATTTTGAATATATTATAGTAGACAATGGTTGTACAGATGGTAGTAGCGAATTATTGAGACTCTTTGCATCAAAAGACTCTAGAATTAGGCTTATACGTTTTGATATTAACCGAAGCGGTTTTTGGGCAGACCTAATTACGCAAATGTCCAGCGGCGAATTGTTTACAATGTTGGATTCTGACGATTGGTGGGATTCTAATTATTTAAAAACAACGATTTCTTTACTGGAAGAAAATGATTTAGATATTGCACTAACAGGCACCATATGTCACCACGAGGACACCAATACAAGAAATGTTTTACGAAAATTGAACAATCCAGTCGTGCTATCTACAGATCAGTTTGCCATACAATATCCCCAAATTTGGACATTCCCAAGTACAACATGGGCAAGTATCACTCGGTTGGATCTATGGAGAAAAACGGATTACAGATCTATTTTAGAACGCCGATATGCCTATGGTGGCGATACTCTAACTATGCTCAAATATTTAGAGCAGTGTAACCGTATTGGTATTGACAACTCGGCCATGTACCATTACCGTATCCGGAAAAACAGTGTAAGCTACGAGTACAACCCCAAACGGTTTGAAGCCAATTTGGCCTATTGCGACCACATCCGCACATTTCTGGTGAACCACCACACGTTTGATGCTCAGAAAAAGGAGTGGCTGAAACGGGTATATCTCTCTTCCATAAGTGAGTCTGTTCGTTTAGCATTGGGTGCGCAGAACACCCTGCGTAAAAAGCTGGAAGTCTGCGGGGAGATCGCAGCCCACCCTCAAACAGCTGAGGCGCTGCAATGCAGTTCCAATGAACGCACAAACTTCCTTGAAATGCTGCGTCAACTGGCATCTATAGCCCTCCAACGGGGCACCGAGGCGGATTTTGACGCACTGCTCCCTGTATTACGGCTTGTTTGTCCCCAATGCGGTGTCCACACCTCTGGGGAGCTTCTAAAGCTCTGCCAGAAGGATGCTGCCCTACAGTCCCTTCTTCTTCAGGACAATCTGACCTCGCTGGCTCTGGCACTTGGAGAGCGGATCGCCCATGGGCGTTACATCAAGCAATTTGATCTGCCCGGCATACTTGCCGGGCTGCTCCCAGAAAACCCCATCTCCACCATCCGGGACGCCAAATTTTACCGAACCTACCCCTCTCTCTGTGCAGAGGTAATAAAAGGGAACAATATCAACGCCCTGGATGGGATGACGGAGGCTCTGATGAACTGCCAGCTCTCCTATGGAGCAGAGTCCTATCTCCAGTTATACCTGACTCTGGCCGCACTGGAACAACAGGTGCCTGCCTTCCTGTTCGGAAAGGTGAAACTAGCCCAATTCTATCTGGAAAAAAGGGATATCGCCGCCTGCAAAGACATTCTGCAGGAACTGGATGAAATGGGGATGGAGGAGCAGGATGATATAGCAGCTATAAAGCTTGCGTTAAAGGAGATGGAAACCAAACCATGAAAAAATTTCTGCTCTATGGGTATGGTGGTGCCTACAACCATGGGGCCGAGGCCATTGTGCGCACTACGGTTCCACTCCTGCGGCAGCTGGGCGGTCCAATCCTGTTGTCTACACATTTCCCGGAGCAGGACAGAGAATTCGGTGTGGACAAGCTGGTGGACAAACTCATTCCTGCGGATCTATCTCTGGTTCCCCAAGAACGTGCCGCCGCCACACTGGATGAAAGGGAATCTTGGGCCCGGCAGATTTACCACGATGCATTGTCCGAAATAGATGAAAATACCGTTTGTATTGGTATTGGAGGCGATAATTACTGCTATCCAAACTGGCACCGACAAGCTATCTTTCACAAAGCAGCAAACACACGGGGAGCAACCAGCATTCTCTGGGGCTGTTCCATTCAGCCTGAGTCGATTGATTGTCGAATGGAACAGATCCTACGTCAACACGACCATATTTATACCAGAGAAAGCGAGACATACCGGGCACTGCTCACCCATGGCATAACACATCTTTCCTTGCAGTCTGATCCAGCCTTTACCCTACCCGCTCAGCCTGTACCGCTGCCAGAGGGCTTCTGTCCAGGTCGGACTGCAGCAATCAATCTCAGCCCTCTTGTATTGCGGCGGCAAGATGGGCTGATGGCGCATTTTCTCCAGACAGCCCATCAGCTTCTTCAACATACACAGGCATTGCTGCTACTGCCCCATGTCACCATGCCGTCAGATAACGATCAAGCTGCCCTTACCGCACTTATGGAACAGTTGACTCCAGAAGAACAGCTGCGTGTCTGCCGGCCAAACACTCCACTGAATGCAGCACAGCTGAAATATCTGATTGCTCAGTGTGAACTGCTGGTCTGTACCAGAACGCATGCTTCCATCGCGGGTTACTCCTCCGGTGTTCCCACCTTGGTTGTGGGTTATTCCGTCAAATCTCTGGGTATCGCCCGTGATTTGCATATGGAGAACTGGGTACTTCCTCTGGAGGAAAGCCAGGCGCTTACTGAAAAAGTAAAATGTCTCTGGCAGAATAGACAAGCAATACGGAACATCCTTACCGCACAGAATCAACAGCGCGGGGATGGATTTCCACAGTTGTCCCTATCCATATCTCCATCTGTGCTTTATCCAAATTGAGGTCAGACCACAGCTGCTCCAGCTTTATTGTATTTCATATTCACATTTCTTTATCCTATATCAAATCCCGCAAAGCCGCGTCGCCGCTGGCTTTGCGGGATTTCTTTCCTTCCGCATCAACCGTTCTTAATAATATGTGCCACCAGGCGCAGGTTGTGCTCGATGAGTTTGTTGCGGGCCTCCAGATCTCCCTGCGCGGCAAGCTCCAGATAGCGCCGCTCCTCTTCCGCCTTCAGAGGCCGCGGAAAGGAGCCGGTCACTCCGCCAGAGAGACGAAGGGTAAAAAACAGGTTGTTGAGCATCAGCAGAATCCAGGCTGGAACCATCTGTCACACCTCCTGGTCCCACTGTATTCCGACAAGGTTTGTCCTTATACGGCGGCCGTTACCCACACCTGCAGTTCGGTCACATACTCCTCCTCCCGGTTGGTGTCGTGGGCGTCGATGCGGTAGAGCTCCAAGGGCGCCCCGGCCGGCCGGTATCCGGCCCCTTTCACCCCTGCCAGCAGGATACCCAGGTGCTCCTTCAGGCGGTCATAGGCCCCCCGATAATACAGCCGGGCATAGGTTCCGGCGGGCAGCGTGTCGTCAAAGGGAAGGCCGGGCTTGGTGAGGAAAAACACACGGGAAAAGTGATTGTAGATCCCCTGCTTCAGGCTCTCCCCGTCCAGGGCCGCCCCCATACACTGGCTGCCGATCACCTGAATGTAGTCCTGGTGGCGCTGCTCCAGGCGCTTGAGCTGAAAATCCACCTCTTTTTCCAGAATAAAGTCCTTTTCCAGAAACACATAGGGCCGCTCCAGCTCCTCCACCAGCTCCACTTGCCCGGCCTCCACGTCCCGATAGCGCTCCAGCCGCCGGCGGCGCTCCTCCGCCTCCCGGCAGGCGGACTCCAGCTCCGCCATCCTCCGGCGAAGCAGCGCCTCCTCCCGGCCCAGCAGCTCCAGGGTCTCCCCCACCGACCGGCGCTCCAGGTAGCCCCGGATCTCCCCGGTGGGCAGATCCAGCGCCCGGAGCGCACGGATGATATTCAGCGTACAGATATCCTGGATGCCATACCGCCGGTAGCGGTTCTCTCCCCGGGTGGGGTGGAGCAGCCCCTTCTCCTCATAATAGCGCAGCGTGTCCGGGCAGAGGTCAAACAATTTGGCCAGCTCGTGGATCGGATAATATTCCTTCAACTTTTTTCTCTCCTCCCCTTGACTCTCGGATGGTTCGAGGGTTTATCATAGTCCCAAGAGGAGGTTTTACCCTTGAACTTAGTAAGCAAATTTTTCAAGTTTACCATCCCGTCCATCGTCTCCATGTGGATCTTCTCCCTGTACACCATGGTAGACGGCATTTTCGTGGCCCACGGGGTGGGAAGCCATGCCCTGGGCGCAGTCAATCTGTCCATGCCCTTTGTCTCCCTGGTGTTCACCATCGGCATCCTGCTGGCCACCGGCACCTCCACCGTCCTGTCCCTGGCCCTGGGGCAGGGGGACAAGGAAAAAGCCCGCAACTATTTTAACCAGAACCTGTTTGTGGTCATCGTGCTCTCCCTGGTCCTGACAGCGGCGGTGCTGCTGAATCTGGAGCGGGTGGCCCTCTTCCTGGGGGCCACCGGAGACCTGCTCCCCCTGGTGAAGGAGTATGTGGGCATCATCGCCTGTTTCTCCGTGTTTTTCACCGTATCCTACAACCTGGAGGTCCAGGTGAAGGCGGACGGCGCCCCCCACGTCAGCACCATCGGCGTGCTGTCCTGCGCAATCATGAATGTGGTGCTGGACTATGTGTTCGTGATGCACTTCCACTGGGGCGTATGGGGTGCCGCCCTGGCCACCGGCCTGTCCCAGGTCACCTCCACCATTGTGTTCGTGGTCTACTTCCTTACCCATCGGGAGACCCTGCGGTTCGGCAAATTCAAGTTTGACCTGGGCGCTTACCGCCGGATCATCCCCCTGGGCGTGTCCGACGGACTCAGCGAGTTTTCCAACGGGTTTGTGATCTTCCTGTTCAACCAGATCATTCTGTCGGTGATCGGAGAGGACGCCCTCACCTCCTACACCATCATCAGCTATGTCAACACCCTGGTGCTCATGACTATGATCGGCACCGCCCACGGCATTCAGCCCCTGTCCAGCTTCCATCTGGGAGCCGGGGAGCGGCCCCTGTGCCACAGGTTCCTGACCTACGGCGTGCGGCTGGTGGCAGCGGCGGGGCTGGGCTTTTTCCTCATCTGCCAGCTTTTCGCCGGGCCTATTGTGGGGCTGTTCCTGGAGTCCGGCGACCCGCTGTTTGACTACACCGCCAACGCCCTGCGGCTCTACTCCCTGTCTTTCCTGGTTATGGGCTTCAACGTGGTGATCTCCGGCTTTTTCACCGCCACGGAACATCCCGTGCCCGCCCTCACCATCTCCTTCGGCCGGAGTCTGGTGCTGATCTCCGGCTCTCTGGTGGCGCTCTCCACCCTGTTCCAGGATACGGGCATCTGGCTCTCCCCCCTGCTCTCCGAGGGGCTGTGCCTGGTATTTACCCTCTGCTTCCTGCTGTGGTATTTCCGCAGCCTGAAACGGGCTCCGGCAAGTCCGGAAAAAAGCGGCGCATGACTGAGTCATGCGCCGCTTTTTTAGCCGTTCAGCAGATATTGCTCCACCGCCATGCCCACACCGGCCTGGTGATTGGTGCCGGTGACATACCGGGCGGCCGCCTTGGCCTCCTGGCTGCCGTTGGCCATGGCAAAGGACCACCCCGCCCAGCGGAGCATCTCCAGGTCATTGCCCGCGTCGCCGAAGGCCATCACCTGCTCTGGCCCGATGCCCAGCCTGGCGCACAGAGCCTGCACTGCCGTCCCCTTGTTGACGCCAGCGGCGGTAAACTCCATATTGCTCTGGAAGGAGTTGGTGATAGACAGCGGGCCCCAGGCCAGAGCCTGCCGCTTCAGCTCCTCCCGCCGCTCCGGCGGGACATAAAAGACGTGGATCTTTTCCACAGTCCCCGCCGGAATGGCCTCGTTCAGCCTTTCAGGAAACTCGGAACAGGTCTCCAGAACCCGCCTGAACCGGGGGCTGAAGGCGTACTGCAGCACCTGCTCCCGCTGGTCCAGCTGGATATAGTTCTTGCCCCGGCTGTAGACCTCCACAGGCAGGCCCCAGTCCAGCAGCAGCTCGATGAGCTTCACCCTGCTCTCGTCTGGCACACAATTTTCGTACAGCCACTCTCCGGTGGCCACGTCCAGCACCGCCGCGCCGTTGGAGAGCACCGCATACCGGGCAACGCCCAGCTGCTCATGTACCTCCCGCAGCAGATCCCAGGCCCGGCCGCTGGCGATGGACACCGCCGCCCCCCGCTCCGCCGCCGCCCGGAGGGCGGCCACGTTGCGCTCAGGTACCGTGGCGTGGTCCTCGTCCAGCAGGGTGCCGTCCATGTCCAGGCAAATCAGTCGAATATCGTTCATTTCTTCAGCTTCAGGGCCTGGCGCACCTTGTCGGCAATCCCCTCCGGGGTGAGGCCGTAGGCCTTCAGTACCGCCTTGGCCTCGCCGGAGCGTCCAAACTCGTCGTTGACCCCGTGGCGTACCACCGGCACCGGGCAGTGCTCGGACAGGAACTCAGCCACGGCGGAGCCCAGGCCGCCGATGACGGTGTGCTCTTCGCTGGTGACAATGCACCGGGTCTCCAGGGCGGCCTTCAGCACCAGCTCGTGGTCCAGGGGCTTGATGGTGTGCATGTCGATGACCCGGACGGAGATCTCCTCTCCCTCCAGAGTCTGGGCGGCGGCATAGGCCATCTGCACCATCATGCCGGTGGCGATCACCGTCACGTCGGAGCCGTCCCGCAGCACGGAGCCCTTGCCCAGCTGGAAGGTATAGCCGGGCACCTCGTCGGTGATGCTGTCCACCGCCAGCCGGCCCAGGCGCATATAGGCCGGGCCATCGTAGTCCAGCAGGGCCTTCACCGCCAGGCGCATCTCGGGGCCGTCGCAGGGGGAGAGCACCATCATATTGGGGATGGCCCGCATGAGGGCATAGTCCTCAATACACTGGTGGGTGGCGCCGTCCTCGCCCACGGACAGGCCGCCGTGGGAGCCCACGATCTTTACGTTGAGCCGGGGATAGGCCACAGAATTGCGCACCTGCTCGTAGGCCCGGCCGGTGGCAAACATGGCGAAGGTGTTGGTAAAGGGCATTTTGCCGCAGGTGGCCAGACCGGCGGCCACGCCGGTCATATTGGCCTCAGCAATACCCATGTTGTAAAAGCGCTCGGGAAAGGCCTTGGCGAAAAACTGGCTCTGGGTAGAGCCGGACAGGTCGGCGTCCAGCACCACCAGATTGGGATACTGGCTGCCCAGCTCCGCCAGTGCCTTGCCGTAGGCCACCCGGGTGGCGATCTTCTCACTCATGGCTTACACTCCCTCCTTGTCGCTGAGCACGCCGTAAGTGGTGGCGGTCTGCTCCGACGCCGGCAGGCCGGCCTGCTCCATCCGCTCCATCAGCCCCTGGAGCAGCTCCCCGTGGGCCTGGGCGTACTGCTCGTCGTTGGGGGCCTTGCCGTGCCAGCCGAAGTTGTTCTCCATGAAGGAGACCCCCTTGCCCTTGACAGTCTTGGCCAGCAGCACAGTGGGCTTGCCCTTGCAGGCGGCCGCCGCCTGGAAGGCCTTGTCCAGGGCGTCAAAGTCGTGGCCGTCCACGTGGAGCACGTTCCAGTTGAAGGCCTCAAACTTCTTGTCCAGCGGCTCGGAGGGCATCACCTCGGCGGTGGGGCCGTCGATCTGCAGGCCGTTCACGTCCACAATGGCGCACAGGTTGTCCAGGTGGTACTTGGCGGCGGACATGGCGGCCTCCCACACTTGGCCCTCCTCGATCTCGCCGTCGCCCAGCAGGGTGTACACCCGGTAGTCCTTCTGGTCCGCCTTGCCCGCCAGGGCCATGCCCACGGCGGCAGAAATGCCCTGGCCCAGGGAGCCGGTGGACATATCCACACCCTTTACATCGTGCATCTCGGCGTGGCCGGACATATGCCCGTCAATGCGCCGGAACGCGGACAGCTCGGCCACCGGGAAAAAGCCCCGCAGGGCCAGCATGGGGTAGAGAGCGGGGGTACAATGCCCCTTGGAGAGCACAAACCGGTCCCGCTCCGGGTCCCTGGGGTTGGCGGGGTTCACCCGCATGACGTGGAAATACAGCGTGGTAAGAATGTCCATGGAGGACAGGGAGCCGCCAATATGGCCGGAGGCCGCGGCGTGCACCATATCCATGGCCAGCAGCCGCCCCCGGGCGGCGGTCACAGCTATGGTCTGGACCTTTGACTGTTCCATCCGATTCACCTTTCCATTTCTCAATTAGGCCGCAGGGCCGTTTCTCTTGTTTCAGTATACCGTACCAAACCCGCCGTTTCAACTACTCCAGGCGAAAAAAAGTCCCCGGCGGACGCCGGGGGCTTTGGTGATTCAGTTCATCTGCTTGCGCCGGGAGAGGTTGATGGTGCCGTCCTGCATGCTGTCCACGTTGTCCAGGCTCTTGCCGGTGCCGTAGGCCACGCAGGAGATGGCGTCGTCGGCCACGTGGGTCTCGATGCCGGTATGGGACTCGATGAGCTTGTCAAAGCCCCACACCAGGGAGCCGCCGCCGGTCATGCAGATGCCGTTGGTGGAGATATCGGCCACCAGCTCGGGGGGCGTGCGCTCCAGCACGCCGTGAATGGCCTCCAGAATCCGGGTGGAGACCTCCTCAAAGGCCTCGATCATCTCGCTGGAGGACACGGAGAACACCCGGGGCAGGCCGGTCATCAGGCAGCGGCCCTTGATCTCCACCGTCTGCTCCTCGGGACGGGGGAACACGCAACCGATCTGCATCTTCAGCTCCTCGGCCGTCCGCTCACCAATGAGCACGTTGTGCTTGCGGCGGATGTATTTCACAATGGCCTCGTCAAACTGGTCGCCGGCGATCTTGATGGAGGTGGACTCCACGATGCCGGACAGGGAGATGACGGCGATATCGGTGGTGCCGCCGCCGATGTCCACGATCATATGGCCGTCGGGCTTGGCAATGTCGATGCCCGCGCCGATAGCGGCGGCCACCGGCTCCTCAATGAGGTACACCCGGCGGGCGCCGGCCTGGATGCCCGCGTCGATGACGGCGCGCTCCTCCACCTCGGTGATGCCGGAGGGGACGCAGATGACGATACGGGGCTTGAACAGGCGGAAAGAGGTCACCTTGCGGATGAACTCCTTCAGCATCCGCTCGGTCATGTCGTAGTCGGAGATCACGCCCTCCCGCAGGGGACGGATGGCCACAATGTTGCCGGGGGTACGCCCCAGCATCTGCTGGGCCTCGGTGCCCACCTTCAGCAGCTTGCCCGAATTCTTGTCAATGGCCACCACGGAGGGCTCCCGCAGTACCACGCCTTTGCCTTTTACATAGACCAGGATCGAGGCCGTGCCCAGATCAATCCCGATATCTTTTG
Organism: Flavonifractor sp. An306; assembly: GCF_002159455.1. Classification (GTDB taxonomy): domain Bacteria; phylum Bacillota; class Clostridia; order Oscillospirales; family Oscillospiraceae; genus Flavonifractor. The sequence goes on from NZ_NFIQ01000029.1 coordinate 18,017, forward strand.
TGAACATATCAGCACCTCATAGTCATAAAACCTATATTTTTAGTGTATCCCAAAACCACATGGATAGTCCCTATTATTATACCGGACTACTATCCCCTTTTCAACGGCATTTTCTCCGAATTTTCTTAATTTTTCGTCAATGGGCCCGTGCAAGAGCCGCACACACCACATCGGCCGCGCCCATGGCGCGCAGGGTCCGGGCGCACTCCGACAGGGTGGAGCCGGTGGTCACCACATCGTCGATGAGAAGCACCCGCTTGCCCGCCACCAGCTCCGGGTCCACCGGCTGGTAGGCGCCCAGCACATTGGCCCGGCGCTCCGCCTCTCCCTCCAGGCCGGACTGGGGCGTGTTATCCCTGGCCTTGCGCAGGGTCTCCACCGCCACCGCCCCCAGCTCCAGCGCCGCGGCGCTGGCCAGCAGAAAGGCCTGGTCATAGCCCCGTTCCCGTTTCCGCTTGCTGGAGAGGGGCACCCAGGTGATCAGATCGTACCGCCCCGCCAGATGGTCATGGACACACTGGGCCACCAGCAGGCCGTAGGCCTTGTGGTAACCCCGGTGGCCCTGAAATTTATACCGGTGAAACGACTCCCGCACCTTGTCCTGATACCGCAGCGGGGAGACGCACAGGGAGAAAAATTCCCCCGTCTGCTCCGCCGCCCCGCCCTCCAGCCAGGGCAGCTCCTCCTGGCAGCGGGGACAGAGGTGGGTCGCCCCCGTGGGCAGAAGCTTGCCGCAAAAGACGCATTTGGGCGGGAACAGCAGATCCAACAGCTTCGCCGCCCAGCTGCTCATGGCTGTTCCTCCTCCGGGATGGGCCCGTGCTCCGCTTCAAAATTGCGCACGCATTCTTGAATGAGGTGGATCACTTGCCAATTCAGGGAACGGCCCTCGTATTCTGCAATATAGACCAGCTTCTTATGCAGTTGGCTGTCCAGCCGGATTCCAAGGTGTTTGTCTCGCTTCATGGTAACACCACCTTTCAAGGTGATGTTACCTATTTTATGCACGCACCTTGGACTTATGCGTGCATGTTAAGTTCGCCATATTTGGATTGCCTCCGGCGGGCCCCTTTCCACTGGCGGAAAGGGGCGAAAGGCCAACAGGGGGAGGGATTTCGATTTCCCTCCCCCTGTACCCCCTCCTTAAAACGACCAATCAGGGGGGCCTGCGGGCCCCCCTATTGGATGTACCCCCCGGAGGGGAACTCGCGTTACCAATCCGGTACAGCGGGACCATTACGCAGAAAAGCCCCTCTGCCTCTTACTCCGCCATCTGCACCAGCCGCCACCGCAGGCCGGAATACCTTCTCTGCTGGCGGTCGTTGGCGGTCATGGCGGCCACCACTTCCTCGTCACCCACCAGGATCAGCAGCTCCCGGGCCCGGGTGATGGCGGTATACAGCACCCCCCGGGTGAGGAGCACGGAGGGGCCCTCGCTCACCGACAGCACCACCGCCCGGTACTCGCTGCCCTGGGCCTTATGGACCGTGATGGCATAAGCGGGCTCCAGCTCCACCAGCATGTCGGGGGTATATTCCACCTGCCGGCCCTCAAAGTCCACCGTCAGGGTCTGTTCCCGGTTGTCCACCCGGATGATCCGGCCGATATCCCCATTAAAAATGCCCATGCCGGAGGTCAGGCCGTCCTTCCACACCACATCGTAGTTGTTGCGCACCTGCATGACCCGGTCTCCCTGGCGGAACACATACTCCCCGAACCGCCGCTCCGGCCGGTCGGGCGAGGGGGGATTCACCGCCTCCTGAATGGCCCGGTTCAGGCTGGCGGTACCCGCCACCCGCTTGCGGGTGGGGGAGAGCACCTGGATCTGGTCGGCGGGGATGCCCATGTTGTTGGGCAGGCGGGTCTGCACCAGCTCCACGATGGTCTCGGCGGCCCGGGCGGGGTCCTTCCGCCGGAGGAAGAAAAAGTCGTGCTCCCGGTCCTTCAGGTCGGGCAGCTCCCCCCGGTTGACCCCGTGGGCGTTGCGGACGATGGCGCTCTCGGCGGCCTGGCGGAAGATCTCCGTCAGCCGCACCATGGGCACCACCCCGCTGCGGATCAGGTCGGAAAACAGGTTGCCCGCCCCCACGCTGGGCAGCTGGTCCGGGTCTCCCACCAGGATCAGCCGGCAGTCGGGCCGCAGAGCGGACAGCAGGCCCCGCATGAGCACGATATCCACCATGGAGGTCTCGTCCACGATAACGGCGTCCGCCTTCAGGGGGTCCTCCTCGTCGTGGGCAAACACCAGCCGGCCGGAATGGGGGTCGTACTGGGTCTCCAGCAGGCGGTGGATGGTGTACCCCTCCGCCCCGCACAGCTCCCCCAGCCGCTTGGCCGCCCGGCCGGTGGGAGCCGCCAGGGCGGTCTCCAGCCCCAGCTCCTCAAAGAGGGCCAGCACACCCCGCAGGGAGGTGGTCTTGCCGGTGCCGGGGCCGCCGGTGAGGAGCATCACCTGCCGCTGGGCCGCCAGCATCACCGCCTGGCGCTGCTGGGGGGCATAGGTGATCCCCTGGTCGGCCTGGAGCCGGTCAATGAGCCTGTCCAGCCCCCGTGGAACCGTCAGCTCCCCCCGGGCCATCTCGGTGATCCGCCAGGCCACGTACTGCTCCGCCTCGCACAGGTCATGGAGGTACACCGCCTCCTCCCCGGCCACCGCCTCCTGAATCACCTCGCCCCGCTCCAGCAGGGTCTCCAGGGCGTCCTCCAACGCCTCGTCCTCCACCCCGATGAGCTGGGCGGTGGCGGGAATCAGCTTCCGCCGGGGCAGGAAGGTGTGGCCGTTGTCCAGATTGTGGGTCAACTCAAAGAGCAGGGCGGCCTCCACCCGCTGGGGGTCGTCCCCCTCCATGCCCATGGACAGGGCCAGCTGGTCGGCGTCGGAAAAGGCCACCCCCAGCTCCTCGTCCACCAGCAGATAGGGGTTGCCCCGGATGGCCTCCAGGGCCCGGTCCCCGAATTTGCGGTAGAGGGGCATGGCCAGCTGGAGGGGCACCTCATGCTCCCCCAGAAATTCCAGCAGCCGCCGCATCCCCATCTGGAGCCGGAAGTTTTCCCCGATGGCCAGGGCCCGCTTGCGGGTGATCCCCTTGATCTTGGTCAGCTGCTCCGGACGCTCCTCCAGCACCCGGAGGGCGTCCTCCCCGAACTCCTCCACCATCCGCCGGGCGATGGCGGCCCTGATGCCACGCACCGCCCCGGAGGAAAGGTAATCATAGATGGCTTTTGTTCCCGCAGGCAGCCGCCGCTCCACCGCCTCGGCCTTGAACTGCTCCCCGTAGGAGGCATGGCGCATCCAGGCCCCCTGGACCGAGATCCCCTCCCCGGGGGCCACGCCGGGCATGCAGCCCACCACAGTGATGGCGGCGCCATCCCCCATGTCAAGACGGAGCACCGTGTAGCCGTTCTCCTGGTTCTGGTAGACTACGGCTGACACGGTGCCCTCGATGTAAGTCTGTTCCGCCTCCTGCATGGTCGCCCCTCCTTGTCTGTTCAGGGATATCATACCATCAAGCGGCTGGTTTGTCGAATCCTATTTATCCAAAATGTACGCCCCCAGCTGGTCTGCCGGGCACACCACCAGGCCGGTGGAGTCGGCCAGCAGAGCCGCCGCCACTGCCCGGCCCGCCGGGTTCAGGCCTTTGTCGGCGATGACGATGGTGAAGCGGGCCAGATTTCCGCCCCGCAGCCACAAAAGGCCCTTTACGTCCTGTTCCAGATGCTCTCCCCCGCCGTCGGCGGGCACCACGGCGTACACCGGGCCGCCGGTATCCCCGATGGGGGTCACCAGCCTGCCCAGCAGCAGCCAGCCCAGGGCCAGCAGCCCCGCCGCCGCCAGCAGCGCGAACACCGCCTGCAAAATTTCCTGCACAACCGCTCACCTCCGCCCCATCTTATGCGGCAGAGGGAAAAAGGGTCTCAGCCCCCCACGGTGGCCACCACCAGGCCGGTGGCGAAGGTCATGATCAGTCCGGCGGTCACCACCCCCAGGAAAATGGAGGGCAGGGCCTTCCGCAGGGGCATGTCCAGAAAGGCCGCCACCAGGGCCCCCGTCCAGGCGCCAGTGCCCGGCAGGGGAATGGCCACAAAGAGCCACAGGCCCACATACTTGTACTTGCTCACCTTCTGCCCCTTCAGGTGGGCCTTCTTCTCCAGCTTATCCACCAGGGCGTTGAGCTTTTTGGATTTCCGCCGCATCCAGAGAAAAATCCGGCGGATATAGACAATAATAAAGGGAATAGGGATCATATTGCCAATGATGGCGGCCACCAGCGCCTGACCTACCGGCAGGCCCAGGGCGGTCCCGAAGGGCACGCCCCCCCGCAGCTCGATGACGGGCACCATGGACACCAGCATGGTGAAAAACATCTCTCCCAGATTGGTGGACGTCAGCCACTTCAGCAGTTCCAAGTACAACACTCCTCTTTTGAAATCTTTTGTATTGTATCACATCTATGGCAGCTGTTACATTAAATTTTCCTAAAAAACAGTTTTTCCTGTCTTACCCAGCTCCGCCTTGCCGGTAACTATAAATAGTGGTATAATGGTTCGACAATTTTGGAAAAGCGAGGTTTTCTGCCATGACCTACAAGGAAGAATTTATCACCTTCATGGTGCGCGCCGGGGTGCTCACCTTCGGAGATTTCACCACCAAGTCCGGCCGCAAGACCCCCTACTTCATCAACACCGGCAACTACAAGACCGGCGCCCAGGCCGCCAAGCTGGGTGACTACTACGCCGCCTGCATCCAGAACAGCCTGCCCGACGGCATCGACTGCCTGTTCGGCCCCGCCTACAAGGGCATCCCCCTGGCGGTGTCCGCCGCCGCCTCCCTGTACCGCAACTATGACCGGGACCTGCCCTACTGCTTCAACCGCAAGGAGGTCAAGGACCACGGCGAGGGCGGCTCCATGGTGGGCTACAAGCCCCAGGACGGGGACAACGTGGTGATCGTGGAGGACGTGGTCACCGCCGGTACCGCCGTCCGGGAGTCCATCGAGCTGTTCAAGCACGTGGCCAAGGTGAACATGAAGGCCCTCATCGTCTCTGTGGACCGGATGGAGCGGGGCACCCGGGACTGCTCCACCCTGGACGAGCTGCGGGAGGACTACGGCATCGCCGTCCACCCCATCGTCACTGTGAAGGAGATCATCTCCTTCCTCCACAACCGGGAGATCGACGGCAAGGTGTATATCGACGACGAGATGAGGGGCAGAATGGAGGCCTACCTGAAGGAGTACGGCGCCCGCTAAACTGACAGGGAGGAGGTCTGGCCATGGGCACCCACGACGGTCACCGCCAGCGCATGAAAACTGAATTTCTGGCCCGGCCGGACTCCTTTCCCGACCACAAGGTCCTGGAGCTCCTGCTCTTTTACGCCAACCCCCGCAGCGACACCAATCCCCTGGCCCACGAGCTGATAGAGCACTTCGGCTCCCTGGCCGGGGTGCTGGACGCCACTCCGGAGGAGCTGCAGAAGGTCAAGGGCGTGGGAGAGCACGCCGCCGTTCTCTTCAAGGTGGTAAAGGAGCTGGCCGGCCGGTATCTCACTATCCGCACCCAGGTAGACGACATTGCACAGAGTTCCAAAGACTATTATACCTTATTGCGGCCCTACTTTTTCGGCGCCCGGAATGAGATGCTGTGCCTGCTCTGCCTGGACGGCAAGCATAAGGTGCTGGGCGTGCGCAGGCTGGGGGAGGGCAACGTTAACGCCGTTACCGTCACCACCCGGCTCATCGCAGAGGCGGCCCTGTCCCTCAACGCCGCCGGCGTGGTGCTGGCCCACAACCACGTATCGGGCCTGGCCTTCCCCTCTCCCGAGGATCTGGCCACCACCCAAAGCCTGGCCTCTATCCTGAGCACTATGAGCATTACGCTGGTGGACCACCTGATCTTCGTGGACGACGATATGGTTTCCCTTCGGGACAGCGGCTATTACCAGCCCTGAGGGCGTGGAAGTTTCTGTTGCGTTAGAACATTTGTTTTGGTACAATGGGGGCGTGAGGTGACGGTATGCCGAAATTTGAAGTAGTCAGCGATTATCAGCCCGCCGGCGACCAGCCGGAGGCCATTGCCGCCCTGGCGGCGGGCATTGAGAACGGCCTGGACGAACAGACCCTGCTGGGGGTCACCGGCTCGGGCAAGACCTTTACCATGGCCAAGGTCATTGAGGCGGTGCAGCGGCCCACCCTGGTGCTGGCCCACAACAAGACCCTGGCCGCCCAGCTGTGCGCCGAGTTCAAGGAGTTTTTCCCCCACAACGCGGTGGAATATTTCGTCTCCTACTACGACTACTACCAGCCGGAGGCCTATATCCCCCACACCGACACCTTTATCGAAAAGGACTCGGCGGTGAATGAGGAGATCGACCGGCTGCGGCTGGCGGCCACCGCCTCCCTGATGGAGCGGCGGGACGTGATCGTGGTCTCCTCAGTGTCCTGCATCTACGGCCTGGGCGAGCCGGAGGACTTTGCCAAGATGATGGTCTCCCTCCGGGTGGGGGCCACCATGGACCGGGACCAGCTGCTGAAAAAGCTGGTGGACATCCGCTATGAGCGCAACGACATCGCCTTTGAGCGCAACATGTTCCGGGTCCGGGGGGACACGGTGGAGATCTTCCCCGCCTACTGGAAGGACTCCGCCATCCGGGTGGAGTTCTTCGGGGACGAGATCGACCGCATTTCCGAGATCAACGTGGTCACCGGCGCCCCCATCCGGCGGCTCAACACCATCCCCGTCTGGCCCGCCACCCACTATGTCACCCCCAAGGAGAAGATGGACGCCGCCATCCAGGAGATCTACAGGGAGCTGGAGGAGCGGGTGGCCTTCTTTGAACAGGAAAACAAGCTCATCGAGGCCCAGCGCATCAAGCAGCGCACCATGTACGACGTGGAGATGATGCAGGAGCTGGGCTACTGCACCGGCATTGAGAACTACTCCCGGGTGATCGAGGGCCGGCCCGCCGGGTCGCCCCCCCACACCCTGCTGGACTATTTCCCCAGGGACTTTGTCCTCTTCATCGACGAGAGCCACGTCACCCTCCCCCAGGTGCGGGCCATGTACAACGGCGACCGGGCCCGCAAGACCTCCCTGGTGGACTACGGCTTCCGGCTCCCCTGCGCCTTTGACAACCGGCCGCTGAAATTTGAGGAATTCCAGAAGCGGCTCAACCAGGTGGTATATGTGTCCGCCACCCCCGGCGACTATGAGCGGGAGCGGTCGGGCCAGATCGTGGAGCAGGTGATCCGCCCCACCGGCCTGCTGGACCCCAAAATCGAGGTGCGGCCGGTGGAGGGGCAGATCGACGACCTCATTGGGGAGATCAACGAGCGCACCGCCCGGAAGGAGCGGGTGCTGGTCACCACCCTCACCAAGAAGATGGCCGAGGACCTGACGGCCTACCTGACCAACGCGGGCATCAAGGTGCGGTATATGCACCACGACATCGACACCATCGAGCGGATGGAGATTATCCGGGACCTGCGGCTGGGCACCTTCGACGTGCTGGTGGGCATCAACCTGCTGCGGGAGGGCCTGGACCTGCCGGAGGTCAGTCTGGTGGCCATTCTGGACGCCGACAAGGAGGGCTTCCTCCGCTCCGAGACCTCCCTGATCCAGACCATCGGCCGGGCGGCCCGCAACGCCGACGGCCTGGTCATCATGTACGCCGACTCCATCACCCCCTCCATGCGCCGGGCTATGGACGAGACCGAGCGGAGGCGGGCCAAGCAGGACGCCTTCAACCAGGCCCACGGCATCGTGCCCAAGACCATCATCAAGTCGGTGCGGGACGTCATCGACCTGTCGGAGGAGAAGGGGGAGCTGCCCCACTCCAAGCAGGCCCTGTCCAAGAAGGAGCGGGAGGCCGCCATCGCCAAGCTGGAGAAGGAGATGCGGGAGGCCTCCAAGCGGCTGGAGTTCGAGTACGCCGCCGTGCTCCGGGACCGCATCATCGAACTGCGGGGACAAGGCTGAGCTTCTCCCGGTTGATCCGGGATGATATGGAAAATAGACGAGGTGTTTGACATGAATTACGTTACTTTGGGTAAAACTGGACTCAAAGCCTCCGTGCTCTCCTTCGGCGGCATCCCCATCCAGCGCGCCGACGCCGCCAACACCCTGGCGGCGGTGGACAAGCTGGAGGAATACGGCATCAACTATATCGACACCGCCCGGGGCTACACCGTGTCCGAGGAGTATCTGGGGACCGCCCTGGAGGGCCGCCGGGACAAGTTTATCCTGGCCACCAAGAGCATGTCTCGGGACAAGGCCTCCATGGCCAAAGACGTGGAGACCAGTCTGAAAAACCTGCGCACGGACCACATTGACCTCTACCAGCTCCACAATCTGCTGGAAAAGGACATCGACACGGTGTTCGGGCCGGACGGCGCCTACGAGGCCCTGGCCGAGGCCCGGGCCGCTGGTAAGGTGGGCCACATCGGCGTCACCTGCCACAGCGCCGACGCCATGAAAATTGTGGTAGAGCGCTACGCCGACAAGCTGGAGACCGTCATGTTCCCCTTCAACATCGTGGAGGACCAGGGCAAGGACATCCTGCTCCTGGCCCGGGAGAAGGGGATGGGCACCATCGCCATGAAGCCTCTGGCCGGCGGCAATCTGGAGGACTGGAACCTGGCCCTGCGGTACATCGCCGCCTCCGGCGTCATGGATATCGCCATCCCCGGCATGGGCTCCCCGGAGGAGGTGGAGCGCAACGCCGCCGTGGACCTGACCGCCCCCCTCACCCAGGAGGAGCTGGACCGCTGCGCCGCCATCCGCAAGGAGCTGGGCACCCAGTTCTGCCGCCGGTGCGGCTACTGCGCCCCCTGCCCCAACGGCATCGACATCCCCCAAAACTTCCTGCTGGCCAACTATGCCCGCAAGTACGGACTGGCGGGCTGGGCCCAGGAGCGGTACAAGGCCATGCCTTATCACGCCGGATCCTGCGTCATGTGCGGCGCCTGCGAAAAGCGCTGCCCCTACAACCTGCCCATCCGGGACATGCTGGAGGATGTGGCCAAGGTATTCGGCTACTGATCGTTTCAAAGGAGTTCTTCCATTATGCTGGACCATATTTCCGTCAAAGGCGCACGGGCCAACAACCTGAAAAATATCGACGTGGACATCCCCCGGGACAAGCTGGTGGTGCTCACCGGCCTGTCGGGCAGCGGCAAGTCCTCCCTGGCCTTTGACACCATCTACGCCGAGGGGCAGCGCCGGTACGTGGAGTCCCTGTCCTCCTATGCCCGCATGTTTTTGGGGCAGATGGAAAAGCCCGACGTGGACTACATCGACGGCCTCTCCCCCGCCATCTCCATCGACCAGAAAACCACCTCCAAAAACCCCCGGTCCACCGTGGGCACGGTGACCGAGATCTACGACTACCTCCGGCTGCTGTGGGCCCGGGTGGGCACCCCCCACTGCCCCAAGTGCGGCAAGGAGATCAAGCAGCAGACCATTGACCAGATCATCGACCAGGTGCTCTCTCTCCCCGAGGCCACCCGGATCCAGGTGATGGCCCCGGTGGTGCGGGGCAAGAAGGGCACCCATCAGAAGATCTTTGAGGACGCCCGGAAGTCCGGCTACGTCCGGGTGCGGGCCGACGGGTCCCTGTACGATTTGACCGAGACCATCGAGCTGGACAAAAACAAGAAGCACAATATCGAGATCGTGGTGGACCGGCTGGTGATCCGGGAGGACATCGCCCGGCGGCTTACCGACAGCGTGGAGGTGGCCTCCAACCTGGCGGGGGGGCTGGTGGTCATCAACATCGTGGGGGAGGACCGGGACATCCTGTTCTCCCAGAACTACGCCTGCGAGGACTGCGGCATCTCCATTGAGGAGCTCTCCCCCCGGATGTTCTCCTTCAACAACCCCTTCGGCGCCTGCCCCACCTGTACCGGCCTGGGCTCCCAGCTGAAGGTGGACCCCGACCTGATCATCCCCAACAAGGAGCTGTCCATTCTGGACGGGGCCATCACCGCCTCCGGCTGGAACAACATCAAGGGGGACTCCATCTCCCGGATGTATTTCGACGCCCTGTCCAAAAAATATGGCTTCAAGCTCACCACCCCGGTAAAGGATCTGCCGGAGGAGGTCATGGACGTGATCCTCTATGGCACCCGTGGGGAAAAGCTGAAGCTGACCTATGACCGGGCCAACGGCCACGGCACCCTCATGCAGCCCTTTGAGGGGATCATCAACAACCTGGAGCGGCGGTACAAGGAGACCCAGTCCGACGCCATGCGCCGTGACCTGGAGGACTGCATGGGCGAGCGGCCCTGCCCCGAATGCGGCGGCAAGCGGCTGCGGAAGGAGGCTTTGGCGGTCACGGTGGGAGGGCTGAACATCGACGCCTTCTGCCGGAAATCGGTGACCGACGCGCTGGATTTCATCGACCGCCTGGAGCTGTCGGAGCAGAAGATGCTCATTGCCGACCGGATCCTCAAGGAGATCAAAAACCGGCTGGGCTTCCTCCAGAGCGTGGGGCTGCAGTACCTGACCCTCAGCCGGGCGGCCGCCACCCTGTCCGGCGGCGAGAGCCAGCGCATCCGGCTGGCCACCCAGATCGGCTCCTCCCTGATGGGGGTGCTCTATATTCTGGACGAGCCCTCCATCGGCCTGCACCAGCGGGACAACGACAAGCTGCTGGACACCTTAAAGCACCTGCGGGATCTGGGCAACACCCTGCTGGTGGTGGAGCACGACGAGGACACCATGCGCCAGGCCGACTATATTGTGGACATCGGCCCGGGGGCCGGCGTCCACGGCGGACAGGTGGTAGCCTGCGGCACCGCCGAAGAGGTGATGAACACCCCCGGCTCCATTACCGGCGACTACCTCTCCGGCCGGAAGCAGATCCCCGTCCCCACCGAGCGGCGGAAGGGCAACGGCCACTTCCTCACCATCAAGGGCGCGGCGGAGAACAACCTGCAACATGTGGATGTGTCCATCCCCCTGGGCACCTTCACCTGCGTCACCGGCGTGTCGGGCAGCGGCAAGTCCTCCCTGGTCAACGAGATCCTCTACAAGCGGCTGGCCGCCGACCTGAACCGGGCCAAGACCCGGGCGGGCAAGCACGCCGCCATCGAGGGGGAGGAGTATCTGGACAAGGTCATCGACATCGACCAGTCCCCCATCGGCCGCACCCCCCGGTCCAACCCCGCCACCTACACGGGGCTGTTCAACGACATCCGGGACCTGTTCGCCTTCACCCCCGACGCCAAGGCCCGGGGCTACGGTCCCGGCCGGTTCTCCTTCAACGTGCGGGGGGGCCGGTGCGAGGCCTGCCAGGGCGACGGCCTCATCAAAATCGAAATGCACTTCCTCCCCGATATCTACGTGCCCTGCGAGGTGTGTAAGGGCAAGCGGTACAACCGGGAGACCCTGGAGGTGCGCTACAAGGGCAAAAACATCTACGAGGTGCTGGACATGACGGTGGAGGAGGCCCTCCCCTTCTTTGAGGCCCTGCCCAGACTGTACAACAAGCTCCAGACCCTCTACGAGGTGGGCCTGAGCTACGTGAAGCTGGGCCAGCCCTCCACCGAGCTGTCCGGCGGCGAGGCCCAGCGGGTGAAGCTGGCCACCGAGCTGGCCAAGCGATCCACCGGCAAGACCATCTATATTCTGGACGAGCCCACCACCGGCCTGCACACCGCCGACGTCCACAAGCTCATTGAAGTGCTGCAGAAGCTGGTGGAGGTGGGCAACACGGTGGTGGTCATCGAGCACAACCTGGATGTGATCAAGACCGCCGACCACATCATCGACCTGGGCCCCGAGGGGGGCTCTGGCGGCGGCACCATCGTGGCCACCGGCACCCCCGAGGAGGTGGCCGCCTGTCCGGCGAGCTACACCGGGCAATATCTCAAACGCATGCTGGAATCGAAAGGAGTTTGAACAACATGTCTCTCGCTGTTGGAAGCAAGGGTAAGGCGGAGACCGTCGTAACCGAGCAGAACACCGCCGCCGCCGTAGGCAGCGGCCTGGTGCCCGTATTCGCCACCCCCTACATGATCGCCCTGATGGAGAACGCCGCCGTCAACGCGGTGCAGGCTCAGCTGGAGGAGGGCCAGGGCACGGTGGGCACCAAGCTGGAGGTCACCCACGACGCCGCCACCCCCGTGGGCATGAAGGTGTGGGCTGAGGCGGAGCTGACGGCCGTGGAGGGCAAGAAGCTCACCTTCGCGGTGAAGGCCTTTGACGAGGCCGGGGCCATCGGCGGCGGCACTCATGAGCGGTTTATCATCACCGTGGACCGGTTCCTGGCCAAGGCTGAGGCCAAAAAGGGAGGCAAGTGAGCCATGTCCATCGAAGCCTGCCGGGCCTACCTGCGGGAGCGGGGCTACGAGGACCGGATCCGGGAGTTTGACGTCTCCAGCGCCACGGTGGAGCTGGCCGCTCAGGCAGTGGGCTGCCAGCCCGCCCACATTGCCAAAACCCTCTCCTTTGTCCATGAGGACGGGGCCATTCTCATCGTGTGCGCCGGGGACGCCAAGATCGACAACAGCAAGTTCAAGGCCCAGTTCCACCACAAGGCCACCATGCTCACTCCCGACCAGGTGGTGGAATTCACCGGACACACCATCGGCGGGGTGTGCCCCTTCGCCATCACCCACCCCAACGTCACCGCCTATCTGGACGTATCCCTGCAGCGGTTTGACACCATTTACCCCGCGGCGGGCAACGCCGCCTCCGCCGTTCAGCTCAACTGCGACGAGCTGGCCCAGCTGGCAAACAGCGCCGGCTGGATTGACGTGTGCAAGGGCTGGCAGTAAGCTGCTGCCCCCGGAAAGGAAGGTCGTAACATGAGAGACCGGCTGAAAAATCTCACCGTCAGCTTTGTGGTGCTGGCCATCCTCTATGTGCTGCTGGGTCTGGTGCTGCTGCTGTGGCCCGTCACGGTGATGGACGTGCTGTGCTACCTCACCGGAGGGATCCTGCTGCTGTACGGGATATTTGCCATCGTGGGCTTCTGCCGGGCGGAGGAGCGGCGGGCGGTCAGCTTCCTCGCGCTGCTGCTGGGCATTGTGGCCGCCGCAGTGGGCGTGGTGCTGCTCTTCCAGCCCACCCTGTTCCAGAACATCCTGACCATGATTCTGGGCATCTATATCCTCATTGACGGGCTGCTCAACCTGAAGCGGGCCCTGGAGCTGCGGCGGATGGAGCACGGCGGCTGGACCATCTATCTGGTGCTCTCCCTCATCACCGTGGTACTGGGCCTGGTGGTGGTATTCTGGCCCATGCTGGCAGGCGCTACCTTGGTGCAGCTCATCGGCGCAGCCCTGGTCTATTCCGGCGCCGCCGACCTGTGGACCCTGTTTCAGCTCTCCCGCTGGACCAAGGAGTACCGCAAAACCCATCCGGTGGACGTGGATCCGCTGGATCCCTACTAAAAAGAAAAAGCTCCGCGAACCAAAGGTTCGCGGAGCTTTTTGTTGGAATCAATACAGCACGTTGCGCTCGGTCTCGGGGTTGAACAGGTGGATGAGTTCAGGCCGGAAGGTGAAGTTGATCTCGGTGCCATAGGGAATACCGGCCCGGTGCTCCTCAGGCAGGTCCACGGTGGGCACCCGCAGCACCACGTCCTTGCCCACGGCGTTGACGTGGAGGTACACCTCGCTGCCCATCATCTCGGACACGTCCACCTTGCTGGAGATGGTGTGAGAGCCGGCTTCAGGCGCAAAGGTAATGTGCTCGGGCCGGACGCCCACGGTCACGTCCATGTCCCCGGCGCCCTTCTCGGTCAGAATCTGCTGAGCCTGGTCGGCCAGCTCCATCACCGCGGTACCCACGGTGATCTGGTACTTGCCGCCCTGCTTGGTCAGCTTGCCGTCAAAGAAGTTCATCTGGGGCGTGCCGATGAAGCCGGCCACAAACAGGTTGGCGGGACGGTCAAAGACCTCCTGAGGGGTGCCAATCTGCTGGATGAAGCCGTCCTTCATGATCACAATCCGGTCGCCCAGGGTCATGGCCTCGGTCTGGTCGTGGGTCACGTAGATAAAGGTGGTGTTGATGCGCTGGCGCAGCTTGATGATCTCGGCGCGCATCTGGTTACGCAGCTTGGCGTCCAGGTTGGACAGCGGCTCGTCCATCAGGAACACCTGAGGATCACGGACGATGGCGCGTCCGATGGCCACACGCTGACGCTGGCCGCCGGACAGAGCCTTGGGCTTGCGGTCCAGATACTGGGTGATATCCAGAATGGCGGCGGCTTCCCGCACCTTCTTGTCAATTTCCTCCTTGGGCACCTTCCGCAGCTTCAGGGCGAAGGCCATGTTTTCATAGACCGTCATATGGGGGTACAGCGCGTAGCTCTGGAACACCATGGCGATGTCCCGGTCCTTGGGCTCCACATCGTTCATCCGCTTGCCGCCGATGAGCAGGTCGCCCTCCGAGATGTCCTCCAGACCGGCCACCATCCGCAGCGTGGTGGACTTGCCGCAGCCGGAAGGTCCAACCAGCACGATGAATTCCTTGTCCGCGATCTCCAGATTGAAGTCGTGGACGGCAGTCACCTTGTTGTCGTAGATCTTCTTGATGCCTTTCAGAGATACTGTTGCCATAATGCTTGGCCGTAAGGACGCTACCTCCGCAACCGCCCTCTCACCCGCGGGGAGTGGCTACCCCACGGACTTTACGACAGGTCTCCACACTGCCGCACCGCCGGCCGGCGGTTTTTTCCTCCTTTTTGACGGCTCTCCCGGCCCTATAAAAATGGAGTAGGACCGGAGGCTTGATTTGGGGGTTCTTTATCAGCGGCTGACTGGCTTGCCGCGGAAAAAGACATCTTTGACTTCCAGATTCTCATCCAGAATGACCACGTTGGCCCGCTTGCCGGGCTCCAGGCTGCCGGCCCGGCTGAAAATGCCGATGGACTTGGCCGGATTGACCGCAGCGGCCCGGACGGCATCCGCCAGAGGGATGCCGAAGGACACGGCAGTCTTCATGCAGCTCATCAGGTCGGTGACCGAGCCGGCCAGGGTGCCGTCGGCCAGGGTGGCGTACTTGCCCTTCACGGTTACGTCCTGGCCGCCCAGGGTATAAGCGCCGTCGGGCATGCCGGCGGCCCGCATGGTGTCCGAAATCAGGATCACCCGCTTGGCGCCGAACATCTTGAACACGGCACGCACCACCGCGGGGTGGATATGTACGCCGTCGCAGATCAGCTCTACATTGCACAGAGGGGTATCCAAAGCCGCTCCAACCACGCCGGGAGCCCGGTGGCTGAAGGCAGGCATGGCGTTGAACAGATGGGTCACCTGCCGGGCGCCCAGCCGGAAGGCCTCCATAGCGGTGTCGTAGTCCGCCGTGGTGTGGGCCAGAGAGACGGTAACTTCGCTCTCCACCGCCTCAATAAACTCCATGGCACCGGGCTCCTCAGGGGCCAGGGACACCAGCTTCACCAGGCCCTGGGAGGCCGCCATCAGGCGGCGGAGCATGGCCACGTCGGGAGCGTGGAGCCAGTCGCCGTTCTGGGCGCCCTTCTTGGCCATGGAGAGGAAGGGCCCCTCCAGGTTGATGCCGCACAGGGCGGCGCCCGGCTTGTCGGCCGCCCGGTGGGCGGCGGCTACCTGGCAGATCTTGGTCAGCTGCTCCTCCAGCAGGGTCATGCCCGCCGGACAGATCTGGGTCACGCCCCGGGACAGCTCGTACTCAGCCATCACCTGCAGCCCTTCCGGGTCGCCGTCGGAAAAGTCGTGGCCCTTGCAGCCGTGGAAGTGCAGGTCGGTGAGGCCGGGGATCACGTAGCAGCCAGTAGCGTCATAGCTCTGGCCGTCGGAGCTGGAGTTGGACAGAAGGCGGCCGTCAAAGCACACGTCCCGCTGTACAAACCCCTCCTGCAGGTCAAAGACCTGACCGCCGGTTATCCGCATACAGACACACCTGCTTCCACCAATTTACTGAGGGCAGCCTTGTCGGCCACCAGAGTTACGTCGGGATGGAGCTGCAGCACAGAGGCGGGCACCTCCTTGGTCACGGGGCCGGCAAAGGCCTTGAGCACGGCCTCCGCCTTGTCCTCGCCGCTGACCACCATCAGGATCCGCCGGGCGTTCATGATGTTCTTGATGCCCATGCTCAGGGCCTGGCGGGGTACGTCGTCCCGGCTGTCGAAGAACCGGGTGTTGGCGTCGATGGTGCGGTCGGTGAGGGTGACCAGATGGGTCTCCAGGCCGAAGTCGTCACCGGGCTCATTGAAGGCGATGTGGCCGTTGTGGCCCATGCCCAGCAGCTGCAGGTCAATGCCGCCCAGGTCCTGGATCAGCTTGTTGTAAGCCGCGCACTCCGCCTGGGGGTCCTTGGCCAGGCCGTTGAGCACGTGGGTGTTCTCCGGCTTGATGTCGATGTGATCAAACAGATTGCTCTGCATGAAATAGCGGTAGCTCTGCTCATGGTGGGGAGACAGGCCCAGATACTCGTCCAGGTTCACCGAGCGGACCTCGGCAAAGGACAGGTCGCCCTCCTTGTACCAGTCCACCAGCTGCTTGTAGGTGCCCACCGGGGTTCCGCCGGTGGCCAGACCCAGCACGCAGTCGGGCTTGTAGATCACCTGGGCGGAAATGATATTGGCCGCCCGGCGGCTCATGGCCTTGTAGTCTTCCGATTGATAAATACGCATACCGGTTATCTCCTATCAACAATACTTGGCGATAGCGTCGGCGATCATGGCGGCAGCCTCGTCCACCACGGCGGCGTCGCTGTCAATCAGGCCGGGCATGGGCTTGCGGACGGAGCCGCAGACCACGCCGCTCTTGGCCAGAATGGCCTTCATCACGGCATACAGGTTGCCGTGGGCGGAGCACATCTTATAGATAATGCGGTCAATGTCGTTCTGGATCTGACGGGCGGGCTCCATCTCGCCCTTCTGGAAATGGTCATAGATCTTCAGGAACAGCTCGGGCATGACGGCGTAGGTGCCGCCGATACCGGCGCAGGCGCCCATGGCCAGGCCGGAGATGTACTGCTCGTCGGGCCCGTTGAACACGATCACCCCGGCGTCCCGCCACATCTGGATATCCTGGACGGGCATGGAGGAGTTCTTCACGCCGATGACCCGGGGGTTCTTCTTCATCTCAGCCAGCAGGGACGGGGTGAGGGCCACGCCGGCCAGCTGGGGGATGTTATAGATGATGAAGTCGGTATTGGGGGCGGCGGCGGAAATGTCGTTCCAGTACTGGGCAATGCCGTACTCAGGCAGGTGGAAATAGATGGGGGGGATGGCGGCGATGGCGTCCACACCCAGGCTCTCGGCGTGGGCGGCCAGCTCGCAGGAGTCGGCAGTGTTGTTGCAGGCCACATGGGCAATGATGACCACCTTGCCCTTGGCCTCGGCCATCACGTTCTCCAGCACCAGCTTGCGCTCAGCCACGCTGTGGTAGATGCACTCGCCGGAGGAGCCGCCCACATACAGGCCGTTGACCCCCTTGCCGATCAGGTGGCGGGTCAGGGCGCGGACGCCCTCGGGAGAAATGTTGCCCGCCTCATCATAGCAGGCATAAAAAGCAGGGATGACGCCCTGGTACTTTTTCAGGTCGCTCATATTACAATCCTTCTCTCAATCTTGTTATATCATTTTAACCCTTTACGGCGCCCATGGCAATACCCTGAGTGAAGTATTTCTGGAAGGCGATGAACACCACCACGATGGGGATGGCCGCCAGGGCCGCGCCGGCCATGATCAGGCCGAAGTCGGTGGACATTTCACCCTGCAGGTTGGCAATGGCCAGGGGCAGGGTCCAGTTCTTGTCCCTGGTCAGCATGACCAGCTGGAGAAAGTAGTCGTTCCAGGTATTGACGAAGGTGAAGATGGCCAGCGCGCCGATGCCCGGCTTGATCATGGGGAACACCACGCTGAAGAAGGTGCGCAGCTCGCCCGCACCGTCCACCCGGGCGGCCTCCAGGATCTCGTTGGGGATGGTCTCGGAGAACTGCTTCATCAGGAATACGCCGAAGGGCCAGCCCACAGTGGGCAGGATCACGGCCCACAGGTTGTCATTCATGTGGAAAAAGGTCATCTCCTGCAGCAGGGGGATGACGATGACCTGCTTGGGCAGGGCCATGGCGCAGATGATAATGGTAAACAGGACGGCCCGGCCATAAAACCGCTTCTTGCCCAGGGCATAGCCGGCCAGAGCGGCGGTAAGGCAGGTGAGCACCATGGCGGCGGCGGAGATGAAAATGATGTTGAACAGCCACTTGAACGCGGGGCGCTCAAACAGCGTGGCATAGTTCTCTAAGGTAGGGTTCTGGGGAAACCAGATGGGATAGTTGGCGTTGATCTCAATGACGTTCTTGAAGGAGCCGGTGACAATCCAGTACAGGGGGAACAGGAAGAAAATCGCCAGCAGCACCAGCACCACGGCGGCAAATACCTTGTAGCCGGTGGACGTTCCGCTCAGATCGGTGGTTTTTGCTTTCATGTTCTCTCTCCCCCCTTACTCAGTCTTGGCCAGCTTGAACTGGACCGCGGAGAAAATGGCAATGATGATGGCCAGCACCACGCCGATGGCGTTGGCGTAGCCCAGATCGTTGAGCCGGTAGGCGGTATCGTACACCTGATACATGATGGTCATGGTGGAGTTCAGCGGGCCGCCCTTGGTCAGCAGCTGGATGAGGGCGAAGCACTGGAAGGAGTTGATGGTGGTGATGACCAGCACGTACAGGGTGGTGGGCATGATCTGGGGCCATTTGATTTTCCAGAACACCTGGAGCTTGGTGGCGCCGTCCACCTGAGCGGCCTCCACCAGGGACTGGTCCACGTTGCCCAGGGCCGCCACATACAGCACGATGGGCTGGCCGATGGAGGTGGTGAACAGAATCAGGATGATAAACCAGATGGCGGTGTGCTGATTGCCCAGCCAGTCAAAGGTGCCGGTGCCGGCCACCTGGTTGAGCAGGCCGTAATAGGGGTGGAGGATCCACTTCCACACCACGGTGATGGCCACCGAGCCGGTGACCACCGGCAGGTAGAACACACAGCGGAAGAAGGAGCGGGGCAGGGGGTGCATCTTATAGATGGCGGAGCTCACCCACAGGGAGAAGGCGGCAACCGTGGGCACCGCCACCACCACGATGAGCACCGTGTTCAGAAAGCCCCGGTGGAAAACAGGGTCCTGGAACAGCTTGATGTAGTTATCCAGCCCGGCAAAGCCCCTTACGCCGCTCAGATCGTACTCCAGGAAGCTGTACACCACGCAGATAAACATGGGTACCACCACAAAGGAAACAAAGAAAATCAGGCTGGGCAGCAGGAACAAGTAGGCGGAAATGGTCTCTCTCCGGACCAACGCCTTGCTCATGCCGGAGAATTGGGATGGCTTCTGCTTTTTTGGCTTGGTCTGGGCTGGAGCCGCTACGGTGTTTTGCGCCATGAGTCTCTCCCCTCTTTCAATCCAGTATCGCTCGTCCGGGACCTCCCGGGGATAAAAAATGTGCCCGCCCCCTCTCAGGGAGCGGGCACAACATTGTTACCTCACGTCAGGCTTGTCGGCTCAGGGTCAGCCGATGTTGGCGTTAGCCTGCTGAACAAAGTTGTCAGCCTCAGTCTGCACGTCGGCGCCGGTGGTCATGATCGCAGCCAGCATGGGCCACCACAGGGCACGCTGCTCAGTCCAGCCGCCGGTCAGGTTGTAATAACGGCCCAGGTAATCGCTCATCAGAGCAAAGGGAGCGCGGAGCTCGGCGTCCTCAGCGCCGGCATAGACGTCGCCCCAGCTGGAGTGCACGGGGAAGAAGCCGGTGGTCTTCACAGCCTCCACGCCAGCGGTCTGGTCGTCGCAGACGAACTGGATGAACTTCTTGGCGGCCTCGATCTTGGCCTCGTCGCCGTTGTCGAAGATACCAAAGCCATAGGGGCCGGCCATCTCCAGCTCAGGCACGCCGTCGTCAGAGGGGAAAGCCATGGCGAAGGGAGTGAACTGAGTCTGCTCGGCATACTGGGTGTAGTTGGAGTAGTTCCAGCAGAAGGTCACGGCAGCGGTCTGGTTGGCAAAGGCCTGCAGCTCGTCGGCAGCGGCGAAGCTGGCGTTGGCGCTCATGGAGCCGTTGTTCACCATATCCTGCAGCAGGGTCAGGGCCTTCACGTTGTTCTCGCTGTTGGCCAGGTAAGAGGTACCGTCCTCATTGACATAGTAGTCGGAGTACAGGTTGTTCACCAGAGCGCGGGTACCCTGGTCGCCGCCCTGGGCGCCGCAGTAGATGATGCCGGGAACCTTCACAGCGATGGTACCGTCGGCAATGGCGTCGCGGACAGCCTCCATGGCCTTCACGAAGTTGTCGGTGGTCCAGGTGCGGTTCTCCTCGTCCAGATACTGCAGGGCGCCGGCGGCCTCAAAGGCCTCGTAGTTGATGGCCATGCAGTGGGCGGCCACGCTCAGGGGATACATGTAGTAAGTACCGTCCAGCTGGGACACGGAGGAGATGCCCTCGGCGATGTCGGAGCCGCCGGAGGTCCACAGGTCGCCCAGATCCACCATCAGGCCGTTGCGGGCGTAGTTGCCCACGATGCGCTCGGGGCCCTCAAAGATGATGTCGGGGGCGTTGTTGGAGCTGATGGCGGTGGTCAGCTTCTGGTCGCCGTCCTGGTAGTTGATGGGGGTGACGGTGACATTGATGCCGGGGTTGGCCTCGTTAAAGGCGGCGATCAGAGAATCCCAGTTGGAGGCCTCGGTAAAGCCGCCGATGTTGAAAGCCCACAGGCTCAGCTCCACCGTGCTGCCGGTGTTGCTGCCGCCGGTCTCGCCGCCGGCAGCGGGGGACTCAGTGCTGCCCTGGGTACCGCCGCAGGCAGCCAGGCCGAGGGTCATGCCAGCGGCCAGCAGGAGGGCAAGAGGTTTCTTCATGTTCATAGTCGTATCCTCCTCATTTTTTATAAAATTGCTTCTTTCCTACAAAGGACCCGTTGTATAGATTGTACAGTTTTGTGCAGGATTTGTCAATACGATTTCAAAACTTTTTTCTTTTCTTTTTCCTTCTGCAAATTTCTTTCATTTTCAGCCCCGGTCAGATATGCTTGTCTGACAGCACCTCGGCCACCATTTCCTGCCGCCGGAGGCAGCCCTCCGGGTCCCGGCGGCACACCTCGCCGAAGAGCACGTCCAGCAGGTAGAGCTGGGCGATGCGGGCGGCCACGGAGCCGCCCTGCAGCGGGCCCTCCCGGGAGCCGCACTGGAGCACCACGTCGGCGAAGGAGGCGCCGGGAGACTTGGGGAAACGGGTGATCAGCATCACCCTGGCCTTCCGCTCCCGGATGATGCGCAGGTTTTTCAGCAGTTCCTTGGTGGAGCCGGAGTAGGAAAAGTAGATCACCGCGTCTCCCGGCGTCAGCTGGGCGGCGACCATGGCCTGTAGATGGGAGTCCATCACGGGAACAAAATTGGGCTGGACGGTGCTGAACAGATGGGCGCACTCCTGGGCCAGGATCATGGAGCCCCCCTGTCCCATGCACAGCACCCGGTTGGCCGACACCAGCAGATCCGCCGCCTTGCGGATGGCCTCCGGCTGAACAAGCTCCAGGGTCTGGGTCATGGCCGCCAGGTCGGCGTCGTACACCTTCCGGGCCATCTCCTGCACGCTGTCCGCCGACAGCACCTGGTCCTCCCTGGGCGTCTGCTCCCCCCGTCCGGCGGTGGCGGTGGCAATGGCCAGCTTGAACGCGCTGTACCCTTTATAGCCCAGCCGGCGGCAGAAGCGGGAGATGGTGGCCTCCGCCACTCCCGCCTCCTCCGCCAGCTCGGAGATGGACATGAACTGGGTACGCTGCTGGTGGATCACCGCATAGTCGGCCACCTTTTTCTCAGCGCTGGTCAATTCATAATACTCGGTGTTGATTTTCTCAAAAACATTACCCAAGGGCATAGACGCCCCCTCATTTCTTGTTCAGCAGCTGGTCCAGCATCCGGTCGCACATGATGAGCATGCGCGGCAGGTGGAAGGGGCCCTTGAAGGTGCTGCCCTTGCAGGCGGGCTCCGTGGGCTTGCCGTCCCGGCGGAGATAGCCGTACCAGTCGCCGAACTCGGGGTCGGAGAAGTGCTCCTTGCAGTAGTCCAGGGTACGCTCAAACCAGGTCAGGTACTTCTCGTCGCCGGTGTCACGGTAGATCATCAGAGAGGCAATCAGGATCTCGTCGTGGGGCCACCACAGCTTCATGTCGTGCTCATAGGCCTCGGGGGGACGGCCCAGGCAGTCAATAAAGTAGAGCAGGCCGCCGTACTGATAGTCCCAGCCGGCGTTGATGGCCTGGTCGAAGATCTTCACCGCCGTGGCGTGCTGATCCTTGTCCCCCCGGCGGTTGGCGTCCTCCATCAGGAACCAGGAGCACTCGATGTCGTGGCCGGGATTGACTACCCGGCCCTCGGTCACGTCGCCCCGGAACTCCCCGTTGGGGCCCACGCTCTCCAGGGTGCAGCCCAGCTCGGGCTTGTAGTGGTAGCGGAAGATCTCCTCCACGCACTGCTTGGCCCGCTGATCGTACAGGGCCTCCTGCTCCGGGTCCACCCGGCGGAGCACGGAGGTGATATTCAGGTAGATCATGGGGTTGGCCAGAGCCCGGCCGGACCGGGTCTCGGGGATGGTCTTGGCCCCCAGGCCGGTGGGGTCCTTGATGAGGCCCTGGTTCAGATTCCAGATCAGCTCATAGGCCGCCCGGGCCCGCTCCAGGCACACCTTCTCCCCGGTAACGCCGTAATACTCGGCGTTGGCGATGGCATAAAAGCCCTCGGAGAAGCAGTACCGGCGCTGGCGCAGGGGCTTGCCGTCGGCGGTGACGGTGAAGTACATCCGGTTGCCCGCCTCCCGGTTGATGCAGTACTTCTCCATAAAGTCCAGACAGCTGCGGCTGGCCTTCAGCCACTCCTCCTTTACCCCGTACACATGGCACAGGTAAGCGAAGGTCCAGGCGCACCGGCCCTGCATCCACACGCTCTTGTCGGTGGAAAACACCTTGCCCTCCCGGTCCAGACAGGTATAGACGCCCCCGTGGACCAGGTCCATTCCGTTGTTCAGCCAGAAGGCCACGCTGCGCTCCAGCTCCTCCTGGATCCACTTCTGATGCCCTTGCAGACGCGCGGTCATATCCATGATGATCAAACCCACCTTTCCAAACTTAAAAAAACACCTTGAACTACCTCCATCATACCCGCCGGTTTACGCCCCGTCAAGGGAAAAAAGAAAATAATTTTCAAAACTCTGAAAATATGCTTGACAGATTCAAAAAAGCTGATAGCCTATAGACAAGCAATGCCGTCTATTTCATATAAAATAAGGAGGAACGGTTTCTATGAATCATCTTGGAATTGAGGTCTCCGTCAAGCACAGCCCGGAGCTGGACCCCGGCTTTCTGCCTCTGGGCAAATTCTTCCAGGCCTTTTTAAAGGACGCCAAAAAGCCCCTGGGCATCGCGGTGGAGCGGGCCGGCGGCGAGGTGGCGGTGTACAACACCTTCATCCACGGCACCCCGGAGATGGCCCAGGCCGACCGGTACTATGTGGACCGGCTGATCAAGACCATGCTGTGGTACATGGGCGGCTTCAAGGTCTATATCTGCGGCGACAAGGATATCTTCGCGGCCATGAAGGCCACCTACTGCGTGGGCGGTCAGCGGTCCTTCGACGCCGAGTTTATGTCCAACGTCTATGAAAAGCCCTTTGAGGTGGTGTCCTGCGACGCTCTGCCCGCCGAGTGCAGCAATCCCCAGGCGGTGGGCCGCCACCTGGGCGGCTGCCGCATCGGCTTTGACGCCGGCGGCTCCGACCGGAAGGTGTCCGCCGTGATCGACGGCGAGCCGGTGTTTTCCGAGGAGGTGGTGTGGCACCCCAAGACCACTTCCGACCCCGACTACCACTACGACGGCATTGTGGCCGCCCTCAAGTCGGCCGCCGAGCATATGCCTCGGGTAGACGCGGTGGGCGTGTCCTCCGCCGGCATCTACATCGAAAACCGCACCATGGTGGCCTCCCTGTTCCTGAAGGTGCCCAAGGAGGACTTTGACGCCAAGGTGAAGGATATCTATATCCGGGCCATCACCGATACCTTCGGCGACGTGCCCTACGTGGTGGCCAACGACGGCGACGTGTCCGCCCTGGCCGGGGCCATGAGCCTGGAGGAAAACAACATCATGGGCATCGCCATGGGCACCAGCGAGGCGGTGGGCTACGTGGACCAGAACGGCAACATCACCGGCTGGCTCAACGAGCTGGCCTTCGCCCCGGTGGACGCCAACCCCGCCGCCATGGAGGACGAGTGGTCCGGCGACATCGGCTGCGGCGTGAAGTATTTCTCCCAGGACGGCGTGATCAAGCTGGCTCCCGCCGCCGGCATCAACCTCTCCCCCGACCTCTCCCCCGCCGAGAAGCTGAAGGAAGTCCAGAAGATCATGGAGAGCCCCAACTCCCCGGCAGAGGCCATTTACCGCTCCATCGGCGTGTATCTGGGCCACTCTCTGGCCCTGTACCACCACTTCTACGGCTTCAAGCACGTGCTGTTGCTGGGCCGGGTCATGTCCGGCAAGGGCGGCGACATCATCCTGGACACCTGCAAGCAGGTGCTGGCCGACGAGTATCCGGAGCTCTCCGGCAAGATCATCCCCACCCTGCCCGACGAGAAGGCCCGCCGGGTGGGTCAGTCGGTGGCCGCCGCTTCCCTGCCCGAGCTGAAGTAAGTGCGCCGGCACATCGTCTGTCTGGGGGATTCCAACACCCACGGCTACAGCCCCGAGGCCCCCTTCTTCCGCTTTGGGGAGGAGGAGCGGTGGACCTGCCTGCTGCAGGCGCTCCTAGGCCAGAACTATCTGGTGGTGGAGGAGGGTCTGCCCGGACGCACCACGGTTTTTGAGGACCCGGTGGAGGAGGGCATGCCCGCCCTGCCCTATCTCTACCCCTGCCTGAACAGCCACGCCCCGGTGGACCTGCTGGTGATCATGCTGGGCACCAACGACACCAAGGAGCGGCTGGGCGCCAACGCCTGCGCCATCGGAAAGGGCCTGACCCGGCTGGTCCGGAAGGCCCGGACCATAGACTGCTGGGGGCCGGGCGGAGCCAACATCCTGGTCATCGCCCCCCTGGCCATCGGCAAGGGGGTGGAGCGCTCCCCGGTGGCCCAGGAGATGGGGGCCGGGTGTGTGGAAAAGTCCCTCCGGCTGCCCGGCCAGTTCCGGGCCGCCGCCAGGGAGCTGGGGTGCTCCTTCCTGGACGCAAACCAGCTGGGCCTGGCGCAGAACACCGTGGACCATATGCATCTGACAAAGGAGAGCCACCGGCTTTTGGCTCAGAAGCTGGCGGAGCTAATTCCCACATTGCTGTAGACAAAGGGAAAGCCCCATAGGTACGGAACCGTACCTATGGGGCTTTTTTCGTATGGTGGGCCGCTCAGGCCATGTATTCCTGACAGAACCGCATGAGCAGGACGGCGGCCTGGGCCCGGGTGGCCTGGCCCTGGGGAGTGAGGGCGGAGCCGTCGCCGGTGCCGGTGATCAGGCCCGCTTCCACCGCCCAGCCCATGGCCTCCGCCGCCCACTCGCTGACGGCCGCCCCGTCCCGGAAGGCGCTCAGCGTACTGGAGGCGGGCTGCGTGCCTGCGTAGCGGTAGAGCATGACGGCAAACTGCTCCCGGGTGATGGAATCGTTGGTGCCGAAGGTACCGTCGCCGTAGCCGGTGACGATCCCCTCAGAAGCCGCCCAGCGGATGGCCTCGGTATACCACTGGCCCTCCTCCACATCGGCAAAATCCATGGCGTAGTTGACCACCGGGCTGCCCTCCAGCCGCCACAGGATGGCGGCCAGCATGGCCCGGGAGGTGGCCCCGTCGGGGTTGAAGGTGGTTTCGCTGGTGCCAGTCATCAGGCCATGCTCGTAGGCATAGCGCACCCCGTCGTAGTACCAGGCGGTTTCGGCCACGTCGGCAAAGGGCAGGGGCTCCGGCTCCTGGGGGATCAGGACGAAGGAGGCCTCCACCTTCACCTGGGAGCCGGGCATGATAAAGGTAAACTTGCCGCCGCCCTGGTCGGTAAGCTTCAGCCGGTTGCCCTGGCTGTCGGTGACGGTCAGGGTGTCCAGCCGGTAGCCCTCATCGGGGGTGGCGGTCACCGTCACGGTGCTGCCCTTGACGGCGCTCTTGGGGGATACCGTCACTGTGCCGTGCTCCGGAGCGGCAAGGGACACGGCATACATGGCGCTGCCGGAGCCGCCGCCACCGCCGCCGGAGCTGCCGCCACCGCTCTGCCGCTCCACCACAAAGCGCAGCGCCACGTCGGCGCTCACGCTGTAAGTGCCGGAAACGGTAAGGGTTTCGCTGTAAGTTCCCGGGGCCAGTCCGGTCTTGGGCCGGATGGTAAAGGCGGCCGTACCATTCGGGGCGAGGGTAGCGGCGTCATTCGCGAAGCCCGCTCCCGCTGTGATGGCGTAATTCGTGCCGGCGGGCAGCGTAACCGTTACCGTTTGGTTGCCGGTATTGGTAACGGTAACTTCTTTCCCGGCGGGGGCCTCTGAATAGCCTTCGGTCACTGTCCCGAAGTTCCATACCGTGGTATCGGAGGAAATCCCGTAGACCGGCTCCGCCACCTTGAAGGAGAGGAGCACCTGGAGCTTCACCGGTCTGCCGCCGCTTTGGCCGGAAATGGCAAGGGTTTCGCTATATTCCCCCGGGGCAAGCCCGGTTTTGGGCTGGACGGTGAAGGCAGCCTGTTCGCCTGCGGCCAAGGCAGCGTCGGAGAGGGGGCCAACCGTAAAGTAGGCGGTGTCCAGGGGCTGGGTCAGGGTAACCGCCTGCTCACCCGTGTTGGTGACGGTGACGGTCTGACTCCCGGGCTGGGTATAGCCGGTGTAGGCGCTGCCAAAGTCCAGGCTGGCGGGATCGGCGGCAATCTCCACCTTCTTCACGGTACAGGTCAGGCTGGCGGTGGCGGGTACGCTGGAAATCATGCTGGTCACATTGACATCGGTGGAATAGGAGCCCGCCGCCAGGCCGCTCCTGGGGGTGACGGTAAAGGTCGTGGCGCCGTTCGGGGCCAGGGAAGCGGCCATTTCTGAGGTGTCCAGCTCAAAATTGCCGCTGTCGGTTAAGGAGACCTTCAGGCCGGAGACGGTGACGTTGCTGTTATTGGTGATGGTGAACGCCGCCCCAGCGGGGGTTGCCCCCTGGGGCAGCTCCAGGGAAGGGCTGTCCGTGGCGACTGTCAGCCCATAGGACAGGGCCTCGATAGAGGCGGCATAGCCCACCCAGTCTGGAGCCTGTTTGTACGCTTCCACACTCCCCCCGGGAACCACGATGCGAAGCGTCGAACCGACACCAAACAAGGCACTCATCCCCAGATCCGGGGGCGTTTGGGCCAGCAGCACCAGCTCGGTTAGGCTGCTGCAGTCGTAGAATGCACCCTCCCCAATGGAGGTAGCACCGTCGGGCAGAGTAATGCCCGTCAGGCTGCTGCAGCCGTAGAATGCGCCATACCCAATCGAGGTGACACCGTCCGGCAAAGTGATGCCCGTCAGTCCAATGCAGCCGTCGAATGCGCTATCCCCAATGGTTTCGAGA